>NZ_CP029331.1:1529660-1835592 GCF_003345255.1 Pseudothauera hydrothermalis | reverse complement strand
GTTGCTCCTTGGCGGCCGATTCAATATCGAGGTCGATCAGTTTTTGACCGTCCACGATCGCGACGCGCAATTCTTCGGCCTGCGTCGCATTGAAAAGCATGCGCTTCATTTTTGGTCGTTCTCCCGCGAAACACCCACGGGCAGGACGAACGGCGCGCACCATCGCGCTCTACGGGATCAGAAGCGGTTGGGTAGGGCTACTTGCATCCGTCTGGTATCAGGCTGTGATGGGTCGGCTGGTCGATACTCTCTTGCTCCCCCGGTACGGCCAGGGTATTGGCCGTCGCGCGGAAGCATTTGATTCCTGCGTGTGAGTGACGCGTCAAAGTCCAGCGGTCAGGCTGGCGTATGTCGAAGATTGCGGTTTGCGTTACCATCGACGCCTTTTTGGGCGTCGGGGTTACGCTTTGGCAGTCCGGGAGCACTCCTGTAGGGCTCATCGTCGTCCGGTCTCCTGCGCTTTCCGCGGCAGGGGCGTCGACGCAACCGAGACACACCAAGTGGCAAGTATATTGCACAATGACGATACAAGGCAAAGCGATTGCGGTACGACACGAGCGCATCGATGAGGCCGCGGCCGGCCAGCGCATCGACAACTTTTTGCTGCGGCTCGCCAAGGGCGTGCCCAAAAGTCACATTTACCGCATCCTGCGGGCCGGCCAAGTGCGGGTCAACGGCCGCCGGGTGCAGCAGACCTACCGCTTGGTCGCTGGCGATGAGGTGCGTATTCCGCCGCTCCGCCTCGCGCAGCCTGGCGCCAGCGCGCCAGCGCCGGCCGGCAAGCCGTTGCCGGTAGTATGGGAAGACGACGCCTTGCTCGTGGTGGACAAGCCCGCCGGCAAGGCAGTGCATGGCGGCAGTGGGGTGAGCTATGGAATCATCGAGCAGTTGCGCAGTCAGCGACCAGAGGCGCGGATGCTGGAACTTGCCCATCGTCTGGATCGGGAAACCTCCGGGCTGTTGATCGTCGCCAAAAAACGTTCCGCGCTGGCCGCGTTGCACGACATGATGCGCGAAGGGCGGGTCGAGAAACGTTATCTCGCGCTGGTTTCGGGTCGCTGGACCAATGCCTTGCAGCACGTCAAGCTGCCGCTGTTCAAATATCTGACCGCCGACGGTGAGCGTCGGGTGCGGGTCAGCGCTGACGGCAAACCGTCACACTCGGTGGTGCGCTTGGTCAAGCGCTGGCGGCGCTTCAGTTTGCTGGAAGTGGAACTGAAGTCCGGACGCACCCATCAGATCAGGGTGCATTTGGCGCATCTGGGTTTCCCGCTCGCGGGCGATGACAAATACGGCGACTTTGCGCTCAACAAACAACTGGAAGGCGAAGGTCTGAAACGCATGTTTTTGCATGCGGCGCGCTTGCGCTTCAGCCATCCGTGTAGCGGCCAGGTGCTGGCTCTGAATGCGCCGCTGCCGCACGAGCTGCAAAGCTTTATCGATTATCTGGATGCCGAGGACAGCCCTGAACATGGCCCCACGCTTTGAACTCATCGTTTTCGATTGGGACGGCACCTTGCTCGATTCGGCAGCGGCCATCGTCTCGTCCATCCAAGCGGCTTGTCGGGACCTGGGCCTGCCCGAACCCTCGCCGTCGCGTGCCCGCCATGTGATCGGGCTGGGTTTGGGCGATGCGCTGCGCCATGCGGTGCCAGCGTTACCGGAGCGCGACTATCCACGCATGGTGGAGCGCTACCGCCACCATTATCTGTCGCGTGACCATGAATTGACGCTTTTTCCGGGCGTGTTCGAGATGATCGAATCGCTGGCCGCGCGCGGGCGCTTGCTTGCGGTGGCGACCGGAAAAAGCCGCGTCGGACTCAATCGCGCCTTGGCCCATTCCGGGCTTGGTCCCTTCTTTCATGCCACCCGCTGCGCCGACGAGTGTTTTTCCAAACCGCATCCGGCGATGTTGGAACAGTTGATGGATGAGCTGGGGGTGTCGCCGGAGCGGGCCTTGATGGTCGGGGATACCACGCACGACCTGCAGATGGCCAAAAATGCCGGGGTGGCTGGGCTGGCGGTGAGTTTTGGGGCGCATCCGCGCGAGGCGTTGGAGGCTGAGCAGCCGCTGGCCTGCCTGCCCACACCGCAGGACTTGGCGGCGTGGCTGCGTGATCATGCTTGATCGCTCAGGCCAGAATCAAGAACAGTGCGGGCCGGCGCGCCAGCTCGGGTGGCGGTGCCAGGCGCCATTGGGCAATCGTCTGGCTGCGGATCCATTCGTCCGCGGTGGTCAGCTCACGTGCAACGCATAGCCGCGTCTCCGGGCGGCACACCCGTAGCAGGGCGTCGAACATGCGTGTGTTGCGATAAGGCGTTTCGATGAAAATCTGGGTGCGTTGCGTCGCGCGGGATTCATCCTCCAGTGCCCGCAGTCGGCCATCGCGGGCAACATCGTCGACCGGCAGGTAGCCGTGAAAGGCAAAGCTTTGGCCGTTCAGGCCGGAAGCCATCAAAGCCAGCAAAATCGATGAGGGGCCGACCAGTGGCACCACTCGCAGGCCCAGCGCATGGGCGCGCGCCACCAAGTGCGCGCCGGGGTCGGCCACCGCCGGGCAGCCGGCTTCCGACATCAGGCCGATGTCGTGGCCAGCCAGTGCGGGGGCAAGCAGAGCGTCGAGCGCCGCACGCGAGGGCTCGGGCGGCAGTTCGGAAATCTTGGTGTCGCGAAGCGCGCCGGGGAAATCCAACCGCTTCAGTTGCGCGCGCGCGGTTTTGGCGTTTTCAACCACAAAATGGGTGAGTCCGGCAGCGGTGCGTTGAACATGCTCGGGTAGAAACTGCTGCCAGGGGGCCGGGCCGAGACTGACCGGAATCAGCACCAGGCTGCCGCGCGCTGCGTTCATGGCAGCTCCAAGCCTTCTGCGCGCAGCATGCGCGACAGAGCGATCAGCGGCAGGCCGATCAATGCGGTCGGATCGTCGCCAGATAAGGCGTCGAGCAAGGTAATGCCCAAGCCTTCGGACTTGGCACTGCCGGCGCAGTCCAGTGGGCGCTCTTTATTGACGTAACGGATGATCTCGGTGTCGGTGAGCATCCGGAAACGCACGCTGGTTGCAACGCCTTGGCATTGCAATCGTCCGCTGGTGGTATTGAGCACGGCGAGCGCGGTGTGAAAGACCACCGTTTTGCCGCGCATGCGTTGCAACTGAGCGATGGCGCGTTCGACGGTGCCGGGTTTGCCGAATATCTCGTCTCCCAGGTATGCGACCTGGTCGCTGCCAATGATCAATGCCTCCGGATGGGTGGCGGCGACCGCGCGCGCTTTGGCGATCGCCAGTCGCTCGGCGGTTTGCGGCGGCGTCTCACCGGGGTGCGGGGTCTCATCCACGTCCGGGCGGTCGGTGATAAAAGGAATACCGAAGCGTTCGAGTAGCATCCGGCGATACGCCGAGGTGGAGGCGAGGACGAGTTTCATTGGGGTATTGAAAAAGACAGGCGCGTCGCCGTGACGCCAAGGCGGGGCGGCCGGCCAAGGAGGAATCGCTGCCTTGGCTTTGACAGAGTAGGCCGAAAATAATATCATGGCCCGCTTATGTCGCAACAAGGCGTTCAACCGGTCTTGCTGGCCGATCCATTCAAGTTCGCGCGGGAGGCGCGTGTGCTGCGTGGAGAGGTGGCGGTGGCGGGGCTTGAGCGGCTCGTCGATCAGCTCGTCGAAGCGTCTGGCGTGGTGACATGGCAGTTGGCTGGCGAAGTGGGTGAAGATCGCAAGCCGCGGCTTTTGCTCACCGCTTCGGTGGCTTTGAAGCTGCGTTGCCAGCGCTGCCTGGATGAGATGGTTTGGCCCTTGGCGCTGACGTCCCGCTTGCTGATCGTGCCGGTCGGTCATGAGATCCCCGACGATGAGCTGGAAGACGATGAGCAGGACACGGTGGAGGCCGGGGCGGATTTCGATGTGCTTGCGCTGATCGAAGAAGAAATCCTGCTGGCCTTGCCGATTGCGCCGCGACACGATGATTGCGAGGTTCCGCGCCCTGAGGGCGGGGGCGAGAAAAAATCGCCTTTCGCGGCGCTCGCCGGGTTGAAAGCCAGGCCGGGTGTGCGGTAGGTACGACTCATTGTTTTTAGGAGCGATTCATGGCCGTTCAGCAAAATAAAAAATCCCCGTCCAAGCGTGGCATGCACCGTGCGCACGATTTTCTCAGCGCCCCGCCGCTGGCTGTCGAAGCCACTACGGGGGAGGTGCATCTGCGTCACCATATCAGCCCGAATGGTTTTTACCGCGGCAAGAAAGTAGTCAAGGTCAAGGGCGAATAAGCGCCTTTTTTCTGTACAAAGCGGCGCAGCGCTTCGGGCGCGTGCGCCGTTTTTTCGTCCTGAATTTTCAGTTTGATTCCGCACGAGAAACCGATGGGTGTCACCGTTGCAATCGACTGCATGGGTGGCGATCACGGTCCGCTGGTGACTGTGCCGGCTGCGCTGGCTTTTCTGCGTAGCCATCCTGATGCCCGTGTCGTGCTCGTCGGTCAGCCCGACGCGCTCGGCCCGGCCTTGGGCAATGCCGCCGCCGTGTTTGGCGAACGTCTGCGTGTTCATCCTGCTTCCCAAGTGGTGGGCATGGATGAAGCGCCGCAGGCTGCGATGAAAAACAAGAAAGATTCATCGATGCGGGTGGCCATCAACTTGGTCAAGGAAGGCGAAGCTCAGGCGGCGGTGTCCGCCGGCAATACCGGTGCTTTGATGGCGATCGCCCGCTTCGTGCTCAAGACGCTGCCGGGTATTGACCGGCCCGCCATTGCCACCGTGCTGCCCACCCGGCAAGGGCGCACGTATGTATTGGATCTCGGTGCCAATGTCGATTGCAGCCCTGAGCATTTGTTGCAGTTCGGCATCATGGGCGCGCAGCTGGTGTCAGCGGTCGAGCATGTCGAGCGTCCCCGCGTTGGGCTGTTGAATATCGGCGAAGAGGAAATCAAGGGCAACGAAGTCGTCAAGCAGGCGGCTGTATTGCTGCGCGCGAGCGGCCTCAATTTTTGCGGCAATATCGAGGACATCTACGAGGGGGCGGCCGATGTGGTGGTGTGCGACGGCTTTGTGGGCAATGTTGCGCTGAAGACTTCCGAAGGTCTGGCGCAAATGCTCACCGCCTTCCTCAAGGAAGAGTTCGCCCGCAACCTGCTGACCAAATTGATGGCGCTGGCGGCTTTACCGGCGCTCAAGGCTTTCAAACGGCGGGTCGATCACCGCAGCTACAATGGCGCCACATTGCTGGGTCTGCGCGGCGTGGTGGTCAAAAGTCATGGATCGGCAGATACCTATGCGTTCGAGCAGGCGATCCATCGTGCGGCCGAAGCAGCCGCCAATCAGTTGATCGAGCGCATCGGCAGCCGCATGGCGGCAATGAGCCACGGGGAAACAGCATGATTTTCGCGCGTGTTGCCGGTACCGGCAGCTATCTGCCTGGCGAGCCGGTCACCAATCACGATCTGGTCGCTCGCGGCGTGGAAACTTCGGACGACTGGATCGTCGAGCGTACCGGGATCCGTTCCCGCCATCTGGCGCCGGCCGATGTCGGCGCCAGTGAACTGGCCCGCATCGCCAGCGAGCGTGCGATCGAAGCGGCGGGTTGTCACCCGCAGGACATCGATCTGATCATCGTCGCGACCTCAACGCCCGATTACGTTTTTCCGAGTACCGCAGCGCTGCTGCAATCCAAACTGGTTATCCGCAACGGCTGTGCGGCCTTCGACGTGCAGGCGGTGTGCAGCGGGTTTGTTTATGCGCTCAGCGTGGCCGAAAAGTTCATTCGCTCCGGCAGCCACCAACGTGCGCTGGTGGTGGGTGCGGAGGTGTTCTCGCGCATCCTGGACTGGTCGGATCGCAGTACTTGCGTGTTGTTTGGCGACGGGGCCGGGGCGGTGGTGCTCGAAGCCAGTTCCACCCCCGGCATTCGTGCCAGCGCCCTGCACGCCGACGGCAGTCACCACTCCATTTTGTGCGTGCCCGGCAGTGTGGCCTGCGGACAGGTCATCGGCGACCCCTTCCTGCGTATGGACGGCCAGTCGGTGTTCAAGTTTGCGGTCAAGGTGCTGGGCGATGTGGCGCTGGAGGTATTGGCGCAAGCCGGGCTGCATGCGGCAGAAGTCGATTGGTTGATTCCGCACCAGGCCAACATCCGCATTTTGCAAGCCACGGCCAAGCGCCTGGGGGTGTCGATGGATCGGGTGGTCACCACGGTGGATCGGCACGGCAACACCTCGGCCGCCTCGATCCCGTTGGCGTTGGACTTTGCGGTGCGCGACGGACGCATCCGGCCGGGCGATCGGGTGATCCTCGAAGGCGTGGGTGGCGGTTTCACCTGGGGTGCGGTGCTGCTCGATTTCTGATCGATCCTTTGAAAATGACGCTGCGGCCTGCCGTGCCGCGGCGTAACGTGGGAGGCAAAGATGAGCTTTGCGCTGGTTTTTCCGGGACAGGGTTCGCAGTCGGTCGGCATGATGGCCGGCTACGGCGAGAACGTCGTGATCCGCGACACGTTTGCCGAAGCATCCGACGCCTTGGGCGAAGATCTCTGGCAGATGGTCTGCGAGGGGCCGGCCGAGCGCCTGGCGCTTACTGTCAACACCCAGCCGCTGATGTTGGCCGCCGGCGTGGCGGTCTGGCGCGCTTGGCTGGCTGCGGGCGGTCCGCAGCCAGCGATGGTGGCCGGTCATAGTCTGGGCGAGTATTCCGCGCTGGTCGCGGCCGGTGCGCTGGCCTTTGCCGATGCGGTACCCTTGGTGCGCTTTCGCGCCCAGGCCATGCAGGAGGCGGTGCCGGCCGGTGAGGGCGCGATGGCTGCACTGCTCGGTTTGGAAGCGGACGCCGTGCGTGAAGCCTGTGCCGAAGCGGCGCAAGGCGAGGTGGTGGAAGCCGCCAACCTGAATGCGCCGGGCCAGATCGTCATTGCTGGCGCCAAGGCAGCGGTCGAACGTGCCGTGGAGGTGGCCAAGGCCAAAGGCGCCAAGCGCGCGGTGCTGTTGCCGGTTTCGGCGCCGTTCCATTGCGCGCTGATGAAACCCGCGGCCGAACGCTTGGCCGAACGGCTGGCCGGGGTGACCATCGCCAGACCGCAGATTGCGGTGCTGAACAACGTCGATGTGGCCGTCTATGACGAGCCCGAGAAGATCCGTGACGCGCTGGTGCGGCAGGCGTTTTCCCCGGTGCGCTGGATCGAGACCGTGCAGGAGATGGGGCGGCGCGGTATCAGCCAGGTCATCGAGTGCGGTCCGGGCAAGGTGCTGGCTGGTATGAATAAGCGCATCGCCAAAGAAGTGGAAGGTGGCTCGGCGCATGACGCCGCCAGTTTGGAACAGGCCATCGCGGCCGTGAAAGGGCAAGCACAATGAGCGCAGAAGTGTTCAGTATGCAAGGGCAGATTGCCCTGGTGACCGGCGCATCGCGTGGCATCGGCCGCGCGGTGCTGATGGAGCTTGGCCGCTTGGGCGCCACCGTGGTCGGCACCGCTACTTCCGAAAGCGGTGCGGCCGAGATCGATCGAGCGATCAGTGAGGCGGGCTTCAAGGGTGCAGGCCGGGTGCTCGATGTCACCGACGCGGCTGCCTGTGAGGCGCTGGTCGGCGAGGTGGAAAAGCGCTTCGGTGCGGTGACCGTGCTGGTCAACAACGCCGGCATCACCCGGGACAACATTGCCATGCGTATGAAAGACGAAGAGTGGGATGCGGTGCTCGACACCAATCTCAAGGCGGTGTTTCGGATGAGCCGGTTGGTGATGCGCGGCATGATGAAGGCGCGTTATGGCCGCATCGTCAATATCACCTCGGTGGTGGGCAGTGCGGGCAATCCCGGACAGGCCAACTACGCCGCCGCCAAGGCCGGCGTGGCCGGCATGAGCCGCGCGCTGGCGCGCGAGCTGGGCAGCCGCAACATCACGGTCAATTGCGTGGCGCCCGGTTTCATCGACACCGACATGACCCGGGCGCTGCCGGAAGCCGCCCGCGATGCGTTGTTGGGCAGCATCGCGCTGGGCCGTTTGGGCAGGCCGGAAGAGATTGCCGCTGCGGTGGCTTTTCTGGCTTCTCCGGCGGCCGCTTACATCACCGGCACCACGTTGCACGTCAATGGCGGTATGTATATGTCGTAATCGCTGGCTGCGATAGCGGTTACGGCGGTTTTTGGTAGAATACGCCGGCTTTTTTCATACACCTGCATCTATCAGGGAAGGAGTTTGTTCATGGAGAACATCGAACAGCGCGTCAAGAAAATCGTCGCTGAGCAACTTGGCGTGAACGAATCGGAGATCAAAAACGAGTCTTCGTTCGTGGACGATCTGGGCGCGGATTCGCTGGACACCGTGGAACTGGTCATGGCGCTGGAAGAAGAATTCGAGTGCGAGATCCCGGACGAGGAAGCCGAGAAGATCACCACTGTTCAGCAGGCGATCGACTACGTCACTGCTCATCTGAAGAAGTAACGCCTCATTGCGGCGCATCGGCCGCAAGCCGTCCGGGTCCCGCAGTTGCGGTGTCCCGGGCCGGCCGCGAAACGTCTGCTTCGACATTTCGCCGTTGTTTTCCACATTCTCCGCCCTGTTCGTATACGGAGCCGCCTGTGTCGCGTCGTAGAGTCGTCGTAACCGGCCTGGGATTGATTTCGCCGGTCGGCAATACCGTCCCCGAAGCTTGGGAAAACCTGGTCGCCGGCAAGAGCGGCATTGGTCCTATCACCCGGTTCGATGCCAGTGCGTTTGCTGCACGCATCGCCGGTGAAGTGAAGGGCTTCGATGTATCGGCGTATTTGTCGCCCAAAGAGGCGCGCCGCATGGATGTGTTCATCCACTACGGCATGGCGGCCGCTATCCAGGCCATTCGCGATTCGGGGATCGAGGTCACCGAGGCCAACGCCGATCGCATTGGCGTGAATATCGGCTCGGGCATCGGTGGTCTGCCGATGATCGAGCAAACGCATGACGATTATCTTTCCGGCGGTCCGCGCAAGATTTCCCCGTTTTTCATTCCCGGCACCATCATCAACATGATCTCCGGCAATCTGTCGATCATGTATGGCATGAAGGGGCCCAACCTCGCGGTGGTCACCGCGTGCACCACCGGTTTGCATGCAATTGGCACCAGCGCGCGTCTGATCGAGTACGGCGATGCCGACGTGATGGTTTGCGGCGGCGCCGAATCCACCGTCACACCTTTGGCCATCGGTGGATTCTCCTCGGCCAAGGCGCTGTCGACCCGTAACGACGACCCGGCAACCGCCAGCCGGCCGTGGGATAAGGATCGTGACGGTTTTGTGCTGGGTGAAGGTGCGGGCGTGTTGGTGCTCGAAGAATACCAGCACGCGGTGCGCCGCGGCGCCAGGATCTACGCCGAGATTGCCGGCTTTGGCATGAGTGGTGATGCGTTTCACATGACTGCGCCGGATACCGACGGTCCGCGCCGCAGTATGGTGTGCGCTATGAGAAACGCCGGCGTGAATCCGGATGAGGTGCACTACCTCAATGCGCACGGCACATCCACCCCGCTCGGCGATAAAAACGAAACTGAGGCAATCAAGCTCGCTTTCGGGCTTGATAACGCCAAGAAGCTGGTGGTCAATTCCACCAAGTCGATGACCGGTCACCTGCTCGGCGGTGCCGGCGGGTTGGAGTCGGTGTTTACCGCGTTGGCGGTCTATCACCAGGTTTCGCCGCCGACGATCAACATCTTCGAGCAGGACCCGGAGTGCGATCTGGATTATTGTGCCAACGTAGCCCGGCCAATGCGCATCGATGTGGCGCTGAAAAACAACTTTGGTTTCGGCGGCACCAATGGCACGCTGGTGTTTCGTCGGCTGAAGTAAATCCGCCGCTCTGATCCGGGGGCTGCGCAGTGCGTTACCCGATCAGGCTGAAGCTGCGACCCTCGGCCAGGATCAAAGCGCTGATGTGCGCGATGCATGGCATCGCCGCATCAGCGCTGCTGTTTTTGGATCTGCCTTTCGTGCTTTCGCTTACGCTGGGCGCAGCGATTTTCTTGTCATTGGGGCTTGCGCTACGGCGGCAGGCGGCCGGTTCGCTGTTGCTTGCCGATGATGGAGAGTTCGAGTTGGGTGAAGGCGGCAGGCTGCGTGTGCTCGCATCCACTACTGATTTCGGGTGGGCGCTCTGGCTGCACTGGCTCGGCGATGACGGACGCCGCGGTGCGATGATGCTGGCGCCCGATGCGCTACCGCCCGGCGGTTGGCGTGTGCTGCGTATTTGGTTGCGGCATAAAGCCGGGGCGCGGATCGACCGCGGTATGTCGTACTGAGCTGCGATGCGAGGACCGTCGCATCCCGCGTGGTGGTTCACTCCCCTGCATCATGGTCGCAGAATCGTGTTGCGCGCCTTTGGCAGCAGGTCGGGGTAATCCCGCGAGTGGTGTAGTCCGCGGCTTTCCTTGCGGCGAAGCGCGCAGCGCACGATCAGATCGGCGGTGACCACTAGGTTGCGTAATTCGATCAGATCGTTGCTGACCCGGAAATTTGAATAGAACTCGTGAATCTCGCGCGCCAGCAGGCGAATTCGGTGGCGGGCACGGCGCAGGCGCTTATTGGTACGCACAATGCCCACATAGTCCCACATCGCGCGGCGCAGTTCCGCCCAATTGTGCGAGATGACCACTTCCTCGTCGGCGTCGGTCACCCGGCTTTCATCCCAGTCGGGCAGTGGCGGATTCGGCGTGCGCGGTTTGGCGAGAATGTCTTGCGCAGCGGCCTGGCCAAACACCAGACACTCCAATAAGGAGTTGCTCGCCAGGCGGTTGGCACCGTGCAGACCGGTGCAGGCCGATTCGCCGACCGCATAGAGGTTGGGCACGTCGGTGCGCGCCGACAGATCGGTGACGATGCCGCCACAGGTGTAGTGTGCTGCCGGCACCACCGGAATCGGTTCGCGGGTGATGTCGATACCCAGCTCCAGGCAGCGTGCATGAATGTTGGGAAAGTGGCTGCGCAGCCATGCCGCGGGCTTATGAGTGATGTCGAGAAAGACGCAGTCGATGCCGCGCTTTTTCATCTCGAAGTCGATGGCGCGGGCCACCACGTCGCGCGGGGCAAGTTCCGCGCGCGGGTCGTGTTCAGGCATGAAGCGCGTACCGTCGGGCAGGCGCAGCACGCCGCCTTCGCCGCGTACCGCCTCGGAAATCAAGAATGATTTAGCCTGCGGGTGGTACAGGCAAGTCGGGTGAAACTGGATGAATTCCATGTTGGCCACCCGGCAGCCGGCTCGCCAGGCCATGGCGATGCCATCTCCGGTGGCAACGTCGGGATTGGTCGTATAGAGATAAACCTTGCCGGCGCCGCCGGTTGCCAGCACGGTGTTGGGCGCGCTGAACGTCACCACCTGTCCGCTGGCCAGATCCAGTACGTAGGCGCCCAGGCAACCTTTGCCGGGATGACCGATTTTGTCGCCCAACACCAGATCGATGGCAATGTGCTGCTCGAAGACCGTGATGTAAGGATGAGCCAAGACTTGTTTGGTCAGCGTGGCCTGTACGGCGGCACCGGTGGCGTCGGCAGCGTGAATGATGCGTCGGTGTGAGTGTCCGCCTTCGCGCGTGAGATGGTAGCCGACGCTGGAGGCATCCTCACGGGTAAACGGCACGCCGCGCGCAATCAACCAGTCGATGGCGGCTTTGCCGTGTTCGACCACGAAGCGGGTGGCAACCGGATCGCACAGACCGGCGCCCGCGGTGAAGGTATCCTGAATGTGCGCTTCGATGCTGTCGGTGCTGTCCAACACCGCAGCGATGCCGCCTTGCGCCCAGGCGCTGGCGCTGTCGGCGAGTGAGCGTTTGGTGATCAGCGCCACCCGTTGCTCGCGATCGGCCAGGCGCAGTGCGAGGGATTGACCGGCAGTGCCGCTGCCGAGAATCAGGACATCGAATTGTTTTAGCAAGATCGGTCGCTTCCGGGCGAGGCAGAAAAACGGGCGAAATATAGCATGGGCACGACGTGTGTCTGCTTCGGTCAAAGATCGGCGAAATGGGGGTAAAAAGCCCTTGCGGCATCTGAACTATTCGTAAGGGGGCCTGTCAGTGGCTTAGGCAATGATTTTGCTGAGCGCGCAGCCGGTCGCTTATACTTCGGCGGTTTTGATCCCCAACGTATAACAACGACCTGCTCATGAGCGATCGCGAAATCGATCAGTTGCTTGTCGAACGCGTACAGCGCGGCGACAAGCAAGCCTTCGGCTTGCTGGTGTCAAAGTACCAGCGCAAGCTGCATAGGCTGTTGTCGCGCCTGATCCGCGATCCGGCCGAAGTAGAGGATGTCGCGCAGGAGACGTTCATCAAAGCCTACCGCGCTTTGGGTTCGTTTCGTGGCGATAGTGCGTTTTACACATGGTTATATCGCATCGGCATCAATACGGCGAAAAACTTCCTGGTGTCGCAAGGGCGGCGTGCGCCGACTTCGACCGAGTTCGATTCGGAGGAAGCAGAAACCTTTGAAGAAGGCGATCAGTTGCGAGACATCAACACGCCCGAGCGCTTGTTGATGACCCGCCAGATTGGCGAGACGGTTGAAGAAGCGATGGCGGCGCTGCCCGATGAATTGCGCACGGCGATCATGCTGCGCGAGATCGAGGGCCTGAGTTATGAAGAAATCGCCGGCATCATGGATTGTCCGATTGGGACGGTGCGCTCGCGGATCTTCCGTGCGCGCGAGGCGATTGCAGAAAGACTGCGGCCGTTGCTGGATACGGCTCCTGACAAACGTTGGTAGTGGGTGGTGGTGATGAAAGACAAACTGTCAGCCTTGCTCGATGGCGGCCTGGATGAGCAGTGCACGGCAGCCGTTTTCGATGCTCTCAAGCGCGACCCGGCTGCGCGTAGAGATTGGGACACCTGGTGCCTGATCGGCGATGTGTTGCGTGGCGAGCACAGTGCCCCGCGGGATTTCGTGTCGCGTGTGATGGCTGAAATCGAACATGAACCGGTGCTCTTTGCGCCCGCAGCGATGGCCGACAGCCAGGCAGCCAGATCGATCTGGCGCTCGGTGATGCCGCTGGCCGCGTCGCTGATGGGCGTGGCCGCGGTCGGTTGGGTGGCACACACCCTCTCTACGCAGGATTCTAAGGCGGGAACCTTAACAGCGTCTGCAGCGGTGGCGAAGCCGCCGGTCGTGGCAAGCGCACGACGCGAAGCGGCGATTGAATCCGATCCGCATCGCCAATATGTTTTTGTTCATCAGGCGATGAGCGGCGGGCCGCTTTCGGGAGCGGTGCATTATGTGCGGACCGTATCCGAGATCCAGCCGGAAATTGGTCGATGAAACGGTTGTTTGTGGTCTTTTGCCTCGGCGTGACGCTGGCGATGCCAGTTCTCGCCGAAGCGCCTGACGATCCGCTGGCCTGGCTGGGGCGTATTGCTGCGGCATCCAAGCAGCTCAACTATTCCGGTACTTTCATCTACCAGGCTGGGCAACAGTTGGAAACTTCTCGTATCGCTCATCTGGTGGATGCCACCGGTGAGTACGAGCGCTTGGAAGTTCTCGACGGCAGTCCGCGTGAGGTCATTCGCGCCAACGGCGCAGTGCGCTGTGTGCTGCCAGAGCAAAAGACGGTGATCATTGACGAGCCGGACGGGCGTCGGGCGTTCCCGGCCAAGATTCCCGTGTCCTATGCCGGACTTGCCCAAAACTACCGGATCCGCAAAGGTGAGACCGCCCGGGTGGCTGGCTATGAGAGCCAGTTGATCGTGCTCGATCCGCGCGATGAGCTGCGTTACGGCCACATGCTGTGGGCGGAGCGACAGTCCGGGTTGCTGCTCAAGGCGCGCATGGTCAATGAGCGCGGCGAGATCATCGAGCAATTCACGTTCAGCGAAGTGCGTATTGGCGATATAGACCGCGAAGCGCTGTCGCCGCGCTACCGCAAAGATGAAAGCTGGCATTTGGTGGATACCCGGGGCAATGCGGTGAGTCCGCAAGAAGCGGGCTGGGTGCTGAAAGATGTGCTGCCGGGTTTTACGCTCGGTGCGGTCTTCAAACGCTCATTGGGCGAAGGGCGGGGCGAGGTGGTGCATATGGTGCTCAGCGATGGTCTGGCGACCATCTCTGTTTTCGTTGAACCGATGGGCACCCAAGAACCCCCAGGGACGTTTTCGCCAGCCAGAGCCGGTGCGATCAACATCTACAAGCGCCCATTGAATGGACACCTGGTCACTGCCCTGGGTGAGGTGCCGCTTCGTGCGGTTCAACGTGCCAGTGAAGCGGTCGAGGCCGCAGCGCGATGATCCAGGCGCGTGCAATTGTCGAGCGCCTGGAGGGCGACCACGTGTGGGTCCGGGTAAGCGAACAGGCAGGCGGCTGCGGCCGTTGTCATGAACCCGGGGGGTGTCGTTCGGTCAAGATTGCCCATCTTTTCAAGTCGCCCACTGAGTTGTTTTGCCTGCCCAATTCGATCGGCGCACGGCCGGGTGATCCGGTGCTCATTTCTATCGACGATGGCGCGCCGCTTCGTGCTGCGTTGGCCGGTTACGCGCTGTCCGCGGTGTTGATGGTGGTCGGGGGGGGCGTAGGTGCGGTGGCCGGTAGCGCTGCGGATGTGGCCGTGCTGGCCGGTGCGCTGGCCGGATTGCTGCTGGCCTGGGCATGCAATCGGTTGCTTTTGCGCAGCAGGCGTTGGCGCAATGGGTTGTGTATGGCCGTCGCTCCCGCGTGCGGACATGCTGTCGACGAGGGCAGGTGAAGTCTCGGTGAGCGTCGTGTTTTCTTTTTTCCGCGGCTCTCTGGCGCGCAGGTGGTGCGCCTGTGCGCTGGGTGTGGTGCTGTGGGGCGCCGTGCAGGCGGCGCTGGCGGTCGAACTACCGGATTTCACCGCACTGGTCGCCAAACAGGGGGCGGCGGTGGTCAATATCAGCACCACCCAGCAAGTCGGCGAGCGCGCCGTCGGGTTGTTCGGGTCTGATGAGCAGGGGTGGAGGTTTGATTTTTTTCGCCGTTTTATACCGCCTCATCTGCGGATGCCGGAATTGGAACCCGAGCCGGAGGACGAGTCGCTGGGATCGGGTTTCATCATCAGTGCAGACGGCTACATCCTGACCAATGCGCATGTGATCGCCGGCGCGGAGGAAATCATCGTTCGTCTGGCTGACAAGCGCGAAATGCTCGCACGGGTCATTGGTGCGGACGTCCGCAGCGACGTGGCGTTGATCAAAATCGAGGCGACTGATCTGCCCCGGGTGACGCTGGGAGACCCCGAGACGCTGCAGGTGGGCGAATGGGTGGTGGCCATCGGCTCGCCGTTTGGCTTCGATCATTCGGTGACCGCCGGTATTGTCAGTGCCAAAGGGCGTTCGCTGCCAGACGAGAATTTCGTGCCTTTCATCCAGACCGACGTGGCGATCAATCCCGGCAATTCCGGTGGGCCGCTATTCAACCTGCGAGGCGAGGTGGTGGGCATCAATTCTCAGATCTACAGTCGTACCGGCGGCTTCATGGGGGTGTCGTTTGCCATTCCGATCGATGTGGCCATGCAGGTGCAGGCCCAGTTACGTGAAGCTGGGCGCGTGCGCCGCGGGCGCATCGGGGTGGCCATTCAAGACGTGTCGCGCGAATTGGCAGAAGGTTTCGGTCTGGCGCGGGCAGAAGGTGCGCTGGTCAGTGCGGTGGAGCCAGGCGGCCCGGCAGCCGTGGCCGGCGTCGAGCAGGGCGATGTGATCGTGCGCTTTGCGGGCCGCGTCGTGGCCAATGCCACGGATTTGCCGCGTATCGTTGCCGCCAGCCGGCCGGGCGAAGCGGCTGAGCTTACCGTGATGCGCGCAGGGGCTGAGCAGCGCTTGACGGTCGTGGTTGGCGAGTGGGCCGATGAGGCGCAGCCGCGGCCTGTAAGCCTGCGCAAAGACCAGCCGCCCGCGGGCGTTGGCCTGGTGCTGACCGAGCCGCCGGCCGCGCTGCGCCGCGAGCGCCGGCTCAAGTACGGGTTGGTGGTCGAACGGGCGCAGGGTATGGCTGCGCTGGCGGGGCTGCGGCCTGGGGATGTTTTGTTGGCAATGGTCCAAGGCGGCAAACACCGGCCACTCTATAAACTTTCCGATTTCGACCCTGCGCGGGCTGTATTGGCAGACGGCGGCAATGTGACCGTGCTGGTGCTGCGCGGTGAGGTGGAAAGTTATCTGAGCCTCAAAGGCAGGCAGTGAAGCAATGCAACCGGAACTGACCGTGCTCAGCCGCCAATGGTGCCATTTGTGCCACGAACTCATCGCGCGGCTCGAACCTCTGGCGCGCGAACTGGGCTGGACGGTGAAGGTAGTCGATGTCGACCAGCATCCTGAATTGCAGGCGCGCTGGGATGAACTGGTGCCGGTGGTGCTGGCCGGCGAGCGGCCTTTGTGCCACTACCATCTCGATGAGGCCGCGGTTCGTGCTTATTGCGGCGGTTTTCCGTTAGAATCCGCGCCTTAGCGCTGCGCTTTGCGGCCGAGACCCGTTCCAAAGGGAGGCTGCAGCCGTTTTCCAGTTCAACAGGGTGCCGAAAGGCGCCCTTTCTGTTGTCATCCATGCAGCAATATACGCGTAATTTCTCCATCATTGCCCACATCGATCACGGCAAGTCCACGCTCGCGGACCGGCTCATTCAGTATTGCGGCGGTCTGTCCGAGCGCGAAATGGCCGAGCAGGTGCTCGATTCCATGGATCTCGAGCGCGAGCGCGGTATCACCATCAAAGCGCAGACTGCAGCGCTGCATTACAAGGCCCAGGACGGTCAGCTCTATCGCCTGAATCTGATCGATACCCCGGGGCACGTGGACTTTTCCTACGAGGTCAGCCGCTCATTGGCGGCCTGCGAGGGCGCACTGCTGGTCGTCGATGCCTCGCAAGGCGTCGAGGCGCAAACCGTGGCCAACTGCTACACCGCGCTCGACCAGGGCGTCGAAGTGGTGCCGGTGCTCAACAAGATCGACCTGCCCGCAGCCGATCCCGATCGCGCACGCGCCGAGATCGAAGACGTCATCGGCGTCGATGCCACCGACGCCATTTTGTGCTCGGCCAAGACCGGGCTGGGCATCGAAGCGGTGCTGGAAGCCATCGTTGCCCGGGTGCCGCCCCCGAGCGGCAATCCAGAGGCGCCGCTGAAGGCATTGATCATCGACTCCTGGTTCGACAACTACGTCGGCGTGGTCATGCTGGTGCGGGTGGTCGATGGCGTGCTCAGGCCCAAGGACAAAATCCGTTTGATGTCCACCGGCGCGCAGTATTTGTGCGAGCAGGTCGGGGTGTTTACCCCAAAGTCCATGGTCTGCGAAGAACTGCCAACCGGTAGCGTGGGTTTTGTCATTGCCGGCATCAAAGAAATCGATGCCGCCCGAGTGGGCGATACCGTCACGCTGGCCACCCAGCCGGCCGCCGAGCCGCTGCCAGGTTTCAAGGAAATCAAGCCGCAGGTGTTTGCCGGTTTGTATCCGGTGGAGTCGTCCGAATATGACCAGTTACGCGATTCGCTGGAAAAACTGCGCTTGAACGACGCTTCGCTGCAGTTCGAGCCGGAAGTCTCGCAAGCGCTTGGCTTCGGTTTTCGCTGTGGTTTTCTTGGCTTGCTGCACATGGATATCGTGCAGGAGCGCCTGGAGCGCGAGTTCGACATGAATCTGATCACCACCGCGCCCACGGTGGTCTATGAGGTGGTGCTCAACGACGGTACCGTGATCCATGTCGAAAATCCGGCCAAGCTGCCCGATCCGGGCAAGTACCGGGAAATTCGCGAACCCATCATCACCGCCAATATTTTTCTGCCGCAGGATTATGTCGGGCCGGTGATTACCCTCTGCAACCAGAAACGCGGCATCCAGCTCGACATGCGCTACCACGGCCGGCAGGTGCAGCTGATTTACGATCTGCCGATGAACGAAGTGGTGATGGACTTCTTTGACAAGCTCAAATCGGTGTCGCGCGGCTATGCCTCGCTCGACTATGAATTCAAGGAGTACCGGTGCGCCGATCTGGTCAAACTCGATCTGATGGTTGGCGGTGAAAAGGTCGATGCGCTCTCGGTCATCGTGCATCGCGCCAGCGCCCAGTACCGCGGCCGCGAACTGGCAGCCAAGCTGCGCGGCCTGATCCCGCGGCAGATGTTCGATGTGGCGGTGCAAGCGGCGATCGGCTCGCACATCATCGCGCGCGAAACGATCAAGGCGTTGCGCAAGAACGTGCTGGCCAAATGCTATGGCGGCGACATTACCCGCAAGAAAAAACTGCTGGAAAAGCAGAAGGAAGGCAAAAAGCGGATGAAGCAGGTCGGCAACGTGGAAATTCCGCAGGAAGCTTTTTTGGCCGTACTCCGGGTCGAGGACGGCAAGTGACACGACGACCTTTTCCGCCTTTTGTGCTCATGGAGTGCGCGTGAACTTTGCCCTGATTCTGTTTTTGCTGCTGGTGGTGACGGCCGTTTTGTGGCTGGCCGACCGCTTCTATGCCCGCGCGCGCCGTGCTCCGGGTGCGCCGTCGCCCTGGTGGGTAGAGTATGGCGCGAGCTTTTTTCCGGTGATTCTGATCGTTTTCGTACTGCGCTCTTTTGTCGTGGAACCGTTCAAAATCCCATCCGGATCGATGATTCCAACCCTGCTGGTGGGTGACTTTATCCTGGTCAACAAATGGACCTATGGCATCCGCCTGCCGGTAATCAACAAGAAAATCATTCCGATCAACGACCCGCAGCGCGGCGACGTGATCGTGTTCCGTTATCCGGCAGACCCTTCGCTGGACTATATCAAGCGAGTGGTGGGGCTTCCCGGGGACAAAGTGGAGTATTTCAACAAGCGACTGACGATCAATGGCGAGCCGGTCAGGGTGGAACCCGACGGACAGTATTTGCACACCGACCGGTTGTACTATTCGCCCCGTTACGTCGAAAAACTGGGTGAGGTCGAGCATCGTATTCTGATCGAGAACGATGCGCCGGCCTACCTGACCCAGGTCATGGATTTTCCCTTCCGTGACCGCTGCACCTATACTAGCGCCGGCGTGCGCTGTGTCGTCCCTGAAGGGCATTATTTCGTCATGGGTGATAACCGCGATGCCAGCAGCGACAGCCGGGTTTGGGGGTTTGTGCCGGACGACAACATCGTCGGCCGCGCGTTTTTCATCTGGTTCAATTTCAAAGACATGAAACGCATCGGCCGTTTCGACTAAAAGGGAGAGCGTCGAATGAAAAACTCGCAGCGCGGCCTGAGTTTGGTCAGCACCTTGATCGTCGGTGCCTTTCTCGCGTTTTTTCTCTTGCTCGGGTTTCGCACCGTGCCGGCCATCAATGAATACATGGCGATCAAGCGTATCCTGCCGCAGGTGGCTGACGAGGGCGATAACGGTGCGACGATCTCACAGATGCGTAGCAGCTTTACCCGTCGCGCACAGATCGATGACATCGTCTCGGTCAAGGGTGAGGACTTGGTCATTACCAAAGAAGGTGGCCGCGTGGTGATACGGGTGGCCTACGAGCGTACCGTGCCGGTGGCCGGCAATGTCAGTCTGCTGATCGCCTTCGATGCGTCGTCGGCGAACTGAGCCGGATGAATCTTTCCCGCTTGCAAAACCGGCTCGGTCACACGTTTGCAGACCCCGCGCTGCTGCGTCAGGCGCTCACCCACCGAAGCTTCGGCCAGCCCAACAATGAGCGGCTGGAGTTTCTGGGAGACAGCATCCTCAACTGTGTGGTGTCGATGGCGCTCTACCAGCGCTTCGGCGATTTGCGCGAAGGCGAGCTGTCTCGTCTGCGCGCCGCCTTGGTCCGTCAGGAGGCGCTCTATCGGATCGCACTCGAGCTTGAAATCGGCGATAACCTGCGTTTGGGCGAAGGTGAATTGAAATCGGGCGGTGCGCGTCGTCCTTCAATTCTTGCCGATGCGCTGGAGGCGCTGTGTGCGGCGGTGTTACTGGATGGGGACTTTCCCGCAGCCAAAGCGGTGATCGACCGCCTCTACCAACCGGTGCTGGCCGAGCTCGATCCGCGCTCATCGAGCAAGGACCCCAAGACGGCGTTGCAAGAATGGTTGCAGGGCCGCAAGCTCAAACTGCCGCATTATGAAATGGTCAAAGTGCTGGGCGAGGCCCACGCGCAGCAGTTCGAGGTGGCCTGTGTAATCGAATCGCCGCCATTGCGCACCGTGGGTCATGGCGCCAGCCGGCGGGCCGCTGAACAGCAGGCGGCTGAACTGGCGCTAAGCCAATTGAGAAAGAAATGAACCAATCCACTTCCGCGGCCGGCGCAAACGGTTTTCGCACCGGTTTTGTTGCCATTGTCGGGCGCCCCAACGTTGGTAAGTCCACGCTGCTCAATCGCCTGATCGGGCAGAAGATCAGCATTGTCTCCAGCAAGGCGCAAACCACTCGCCATCGGGTGACTGGCATTCGTACCGATGCCGGGGCGCAGTTTGTTTTTGTCGATACCCCCGGGTTTCAAACGCGCCACCGCAATGCGCTGAACCGTTCGATGAACCGCTCGGTCACGCAGGCGCTGGGCGACGTGGATGTGGTGTTTTTTCTGGTCGAGGCCGGACGCTTTGGCGAGGACGACCGCATCGTGCTCCAACTGCTGCCCGAAGGCGCGTGCGTGGTGCTGGTGATCAATAAGATCGACCGGCTGCGCGATAAAAGCAGTTTGCTGCCTTTTATCGAGCGCATGAGTACGGTTTTCCCCTTTGCCGAAATCGTGCCGCTGTCGGCCGAGCGTGGCACCAACGTGGATGAACTGATCCGTGCTGCGACTGCGCTGTTGCCGGAAGGCCAACCTCTGTATGGCGAGGACGAAATCACCGACCGCAGCGAACGCTTTTTGGCCGCTGAGTTTCTGCGCGAGAAGCTCTTTCGCCTGCTCGGTGACGAGCTACCGTATGGCATGACGGTAGAGATCGAGAAATTCGAAACCGAAGGCCGGCTGCGTCGCATTCACGCCGCGATCATCGTCGATAAACCCGGCCACAAGGGTATTGTCATCGGCAAGGGCGGCGAGCGGCTCAAGCGCATCGCCTCCGAAGCGCGTCTCGAACTGGAAAAGCTCTTCGACGGCAAAGTCTTCCTGGAAGTGTGGGTCAAGGTCAAAAGCGGCTGGGCAGACGACGAGCGCGCGCTGAAAAGCCTCGGTTACGAATAAGCCATCCAGCGGTGCGGCGTGGGTCCGAAGCAGCGCATCGAACAGCAGCCCGCCTTTGTGCTGCACACCTATCCTTGGCGCGAGACCAGTCTGATCGCCGAGATTCTGTCGCGCGATCATGGCCGGGTGGCGCTCTTGGCCAAGGGCGCGCGCCGTCCGCAATCGCCGCTGCGCGGGGTGTTGATGGCTTTCCAACCCTTGCTGATAGCCTGGTCCGGCGGCGGGGAGATCAAAACCCTGGTGCGCGCAGAATGGCAGGGCGGCCAGCCGCTGCTCAGCGGGCGCGCACTGCTGTGCGGTTACTATGTCAACGAACTTCTGGTGCGTTTGACCGCGCGCGAGGACGCTCATCCGCACCTGTTTGCAGCCTATGCCGGGGCGTTGCGCGAACTCGCCCGAGGTGGCGCCTATGCGCCAGTGCTGCGCCGCTTTGAATTGGCCCTGCTGCATGAGCTCGGCTACAGCGCTGGACTGGGCGCCGAGGCCGACAGTGGCCAGCCGGTGCGGCCCGATCAGAACTACCTCTATATAATCGAGCGCGGTCCGGTGCCGGTTGCCAGCGACATTACCCCCGCGGACGATTCCTTACTGATCAGCGGGCGGAGCCTGTTGGCGATGGTGCGCGGCGACTTTTCCGCCACCGAAACCCTGGTGCAAAGCAAAAACCTGCTGCGCGCCATCATCAACCACTACCTGGGCGGCCAGCCATTGCAGTCGCGCCGGGTGCTGAAGGAGTTGCAGGAGCTGTGATCGAACTCGGCGTCAATATCGACCACGTGGCCACGCTGCGCCAAGCCCGTCGGACCTGGGAGCCGGACCCGGTATGGGCCGCAGTGGAAGCCCACCTGGGCGGCGCGGACGGCATCACCATTCATTTGCGCGAGGACCGTCGTCACATCAACGACGAGGATGTGCGCCGCCTGCGCGAACTCACCCAGGTCAAGCTCAACCTGGAAATGGCGGCTACCGCCGAGATGGTCGGCATCGCCTGCCGGGTCAAGCCCGAGATGGCCATGCTGGTGCCTGAGGGGCGCCAGGAGGTGACCACCGAAGGCGGCCTGGATATCGTCGCCAACGAGTCCGCGCTCAAGGATGTCGTGGCCCGCCTGACCGATGCCGGTATCCTCACCAGTGTGTTCATCGATGCCGATCTGGCACAGGTCGACGCGGCTGCGCGCATTGGTGCGCGGGTGTGCGAGGTGCATACCGGCCCCTACGCCCACGCTTTTCACAGCGCCGGGCGCGATCCCGAAGCGCCGGCGGTGCGGGCCGAACTGCAGCGCGTCGCGGTTGCGGGCGAGGCCATACGCGCATTGGGCATGCGCTTCAATGCCGGTCATGCGCTCAACTACTACAACGTTCAACCCATTGCCCGCCTGCCCGGTGTGCGCGAGCTGCACATCGGGCACGCCATCGTCAGCCGCGCGGTGTTCGTTGGTTTGCGTGAGGCCGTGGCGCAGATGAAGCGGCTGATGCGCCAGGCTGCCGGCCAGCCGGTATGATTCACGGCATCGGTACCGACATCGTCGCGGTGGCGCGGGTGCGCCAGGCGTTAAGACGCCATGGCGAGCGTTTCGCTGTGCGTATTCTGGCCGCCAGCGAGCGCGCCGCCTGGGCGGCCAGCCGCGATCCGGCGCGCTTTCTGGCCAAGCGCTTCGCTGCCAAGGAAGCCTTTGGCAAGGCGCTCGGTACCGGTGTGGCGGTGCCCGCCACCCTGCATGCGGTGGCGGTGGAACATAATGCCCTGGGTCAGCCTCATTTCGAGTATGACGAACGTCTGGCGATATACATGGCCGAGCGCGGTTTGTCCGCCCACCTCAGTCTGGCCGATGAGGCAGATCATGTGGTGGCTTTTGCTTTGATCGAACGCGCATGACGGTCTGTGCGGTGAAACTTCCCATGGGGCCGGTGATGGTGGACCTGGCGGGCACCACGCTTACCGCGGCCGAACGCATCCGGCTACAACACCCGTTGGTCGGCGGTGTCATTTTGTTTACCCGCAATTTCAGCGACTCCGAACAACTGGCTGCGCTCACCGCCGACATTCGCGCGCTGCGCACACCGAGCTTGCTGATTGCGGTCGATCACGAGGGCGGCCGGGTGCAGCGTTTTCGCAGCGATGGTTTTACCCGCTTGCCGGCGATGCGTACGCTGGGCGCCTTATGGGAAGACGATCATCTGGCCGCGCTGGATGCGGCGCGCGACACCGGTTTCGTGCTGGCCGCCGAACTGCTTGCCCACGGGGTGGATTTCAGTTTTGCGCCGGTGCTCGATCTGGACTACGGCTGCAGCCGGGCGATCGGCAACCGCGCCTTGCACCGCGATCCGGCCGTGACTGCTGCGCTCGCCCAGGCACTGGTGGCTGGCATGATGGATGCCGGCATGAAAAGCGTTGGTAAGCATTTTCCCGGACATGGCCATGTCGAGGCCGACTCCCACGTCGAGGTGCCGGTCGATGAGCGCAGCTTCGAAGCGATCTGGGAGGAGGATATCGCGCCCTATCGCCATCGTCTGGGGCGGCAGCTCGGCGGGGTGATGCCGGCGCATGTCATCTATCCGGCGGCTGATCCCCATCCGGCCGGTTTTTCGCGTTTTTGGTTGCAGGATATCCTGCGTGGCCGCATCGGTTTTACCGGTGCGATCTTCAGCGATGACCTCAATATGGCCGGTGCGATGGTGGCCGGCGACATCCTCGGCCGTGCGCGTGCGGCCCATGAGGCCGGCTGCGACATGGTATTGGTGTGTAACCGTCCCGATTTGGCCGACGAGTTGCTCGGCCGCTGGGCGCCCGCGCCAAAAACCGCCGCCAGCCAGCGCTTGGCTGCGCTGCGCGGCCAGCCGCGCCACCCCGATCCGTTCGCACTGGAGCTCGTTCCGCGCTATTGCCATGCGCGCCAAGCGGTGCATGCCTTGGTTGCGCGCGATCTGGCGGCCCCGATGATGGCCGCCGGCACCAGCGGCGATACCCCGCCTGCGCAAGTATGAGCAGTCGCGCAACGCCTGGTTTCGATGCACGTACCTTCCTCAAGACGGTACCGGAGGAGCCCGGCGTCTATCGAATGATCGGCGCAGAAGAGCGTGTGCTCTACGTCGGCAAAGCCAAGAATCTCAAGCGCCGGGTTGCCAGCTACTTCCAGAAGACGCTGTCCAGCCCGCGCATTGCCATGATGGTGGCGCAAATCGTGCGGGTCGATGTCACCCCGACCCGTTCCGAAGCCGAGGCGTTGCTGCTGGAAAACAATCTGATCAAAAGCCTGGCGCCGCGCTACAACATCCTTTTTCGTGACGACAAGTCTTACCCTTATATCGAGCTATCGGCCGACCCGTTTCCCCGCCTGGCTTATCACCGCGGCGCCTTTGCCAAAGGGGCGCGCTACTTCGGACCGTTTCCCAATGCCTGGGCGGTGCGCGAGAGCATTCATCTTCTACAAAAAACCTTCCAACTGCGCACCTGTGAAAACTCGGTGTTCCATAACCGCTCGCGGCCTTGTTTGCTGCATCAGATCAAGCGCTGCACCGCTCCGTGCGTGGGCTTGATCGATCAGGCGGCGTACGCGGCCGATGTGAAACTGGCCGCGCGGTTTCTGGATGGACGCGCCAGCGAAGTCATCGATGACCTGACCGCGCGCATGAACGCGGCCGCAGAGCGGCTGGAATTCGAACACGCGGCCGGCTACCGCGATCAGATCCGGGTGCTGCAAGCGGTGCTGCATCGCCAGTTTGTCGATAGCCGCAAAGACGAAGACGTAGACATCATCGCTGCGGTCGAAGACGGCGGTGTGGCCTGTGTGAATATCGCCATGGTGCGGGGCGGTCGTCATTTAGGCGATCGGCCGCAGTTTCCGGCCAACGCTGCAGGCTGTAGTGCGGAGGATGCGTTGGCAGCGTTCATCGAGCAGCATTACGCGATGCACCCGATGCCGGCACGCCTGCTGGTTCAGACGCCTTCGGCGGCCTTACGCGAGTTGCTCGCCGAGCTCTCGGATACTCCTTGCACGCTGGTTGCGCCGCGTTTCGCGGCCGAGAAGGCATGGATGGAGATGGCGCACAAAAACGCTCGGCTCGCCATCCAGGCGCGCGCACGCGATACCGGACGCAGCGAGCAACGCCTGGAAGCACTGCGCGAGGCGCTGGATCTGGCCGAGCTGCCCAGGCGCATCGAATGCTTCGATATCAGCCACACCATGGGTGAAGCCACCGTGGCCTCATGCGTGGTCTGTGTCGATGGTCAGATGAAAAATGCCGACTACCGGCGCTACAACATCACCGGCATTACCGCTGGCGATGATTTTGCCGCGATGCGTCAGGTGCTGGAGCGCCGCTACGGCAAAGTGGCAGCCGGGGAGGGCTTGTGTCCCGATCTGATCTTGATCGACGGCGGTCGTGGGCAGGTGAGCGCAGCGCGTGCCATCCTGGCCGAAGTCGGCCTCGAGGCAGTGCCCATGATCGGCGTGGCCAAGGGCGAAGACCGCAAGCCGGGGCTGGAGTCGTTGATTTTTCCGGACGGGCGCGAACCGCTGCATTTGAGCCCGGATGCCCCTGCGCTGCATCTTATCCAGGAAATCCGCGACGAAGCCCACCGCTTTGCGATCACCGGGCACCGCGCGCGTCGCGCCAAGGCGCGCATCGGCTCGCGGCTGGAAGACATCCCCGGCGTCGGCCCGACCCGGCGGCGCAACCTTCTGGCTACCTTCGGTGGTCTGGACGGCGTGCGCAAGGCCACCGTGGAGGACTTGTGCCGGGTCGACGGCATCAACCGAAAACTTGCCGAACAGATATACTCGGCGCTGCATTGATGCTTCGATCCCGCGGCCGCCGATGGCCCAAACCCATGCCTGTCAACATACCCAATACCTTGACCTGGGGGCGCATTGCGCTCATTCCGCTATTCGTCGGCGTGTTTTATCTCCCCGACAGCATGCTTACGGCCGGGCAGAAGAACCTGGTGTCGACGGTCATCTTCATCATTGCTGCAGTGACCGACTGGTTCGACGGCTATCTGGCGCGCAGTTTGAAGCAAACCTCGGCTTTCGGCGCTTTTCTCGACCCGGTGGCCGACAAACTCATGGTGGCCGCCGCGCTCATTTTGTTGGTGCAGCTCGGCCGTGTGGATGCCCTGATTGCGGTCATCATCATTGGCCGGGAAATCACCATTTCGGCGCTCAGAGAATGGATGGCGCAGGTCGGTCAGTCGGCTAGCGTCGCGGTGGCCTTTGTCGGCAAACTCAAAACCGCGGCACAGATGACCGCGATTCCGATGCTGCTTTTCAATGCCCATGTGCTACGTATCGACATGACCGATCTAGGCCGGGTGTTGATCTATGTGGCCGCGGCGCTGACCCTGTGGTCCATGGGTTACTATCTGCGCCGGGCCATGCCTTTGCTGTTGGCGCATGGAAAAGAAGAACGAGGCGGTTGACAGAATAAATTGAAGGTCTATAATGGCGGTCTTTCCGGCGGGAATAGCTCAGTTGGTAGAGCGCAACCTTGCCAAGGTTGAGGTCGCGAGTTCGAGACTCGTTTCCCGCTCCATATTCTCTTGGGCTTGGCATTTACCGGGCCTGGCGTAACCCGATGTAGAGAGTCGGGGCGGCCGTCCAGATCAGCGGCGCGATGGCAGAGTGGTTATGCAGCGGCCTGCAAAGCCGTGTACCCCGGTTCGATTCCGAGTCGCGCCTCCAAAACTTTGTCTTACGTTGTTCGTCCGAACAAAAAAAGCCTACCACTCGGTAGGCTTTTTTGTCTCAACTTAAGCCGTCCAGGCCCGCTTCACGATCGATCCAGCCTGCATGCGCCGGCAAGGTCCAGCTCGGGTTTTTTGGCCGAAGTGCGCAGATCGAGCAGGCCCAACACGGTGTGAAACAGATGGTCGTGGGTGGCGGGTTGGGCCGCGCGCGCGCGCAAGCACTCGGTGTCGAGCGCAAAACGTCGGGCAAAGCGCTCCGAAAGCCATATCAGCATGGGAACTTTCTTCTGAACGTCCGGCGCAATCGCGTAAGGCACCCCGTGTAGATAAAGGCCTTGCTCACCGAGCGATTCACCGTGGTCGGAGGCATACACCAGTGCGGTATCGTAAGTATCTTCCAACTGCTTCAACCAGCCGATGGTCTCGGCCAGCATGTGATCGGTATAAACCAGTGCATTGTCATAGGCGTTGACGATTTCGGTGCGGGTGCATTGGGCCAGATCGGCGTTCTGGCACGCGGGTTGAAAGGTGGCAAACTGCGGCGGGTAGCGGCGATAGTAGGCCGGTCCATGGTTGCCGCGCATATGCAGAAACAGCGCACTGTTTTCAGGACGCCCCGAAGTGAGGCGGCGCGCTCCTTCGAGCAACACTTCGTCAAGACACACATCGCCGCTGCAATCGTCCGGGGCGGGTTTCCAGAAATCCAGACCATCGCAGGTACCCTTGCAGCCGGATTGGTTGTCCAGCCAGATCGTGCGCAGACCTGCATGAGCGAACACATGCGGTAACGATTCGCTGCGGCGTATCAGAGATTCGTCATAATCATCCCGTCCGTAGGGCGACAGCATGCAGGGCAGGGAAACTTCGGTGCTGGTGCCGCAGGCCGTGACATCGGCAAAGTTGATCACATCGAGCGCCGCCAACCGGGGTGTGGTGGGGCGCGTATAGCCCGACAATCCCCAGTTGGCGGCGCGGGCGGTCTCCCCGACAACCACGACCACGAGCACTGGCCTGTCGGCTTTACGCGCTTCGGGAAGGCTCGCGTCCAGGCCTACCGGGATGCGCGCTTTGGATGCACCGGCCGAGCTTGAGCCATAGGCGTTGCGGGCGAGCCCGTAGATCAGATTGGCCGGGGTGATGAGGTAGCGTGCTGCGGTGTGATTGCGCAGAAAGGCCGAAAGAGTTTGGTAACTCGCCAGGGCCGCCAGCGCCACCGCTGCTGCGGCCAGCACAAGGCTGCCCAGCCGCAGACCGATCGCGCCGATCAGCGCACGCCCTGTCAGCCGTGGGCGTTGTGTGCTGCGCAGGATCACCAATAGTGGTGGCAGCACCCATACCGACACGGCAGGAATCATCGACCACGATAAGAGCTCGGAGGCCTCTCGCAGGTCGGTATTGAGCACATTGCGTATCATCTCCGGATCGAGATAGACATGGAACTTGCGCATGTAATACGCGGCCAGACCGGTCGAAATGGCTACCAGCGCCAGAGCAGGGCGGACGAAGGCGCGGGGCAGCACTGAAACAAACAGTGTGAGGACGATGAAATGCACACCGGTCAGCAGTATTGCAAGCGCTACAGCGTAAGCAATACTGCCGGCATTTAGCAGTGTGCGGCCGTCCAAGGCAGCGCTCCAAAAGAGCGGATTGCACGCCGCTGTAAACCACAGGCTGAGCAGCAAAGTCAGTGTCTCGGTGCGCAGCGCGGGTCGCGTGACGAGCAGCGCCTGGATGTGCCGACGCAAGCGCGTTGCAGCGCTTGCCGTCGCCGACGCATTGACACAGTCGCCGTTGGGCACGGCGCCGAGTGAGCGAACAGGTTGTGGATCTTGCACGGTTCCCTTGTCCGATGATGGATAAAGGTGTAAGTCTTGGGACCGGGGATTAAGCCGAGCTTAAACCGAAAGATGTTCGGCAACTGGACAATGAAGGGGCCTTGAACGGTTCGTAATCAGCGTCAAGCATGTTGCATCGTGCCGCGAACGGCGGTATAGTTCGCCCCCGTTGCGCAGCAGAAAGCGCACAAGACAATGCGGGAATAGCTCAGTTGGTAGAGCGCAACCTTGCCAAGGTTGAGGTCGCGAGTTCGAGACTCGTTTCCCGCTCCAGACATGTTCGGGGGCAAGGTCAAAGACCTTGCCCCCGATTGCTTTGGAAGGCCAAAAAATGCCCGGTGAAATGCGTTCTGGCCGCAAATTGCCTCTCGGAGCGGTGCGTCCCGATTATGGCGCCGATGGGCTTTATGGCCTGATCGCCGGTGTGCGACGCTGGTTGGCCGGCTGCGAAGACGGCCTGCCCTGGCGGCTTTCTAACGATGCCGTAAAGCGCCCAGGGGAGGTGCTGGTATTCTGGCTGGTCGATGGCTTGGGCGACGCGTTTTTGCAGCGCTACGGTGTCGGCAGCGTTTTACTGCACCATCGCCGCCGGCGGCTGACCAGCGTGTTTCCATCCACCACGGCCAGTGCCATAACAACGGTGATGACCGGTTTGGCGCCGTACACTCATGGTTTGACCGGCTGGTTCATAAACGAGCCGCGCTTTGGTGGCGTGTTGGCCCCTTTGCCGCTGACTAGGCGCGGGAAGGGCGCGGTGCGCGGCGCCAGCCTGCTTTCTCGGTTGTTTCCCTTTCCCAGCCTGTATCAACAGGCGCGCAAACCCTGCGTGGTGATTGCGCCGCGCCATATCGCCGGATCGGCTTTCTCGCTACGGCACTGTCGTGGCGCACGTGTCGAAGCTTATCGCGGCGTAAATGAACTGGTGGCGCGTGTGGTCGAAACCGTCCGGGCCTTGCGAGCTCGGGGTGGCGGATATGTGTATGCCTACTACGAACGCTTCGATGCGCTCAGTCACCGCTACGGCTGCCGCTCGGCACCGGTGCTCGAGGAATTTGCCCGTATCGACCGCGCTTTTGGCAGCTTGCTCGAGCGTCTGGCAGGCAGTGGTGCCGAAGTGCTGGTGAGCGCGGATCATGGTTTCATCGACAACCCGCGCGAACGGCGCATTCGCCTGGATACCCGTCGGGAGGTTGCTGCGATGCTCGCCTCTGCGCTGTTTGGCGAGCGACGGGCTGCGTTTTGCAAGGTTCGCAGCGGAGCCGAGCACGAGTTCGAAGCCTGGGCGCGCGAGACGTTGCCTGGAAAAGCACTGCTGCGCCGCTCTGCCGATTTGGTGGCAGAGGGTTTGTTCGGGCCAGGCATCCGTCACAAAAGGCTGAGCGAACGGGTAGGTACCCATACCCTGCTGATGGAACGCGGCTGGACAATCATCGATCGCGTGCCGGCAGAGCGCCCGCCTGAGCTGATTGGTGTGCACGGCGGCTTGAGCGCCGAAGAGATGTGGGTGCCGCTCATCGGCGCACGCTGCGACTGAAGCGCCTCGAACCGGCGCAGCGTGCCATCTGCACTCAGTGCAGGTCCTCGTCGCCCGGAACCGGTAAGACCATGATGCCTTCTTCGAGCAGCTCTTCCAGATCCTCGCGTGCAGCTTGCCCGCGGATGCTGCGCGCTTCGGCTTCGCCGTAATGAATGCGGCGCGCTTCTTCCGGGAAGCGTTCGCCCACATCTTCGGATTCACGCGCCATGCGCCGCAGCAACGCCATGACCACGGCCGCTTCCGGCGTCATCGCCGAAGCCGGTCCGGGTGGGTGTTGAATTCCGCCTGGGGCCGGATGGGTGGGCGCCTCGGGCGGTTGTTGATGACGGGTCACCACATAAGGCGCAGAAGGCAGACGAGAGATGTCTGCCGAGCCGCAAACCGGACAGGTCACCAGTCCGCCTGCGAGCTGTTGGTCGAATGCCTCGGCCGAGGCAAACCAGCCTTCGAAACGATGTTCTTTGTCGCACCCCAAATTGAACACGATCACGAGCGCATCTCCACAATGCGGTGGCGTACTACTTAGACCCGCTGGCTACCGCCGGGTGCCCGTCGAGGCCTGGCCGAAGAACGGCAATCCAATGCGAGACTCGGCACCGCCCGCATGCTTGTTTGCGGCGATAGCAAACCAGGGGGCGCACGATACCGCGAAGTTTGTTGCTGCGCCAGTGCCTTGTGCCCTGTGCTTCGGGGCATTGCGCCGGCATCCGGATGTGCGTGCGTTCTGCCGCTCGCGCGCGGTACAATCCGCGCTTTGCCCGGGTGATGAAATTGGTAAACATAGCGGACTTAAAATCCGCCGCCGACAGGCTTACGGGTTCGAGTCCCGTCCCGGGCACCAATACTGTTTTCGCATGCAGCCACTATAAGTAAAAAAGCTTTAAAGTCAAAGATTTGAAGCGATAGCTGCAACCTAATTTGGCGCTCCGCGGTGATGTTTTGTAGGCTTCGCCTCACATAAATTTCACAGGGCGTTTCACACGTGACCTCGATCAAACCGCACGGCGGCGGCGCTTTTGCCGGCTCAAGGGGACACGTCCAGCGCTTGGTGCAGATCGGCGATTAGATCGTTGGTGGCTTCGATGCCGATCGATAAACGCAGCAGGTCGGGCGGGCATATCGTGCCGGGGCCTTCCACACTGGCCCGGTGTTCGACCAGGCTTTCCACCGCGCCAAGCGAGGTGGCGCGCTTGAAAACCCTCAGACGGCCGGCCACCGCCATGGCCGCGCGCTCTCCGCCGGCCACACGGATCGACAGCATGCCGCCGAAGCCGCCTTGCATCTGAGCGGCAGCCACTGCATGGCCGCCGTGGCTGGGCAGCCCGGGATAGAGCACTTGGGTGAGGCGCTTGTGCCCATGCAAGGTTTCGGCGATGCGCTGGGCCGAAGCGCAGGCGTGGCGCACTCGCAGCGCCAAGGTGCGCATGCCGCGCAGCAGCAGCCACGCCTCGAAGGGGCCGAGCACCGCGCCGGCTACAGCGCGCTGCTGCCGTACCCGCTGCCATAGCGGTGAATCTTCACGGCATACCAGGGCGCCCGCCACTACGTCGGAGTGGCCGTTGAGGTATTTGGTGGCCGAATGCATGACGAAATCTGCACCCAGCGCCAGCGGCCGGGTGAGCAAGGGCGTGGACACGGTGGAATCCACCGCAACCAGGGTGCCAGCGGTGCGTGCAGCGCAGGTAGCGGCGATGTCGGTGATCTCCCAGGTGGGGTTGGCCGGGGTTTCGATCCACAGCAAGCGCGGCGGCCGGGCGCGCAACTTGGCCGACAGCGCGTTGTGGTCGGCGTTGTCATAAAAATCCAAAGTGATCTGACCGCGCTCAGCCAAGGTTTGCAGCCAGTTGCGCAGCCCCCAGTACATGATGCGCGGCGCCAGCACGTGTGCGCCCGGCTCCAGGGCCTGAAGCAGCGCGTTGGCGGCAGCCATCCCGGAGGCAAAGAGCAGGGCCTGGTACCCGCTTTCGAGGGCGGCGAGCAAGGCTTCGGCCTGGTCGTAGGCCGGGCTGTGGTCGCGCGCATAGACCCGACCGTCCGGATAGCTGCCGTCAGCGGCGCGCTCGAAGGTGCTGGCCGGATGTAGGGTGGGTGCCAGATCGCGGTGCTCGGGGGCGACCCAACCCAGCGCCTGGGCGGCGAGGGTATCTGGAGAAAGCGTGTGGGGCGTGCTCATGAGTATGACGAGGTTCTGCGTGACAGCCAGCGGTTGGCGCGGACGCGTGGCCAAGCGGCCCCAGGCAGCCTTTACAATAAGGGGCTTTTTAATCGCTGCTGCTTGGCGGCCATTGTAATCCATGCCCTTGACCTCCCAGGCCCGATCTTTGTTGGATATGGTGTACCGTGTGGGTGCGCCGCGTTTTCATGAATTGTCGGTGGCGCAGGCCCGCCATTCTTTTCAGAAGTTGCTGTTCGCGTTTCGTCCTGAAGCGCCTGCCGTGGCTGCGGTGACCGAAGTGCCGATACCGGGACCGGACGGCAGTGTATTGTTGGCCCGTCTGTACCGCCCGCTGTCTGCTGGACCGGGGGCGGTGCTGGGTCTGCTGATTTATTTCCATGGAGGCGGGTGGTGTGTGGGCGATGTGGACAGCTATGACGTGCTGTGCCGCGAGCTGGCCAACGGCGCCGGCTGCGCGGTGCTATCGGTGGATTACCGGCTGGCGCCCGAGCACCCGTTTCCGGCCGCGGTCAACGATGCGCGTTTGGCTTTTGACTGGGCGGTGGAGCATGCCGGGCTGCTTTGTATCGACCCGCAGCGTATCGCCTTGGGCGGCGACAGCGCAGGCGGCAATCTGGCCATCGTCACTGCGCTGGCCCTGCGGGATGCGCACCGCTGCCAGCCGTGTTTTCTGCTGCTGGTTTATCCGTGCACCGAAATCCTCAGCCAACGTCCATCCCGGCAGATCTATGGCGACGGTTTCTTCCTGGATCGGGAAAGTCTGCAGTGGTTTTTCGAGCGTTACTTGCCCGCGGGGCAAGCCGAGGATTGGCGTGCTTCGCCAATGCGCGCGGCCTCTTTGGCCGGTCTGCCGCCCATGCTGTTGGTGACTGCAGAATGCGATCCGCTCACCGACGACTGCGTGGCTTTTGCCGAGCGGGTGCGGGCCGAAGGTGGGGCGGTGACGCATCTGCCGGTGGCCGGCATGGTGCATGGATTTTTGACCTTGGGTAAGCTTTTCCCGGAAGCGCGCGATACGGTCAATGCCGCTGCGCAGCGCTTGCGCAGCGCGCTGACCGGATAGCCGACTCAGCCTGTGGCCGGCGCAGTGCCGGCGGCATGTCGCTGCCAGATGGCTTCGATCCGGGAGCGGGCATGGCAGAAGGCGTCGACGCAATCGCGGTCCAGTTTTGGGCCCGCCAGAGTGCGCAAGTGAGCAAACGCCTCGCTCAAAGACCACGGGCGTTTGTAGGGGCGCTGACAGGTCAGCGCGTCGAACACATCCACCGTGCTGACGATCCGGGCGCTCAAAGGGATGGCGTCGCCGCGGATGCCGTAGGGGTAGCCGCTGCCATCCAGGCGTTCGTGGTGCCAGGCCACCACATCGTGCAGGGTCCGCATGCCCGGCGCGTTGTGCAGGCGAAAGTCGTGGATCAGACGTGCCACCATACTGTGGCCGAGCGTCACGTGTTCTTTCATCAGCTCCCATTCATGGGCTTCAAAGCGTCCTGGTTTGAGCAAAATGGCATCCGGAATGCCGACCTTGCCAATGTCGTGCAGTGGGCCAAAGAGCGCGAGTTCGGCGATGAATGCATCCTTCAATCCATGCGCCGACGACAATTCAGCGGCCAGCGCCAGGATGTAGTCTCGCAGGCGAAGCTGATGCTCGCCGGTTTCGCGGTCGCGGGTCAGTGTGAAGTCGAGCGCGAAGCGCGTGGTGCCGATCAGCGTGCGCACCGATTCGATGCTTTGCGCCACCAGACTGGCGGCCATCGGTGCCCAGGCGAGTAACTGGCATATCTGCGAGGCTGGCAGGGGTACGGCCGGGTCCGATTCGATGATCAGCAAGCCATGCAAGCGCTGATCGCGCCGCAGCGGTGCGGCCAGCAGCGGGCAAGTGTGTCCGTCGGCGGCCCATTCCAATGCCGGATCGATGCGGATGAAAGCGGTTTGCGCACTGTCGAGGGTGACGCAGCGTGATAGCACCGGATTGTCTGCGAGGTTTGCCACCCCGTTGGGGCAGGGCAGCACACGGTGCTCACTGTCCGCCCAATAGGTCAGGCGGCTCGGGTCGGCATCGGCCAAAAACACGCCAACCCGGACAATGTCGGGCTGGATTGCGGCAAGTTGCCGCTGCAGCTCCGCCAAACGGCCCGGCAGGGTATTGGCCAAAAACGTGTCGGCAATCTGTGCATCACCCACAAGCGGCGCGTCCATGGCGGTATTCCCGTTGCTTTGTCCCCGTTTGAGACCCGGTGGACAGCGCAGAAATTCCCCGGCAATGGGCGGCTCGGGCGGTCTGTTCAGTGCGATCGTGAGGTTTTACCGCGGCAGTTGCAGCGCTTGGTCAGGTTGTCTCAACCGACCACCGCAGCCAGCAGCTCCTGCCGGCCGGCCTGCGCCGCTTCGAGCAATTCGTCATACTTGCTGCGGTCGAGGCCGGCGATACAGGTGTCACGCAGGGCTGCACGGTTATCCAGACCTAGCAGCGAATCGAAGGGGTTGGGCGTGTCAGTCGCCAGGGTGGCGATGAACACGATGTCGGAAAGATTTTCGGGCGGCCAGTTGCCAGCGTAAGGGTCTTCGTACTGGAAGGCATCGACGATGGCTTCCGGCAGCTCAAAGGCTTCCAGAATGGCGCGCCCCACCGGTTCTTCCCAGGTGGAGACGAACTCGGCGAAACGGCTCATGTTCTCTTCCAGAGCCGGGTAATCCGCGGCGCGGGCAAGCAGGAAAAACTGGCCGATGTCGATCATGATGCCGGCGAGCATTGCGGTATCCGGGCGGACCGTGCACAAATGACGGGCCAAAGCGTATGACCAGGCCGCCACGTCCACCGAGTGCATCCACAGGCCAGAGGCCACCAGACGCATCTGGCGCGAACGGTGGTCTTGAGCGAGTTGTTCGGCGGCCACCGCGAAGGCCAGGCAACGCAGTGCGGACAGCCCGATACGCTTGACCGCCTCATTGACCGAGGTCACCGGCCTGCCATAAGGATTGAGCAGCACTGCGTTGGCCATGCGCACTGCTTTGGCGCTGAGCACCGGTTCGGCGCGCACGGCCGCGGCAATCTCCTCCATAGTGGACTCGGGATTGTCCGCCAGACGCTTGATACGCAGGGATACGTCCAGTGCGGTGGGAAAGTTCAGCCGACCTTCCTGCAATTCGTCTTCAATTTGCGAGGCAAAGGCTTGAGCCTGCCGTTCGAATTCCTGCATGAGCCTGACTCCCAAACGCGATGCCTGCAGTGTAGCGCGAGAAGCCCCGGCAGGTTCAGCCCTGCGGCGGGCGCAGCACCGCCTTGCCTTGGGCTAAGCGCTCGACCTGGGCCAAGGTGGCCACCGGCACGCCGAGCGCCTCGACGGCTTCATGACCGCGTTTGAAGCGCTTTTCCACGATGAAACCGGCCGCCAGTACCTCGGCGCCGGCTTCTCGCGCCATATCGACCAGGGCGACCGCCGTGCGGCCGTTGGACAAAAAATCATCTACCAGCACCACGCGGGCACCCGGCTGCACATAGCGCTGAGACATGACCAGCTTGGTCTCACCACCTTTGGTCGGCGATGGAATCACGCGCGAAATATAGGGCGATTCCACTTGCGGCGCGTATTTCTTGGCGTAGACCAGCGGCAGATTGAGCGCTTGCGCCACCGCCAGCCCCGGCGCAATACCGCTGGCCTCGGCGGTGAGGATCAGGGTTGGATGAAAGGCAGACAAACGTCGCGCCAATTCGCGGCCCAGCTCCATGATGAAAGCCGGCTCGATGCGATGGTTGAGAAAATGGTCGATGCGCAAAATCTGCTCGCCGATGACAGTTGCTTCGGCCTCGATACGGCGGGTGAGCGGTCGATAAGGGGCGGTGAGGTCGTGGGCGTCGGTCATGGCGGGGCTCTGCAATGGGATGGTGCGCGCGTGGCGGCCGCAAAAAAGAGCGCGATTCTAACCCGGCCGGCGCGCGCACTTGTATGGGGGCTTGAGCGGGCGTCAGTTCAGTGTGGCGCTGGCGAGCTTAGCGCCGAAGCCGATGAACAGTCCGCCTACGCTGCCGGTAGCGGCTGCCGCCAGGCGCCGGCGCCGACGAAACTGCGCGGCCAGATAAGCACCGCCAAAAATTAGTGCCGACAGGTAGAGCGCACTACATACCTGTACGATGGCGCCGAGGATGACGAAGGACAGACCGGGATAGGCGTAGTTGGGGTCGACGAACTGGATGAAAAAGGAGACGAAAAACAGAATGGCTTTGGGGTTCATCAAACTGATCAACAGCGCACTGCGGAAAGGGCGAGCAGCGCTGGCTGCCGGCGGTTGAGACGGCGATTCGACTTCAACGGCCTGCGGACGGCGCCAGTTGGCAATGGCGGCGCGTATCAGACCCAACCCGATCCAGGCCAGGTAGGCCGCGCCTGCGTACTTGATGGCCATGAACAGCTCCGGCGTGGCACGCAGCAGCGAGGCGGTGCCGGTGGCCGCCAGGATCATCAAAATGGTATCGCCGGCAAAAATACCGCACGCGCCGCGGTAGCCGGCCCCCACACCCCAGCGCGAAGCGACCGACATGACGTAAAGCGAGTTCGGCCCCGGCAGCAGGACGATGAAGATCGTTCCCAGAATGAAAGTGGGCAGGTCGGTGATGCCGTAGAACATGGCGCACTCCAGGCGGGCGTTGCGTGTGCTGTGGCGTAAAGCGCACATCTTAGCAAGCGAATCCGCGATCCGGGCAGATGGACAATGCACCGTGCTTGGACGCAACGCGCAATCAATGAATTTGCCCGCAACCGGTGAAAAAAGACGCGGAAGCGTTCGACACAGCCGGGCTGTGGATGTTGTGTCCGCACTGAGCGTCTGCGCCGGTGCGCGTCTGCTAGCCGAGGAGGGGTATCTCGGGCGATAATCACCGGCTACGCCAGAAGAGATAATGAAGTAATGAAGCGTGTGGATGACTTTCGCCTGAAGTTCGGCAAGCATGAGTTGGTGCCGATCGTGATCGGCGGTATGGGGGTGGATATTTCGACTGCCGAACTTTCGCTGGAAGCCGCGCGCCTGGGCGGGATCGGTCATATTTCGGATGCCATGGTACCCACTGTGTCCGACCGCCGCTTCAAGACCAAGTACGTCAAAAATAAGCTTCAGCAGTACAAGTTCAATGTCGACAATGCCGACAAGTCGGTGGTGCAGTTCGACCTTGGTCTGCTGGCCGAAGCCACCGCGCTGCACGTCGGGCGCACCATGGAAGCCAAGCGCGGCCCCGGCATGGTGTTCATCAACTGCATGGAAAAGCTGACGATGAACGCGCCCAAAGAAACCCTGAGGGTGCGGCTGACCGCGGCCATGGACGCGGGGATCGACGGCATCACGCTGGCGGCCGGCCTGCATTTGGGTTCTTTTGCGCTGATCGAAGACCATCCGCGCTTTCGCGATGTGAAGCTCGGCATCATTGTCTCCTCGTTGCGCGCTTTGCAGCTTTTTCTCAAGAAAAGTGCGCGTACCGGCCGACTGCCCGACTATGTGGTGGTCGAAGGTCCGCTGGCAGGCGGTCATCTCGGTTTTGGCATGGACTGGGCGCAGTACGATCTGGCCACCATCGTGGCCGAGATTCAGGCTTGGCTAGCCGCCGAGCATCTGGACATTCCACTGATTCCGGCTGGCGGTATTTTCACCGGTACTGACGCGGTGCGCTTTCTGGAGGCCGGTGCCGCGGCGGTACAGGTGGCCACCCGCTTTACCGTGACCCGAGAGTGCGGACTGCCTGAAGATGTGCAGCAGGAATACTTCAAAGCCAGTGAAGAGGATATCGAGGTCAATCTGATCTCGCCCACCGGCTACCCGATGCGCATGTTGAAAAGTAGTCCAGCCATCGGCAGCGGCATCCGGCCAAACTGCGAGGCATATGGCTATTTGTTGGATGCCAAAGGCAATTGTCAGTACATCGAGGCTTACAACCGGGAAGTCGCCCGCCATCCGGAAGGCACCAAGGTCAAAGTGTTCGACAAGACCTGCTTATGCACCCACATGCGCAATTTTGACTGCTGGACTTGCGGGCATTACACCTACCGGCTCAAGGACACCACGCGCAAAGACGAGAACGGACGCTACCGGATTCTCTCGGCCGAGCATGTGTTCCGCGATTACCAGTTCAGTACCGAGGGCAAAATCGCCCTGCCGGATGCGTGAAATGCGCTTTAGCGGATGTTTTCGGCGTGAAACAGCACCGCCTGGTCGCCCACGAAATTGACGTTGATGTAGCTTTGTTCGTTACCCCAGGTGCAACTGCGCGCGGCGAGTAGATCGTTGCAGCGGTCGGGTTTGCCCAGGATGGCGCGTACTTCTTCATAGGTCATGCCTGCTTTGAGTTTGTCGTAGTTGTCGGCGGTCACCTTGCTGCAGGCTGTCAGCGACACGGCGAGCAGCAAAGCGGTGAGCGTAAGGAAAAAGGGCTTCATGTCGGACTTCCAGGGGGCGTAGAACAGACCCATTATGCCGCGAAGCCGGATTTGTTGCGGTGGCGATTCGTTGTTGGGTTAGACTCGGCCATCTTGGTATGGACATCGTGCTGCACCGCCGGGAACATGCGCGCTGCTACGCGCGAGGCGGTGTCGATGCGCGGCGTAGCGTTTAAAAGTCGCATCCACCCTCTATGAAAGAAATCCTCGTCCTTTATTACAGCCACCGGGGTTCGGTGCGGGCGCTGGCCGAGCAGATTGCTCAGGGCGTGCATCAGGTGCCTGGGGTGGCGGCGCGGGTGCGTACCGTGCCGCGTGTGTCGACCGTGTGTGAGGCCGTCGCCAACGACATTCCGGACGACGGGCCTCCTTACGTCGAGGAGCGCGATCTGGCCGAATGCATTGGCTTGGCCTTGGGTAGCCCGACGCGGTTTGGCAACATGGCCGCGCCGATGAAGTACTTTCTGGACGGTTTGGCTGGCGCCTGGGCCAACGGCACGCTGACAGGCAAGCCCGCCTGTGTGTTTACCTCATCGGCCAGCCTGCACGGCGGACAGGAAAGCACCCTGTTGTCGATGATGCTGCCCCTGATGCATCACGGCATGCTGATCGTGGGGCTGCCCTACAGCGAAGCGGCGCTGCGTGACACCTGCACCGGCGGCACCCCATATGGGGTCAGTCATGTGGCGGGGCAAGCGGGTAGCGCGCGGCTCAGTGAGCATGAAATTGCACTGGCCCAGGCGCAGGGACGTTTGCTGGCCGGTTATGCCTTGAAACTGGCGGTGTCGGGATGAAGCCGGCGCACTTGTCGCTGGCGGCCAGCGCCAGCCTGATCGCGTTGATGGTGTTGTGCGTGCTGTGGGAAGGCTGGCTGGCCCCGGTGCGTCCGGGCGGCTCTTGGCTGACGCTCAAGGCGCTGCCGCTCTTGTTGCCGATGTTCGGCATTTTGCGCGGTCGGCGCTACACCTATCAATGGACATCGATGTTGTCATTGCTGTATGTGGCCGAAGGCGTGCTGCGCGTAGGCGACCCCGGCTTGATGGGGTTTTTTGCCGCGTCGGAACTCGTTTTGGCGTTGGTGTTGTTTTTCTCCACCATGTTCTACGCGCGGCTCACCGCGCCGTCCCGCCAGCCAGGGGATATGCGCTGATTTCCAGGGGCGGGTGGCGCGAGCTGCTTGCCCGCCACCCGCCGACGAGTGCCGTTCAGACCTGCGGGTTGAGGCGTTCGCGCTTGCTGTGCAGTTTGTTCAGCGCGTTGAGGTATGCCTTGGCCGAGGCGACGATGATGTCGGTATCTGCCCCCTGGCCATTGACCACCTTGCCTGCGAGCGCCAGACGTACGGTAACTTCGCCTTGCGCATCGGTGCCAGTGGTGATGGCATTGACCGAATAAAGCAGCAGTTCGCTGCCGCTTTGCGCTACGTTTTCAATGGCTTTGAACGCGGCGTCGACCGGTCCGGAGCCTTCGGCGGCGCTGCGGATTTCCTGACCGCCGACTGCCAGGGTGAGCTCGGCCCGCGGCTTCTCACCGGTTTCCGAATGAAAGCGGGATGACACCAGCCGGTAGTGTTCGAGTTCGGGCGTGGTGGCCTCATCGCTCATCAGCGCGTGCAGATCTTCGTCGAAAATTTCGTGCTTCTTGTCGGCAAGTTCCTTGAAGCGCGCAAAAGCGTGATTGAGGTGGTCTTCGGATTCGATCACGATGCCCAGTTCCTGCAGGCGCGAGCGGAAGGCGTTGCGTCCGGAGTGCTTGCCCAGCACCAGTTTGTTGGCTCCCCAGCCCACGTCTTCGGCGCGCATGATCTCGTAGGTTTCGCGGTGTTTGAGCACGCCGTCCTGGTGGATGCCGGACTCGTGCGCGAAAGCGTTGGCGCCGACGATGGCTTTGTTGGGCTGCACCGGAAAACCGGTGACCCCGGAAACCAGCTTGGAGGCGGGCACGATCTGGGTGGTATCGATGCCGGTGTCGCACTGGAAAACATCCCGCCGGGTGTGCACCGCCATGACCACTTCTTCCAGCGCCGCGTTGCCGGCGCGCTCGCCCAGCCCGTTGATGGTGCATTCCACCTGACGCGCACCGGCGCGCACCGCAGCGAGCGAATTGGCCACCGCCAGGCCGAGGTCGTTGTGGCAATGCACCGACCACACCACCTTGTCGGAATTGGGTACGCGTTCAATCAAGGTGGCGATGGTGGCGGCAAACTGCTCGGGCACGTTGTAGCCCACGGTGTCGGGCACGTTGATAGTGGTGGCGCCGGCGTCGATGACCGCCTCGAAGATGCGGCACAGAAAGTCGATTTCCGAGCGGCCAGCGTCTTCGGCCGAAAATTCGATATCGTCGGTGTATGCCTTGGCCCAGCCGATCGCTTTGACCGCCTGCTCGACCACCTGGTCGGGCGTCATGCGCAGCTTTTTTTCCATGTGGATCGGGCTGGTGGCGATGAAAGTGTGGATGCGCCCGCGCGCCGCGGGGCGGATGGCCTCCCCGGCACGACGGATGTCGTTTTCGTTGGCGCGCGCCAGCGAACAGACGGTGGAGGTTTTGATCGCTTCGGCGATGGCGCGCACCGATTCGAAGTCGCCATTGGAGGCGGCGGCAAAACCGGCCTCGATCACATCCACCCGCATACGCTCGAGCTGGCGGGCGATGCGCAGCTTTTCGTCACGGGTCATCGAGGCGCCTGGGCTTTGTTCGCCATCGCGCAAGGTCGTGTCGAAGATGATCAGTTTGTCGTTCATGTTCGGCTCCAGCAGGGAGGGATCGATGCGAATCCAGCCGTCCGCCGGCACAGGCGGCAGGGGTTTGGGCTACGGGGGAAGGGGGGATGTCAGTAGTCAGCGCGCAAGGCGCAGCAGCGGACCGAGCGGCAGCAGTCCAGCCGGCAGACGGTGTAGCGACAGGCGGAAAAGAGGGTGTCCGGTCGTCATGCGTCCGACTATAGATCAGCTATCCCAAGCGCTGCAAGAGCGCGTAGTGAACCGGTGATCGAGCAGGGTATCGGGCCATGGTGGCGATTAGGGGCAGGAGGGCGTTTGCGACGCTCGCTCATCGATCCGCTTCATGCTGTTCCTGACGGTGCGCTTCGGCGGCTTCGGCCCGGCGTCGGCGACGGTTCATCCAACGCCAGCCATACAGCACATAGCCGGAAAACGCGTAGGCCAGAAACAGTGCAAACAGTACGCCTGGCGGGTAGCTCGACACCAGCGCAAAGGCGAGTACCAGCGCGATCAAGACGATGAAGGGTACGCTTCGTTTTAGGTTGATGTCTTTGCCGCTCCAGAAGAACACATTGCTGACCATGGAGATGCCGGCAAACACGGTAACGAAGCAGGCCAGCCAACTGACGTCTTCACCGCTCAGGCCGTTGTCGATCACCACCCACACCAGTCCGGCCACCAGTGCGGCGGCAGCCGGGCTGGGCAGGCCCTGAAAGTAGCGTTTGTCGACCACGTCGATGTTGGTGTTGAAACGCGCCAGACGCAGCGCGGCGCCGGCGCAGTAGATGAAGGCGGCAATCCAGCCCAGCTTGCCCAGGTCGCGCAGTGCCCATTCATACATGACCAAGGCCGGGGCTGCGCCAAAAGACACCATGTCGGACAGCGAATCGTACTCGGCGCCGAAAGCGCTCTGTGTTTGCGTCAGGCGGGCGACGCGGCCGTCCAGACCGTCGAATACCATGGCCACGAAAATTGCCACCGCGGCGTATTCGAAGCGGTCGTTCATGGCTTGCACGATCGCGTAGAAACCGGCGAACAGCGCAGCGGTGGTGAACAAATTGGGCAGGATATAAATGCCGCGGCGACGTTTGTCGATCGGGATCAAGTTCATGAGTTAGCCGGCTCCGCTTTTGGCGCAGACGCGCGCACGAACGAAGTTCGGGATTCTACCGTACCCGCAACCGCGTCCGTACGGGGGCAAACGGTGGGTGGGCGTAGCGGACGAAAAAGCCGGGGTGGCTTACGCCCTTCCCCGGCTTGGATCAAGCGATGGGTGGATCAGTTTTTGGATTGATCCACCAGCTTGTTCTTGCCGATCCACGGCATCATCGCGCGCAGTTGAGCACCAACGCGCTCGATCGGGTGGTCGGCAGTCAGGCGGCGACGGGCGGTCATGCTGGGATAGCCGGTGCGGCCTTCGAGGATGAACATCTTGGCGTATTCGCCGCTCTGGATGCGCTTGAGGGCTGCGCGCATGGCTTGGCGCGAGCTTTCATTGATGACTTCCGGGCCGGTTACGTACTCGCCGTACTCCGCATTGTTGGAGATCGAGTAGTTCATGTTGGCGATGCCGCCTTCGTACATCAGGTCGACGATCAGCTTGAGTTCGTGCAGGCACTCGAAATAAGCCATTTCGGGGGCATAGCCGGCTTCCACCAGGGTCTCGAACCCCATCTTGACCAGCTCCACCGCACCGCCGCACAGCACCGCCTGCTCGCCGAACAGGTCGGTTTCGGTTTCTTCGCGGAAATTGGTTTCGATCACGCCCCCCTTGGTACCGCCGTTGGCTGCAGCGTAAGACAGGGCAATGTCGCGGGCCTTGCCGGATTTGTCCTGGTGTACCGCGATCAGGGTCGGCACGCCGCCACCCTTGAGATATTCGGAGCGCACGGTGTGGCCCGGGCCCTTGGGCGCGATCATGATGACATCCAGGTCCTCACGCGGCACCACTTGGTTGTAATGCACATTGAAGCCATGGGCAAAAGCCAGCGCTGCGCCTTTTTTGATGTTGGGCTCGACCTCTTCCCGATAGACCTGCGGGATGGTCTCATCGGGCAGCAGAATCATCACCACGTCTGCGCCCTTGACCGCCTTGGCGATTTCTTCGACCTTCAGGCCGGCGCTTTTGGCCTTATCCCAGGATGCGCCACCTTTGCGCAGACCGACGGTGACTTTGACGCCCGAATCGTTGAGGTTTTGCGCATGCGCATGGCCCTGCGAGCCGTAGCCGACGATGGTGACCTTCTTGCCCTTGATCAGGGAAAGGTCGGCGTCCTTGTCGTAATAAACTTTCATGGTTTTCCTTTCGGTTTTCGATGAGGGTTGGGTCGCTCCGGTGCCGCTTTGGAAAAGGGTTTCGCATCTGCCTCGGGGTCGATGCCCGCCGTTGCGACGACTCGTGATCAGACCGACGGCGGCAATGATAGCGGGGCTTTCGTCCGATGCGAAACTCGAGCGCCCATCAAAGCTTGAGGATGCGGTCGCCGCGGCCGATGCCACAGATCCCGGAGCGCACGGTTTCCAGAATCAGGTCATTGTCGATGGCGCCGATGAAGGCGTCGAGCTTGGCTTGATTGCCGGTCAGCTCAACGACATAGGACGTCTCGGTGACATCGATGATGCGCGCACGGAAAATGTCCGCGGTGCGCTTGACTTCCTCGCGGTCCTTGCCGGTGGCGCGCAGCTTGATCAGCATGAGTTCGCGTTCGATGTGCGCGGCTTCGGAAATGTCGACCACCTTGACCACTTCGACCAGCTTGTTCAACTGCTTGGTGATCTGTTCGATGATGTCGTCCGATCCGCTGGTGACGATGGTCATGCGCGACATCGAGGCGTCTTCGGTGGGTGCGACGGTGAGCGATTCAATGTTGTAGCCGCGCGCGGAAAAAAGCCCGGATACGCGCGACAGCGCGCCGGCCTCGTTTTCGATCAGCAGGGAAATGACATGACGCATGGTGTTGAGCTTTCCAGTGTGTTCGGGGGCTGCGGTTACAGGTCTTCGGCGGAGAGGATCATCTCGGTCAGGCCCTTGCCACCTTGGACCATCGGATAGACGTTCTCGGTCGGGTCCACCTGGAAGTCGAGAAACACCAGTTCATCCTTGTGCCGGGTGAAGGCTTCGCGCAGCGCCGGTTCGACGTCGGCCGGGCGGTCGACACGGATACCTACATGGCCGTAGGCTTCGGCCAGCTTGGCGAAGTCGGGCAGCGAGTCCATGTAGGATTCGGAATAACGCCCGCCGTGGAACAGTTCCTGCCATTGGCGCACCATGCCCAGGTAACGGTTGTTCAGATTGCAGATTTTGATCGGCAGGCGGAATTGCTTACAGGTCGAAAGCTCCTGGATGTTCATCTGAATGGACGCCTCCCCGGTGATGCAGGCCACCTGCATGTCCGGATTGGCGAGCTTCGCGCCCATGGCATACGGCATGCCCACGCCCATCGTGCCCAGGCCGCCGGAATTGAGCCAGCGGCGGGGTTTGTCGAAGCGGTAGTACTGTGCGGCCCACATCTGGTGCTGGCCCACGTCGGAGGTCACGATGGCCTCACCGCCGGTGACTTCCCAAAGCTTTTGCACCACGAACTGCGGTTTGATGATTTCGTCGGAATTTTTGTAGGCCAGGCAGTTGCGGCTGCGCCATTCTTCGATCTGCTTCCACCAGGCTGCAAGATTGTCCGGATTGGGCCGTGCGGCGCCGGATTCGATCTGGCGGATCATCTCCTGGAGCACTTCGCGCACGTCGCCGACGATGGGCACATCCACCTTGACGCGCTTGGAAATGGACGACGGGTCGATATCGACGTGAATGATCTTGCGGGGTTCTTCGGCAAAATGCGCCGGATTGCCGATGACCCGGTCGTCAAAGCGCGCGCCCACGGCCAGCAGCACGTCGCTGTAGTGCATGGCCATGTTGGCTTCGAAGGTGCCGTGCATGCCCGGCATACCCAGGAATTGGCGGTCGCTGGCCGGGAAACCGCCCAGCCCCATCAGCGTGTTGGTAATCGGAAAACCCAGCAGACGGGCAAGATGGGTAAGCGGCTCGGCGGCCTCTGAAAGGATGACGCCGCCGCCGGTGTAGATCATCGGCCGCTTGGCTTCGAGTAAAAGTTGCACCGCCTTGCGGATCTGTCCCTGGTGGCCGCGGACCACCGGGTTGTACGAGCGCATCGAGATTTCTCGAGGATACTCGAACTCGCAGCGCTGCATGCTGACATCCTTGGGAATGTCCACCAGCACCGGGCCGGGGCGGCCGGTTCTAGCCAGATAAAAGGCTTTTTTGATGGTCGGCGCAATATCGCGCACATCCTTGACCAGAAAATTGTGCTTGACACAGGGACGGGTGATGCCGACGGTGTCGACTTCCTGGAAAGCGTCCTGACCGATTGCCGCGGTGGGCACCTGGCCGGAAATGATCACCAGTGGAATGGAGTCGCAAAACGCGGTGGCGATGCCGGTGACCGCATTGGTGGCGCCCGGCCCGGAGGTCACCAGCGCCACGCCGACCTTCTGGGTGCTGCGCGCGTAGCCATCGGCCGCGTGCACTGCAGCCTGTTCGTGGCGCACCAGTACATGGCGGACCTGCTCCTGCTGAAAGAGCGCGTCATAGATGAACAGTACGGCGCCTCCGGGATAGCCGAAAACGTATTCAACCTTCTCTTCCTGCAGACACCTGATTACAATTTCCGCGCCGGTCAGCACCATCGTCGCAAACTCGCTCAGTATTACGTTTGAAACGGCTGACGTTACCCTGCGACCCGGTTTTGGTCAAGAATCCCGCTGCCGTTGGCGACACAACTCGCTTGGCCGGTCCAAGTCCGCGCGGCGGTAAGTGGTCCGGGCTTCTGTTGGTCCGTTCGCTCGGGGGCGTGCAGCGCGGTCCGATACATTGCCGCGCGCCGCTGTCTGATCTCACCCATCGCTGGCCGTTACGCCGCAAAAAATCATCCGATGACTGCTCCCGATTCCTCTGTGGCCGCTGCGCCGCGTTTGGTGGTCGAACCGGCCGGCCTGCGCCGCCGCTTGGCCAGCATGCTGTATGAGTCGCTATTGTTGCTCGGGGTGCTGGCCCTGGTGTTTTTGGTGCCTTGGCTGGCGCTGGGCATCGGGTTGGGCGTGGCGCCGCCGGGTTGGCTGGCGTGGATGCACCTGTTCATCGCCTTGGGGGTGTACTTTATCTGGTACTGGCGGCGAGGCGGACAGACTTTGGCGATGCAGACTTGGCGCCTGCGTATCGTGGATGCGGCCAGCGGGCGCCAGCCGGGCCTGGGTCAATGCCTGCTGCGTTACGCGCTGGCTTGGCCTTCGGTGATGTTGTTTGGCGTCGGCCTGCTATGGGCGCTTGTCGATCGCGATCGGCAGTTTTTGCACGATCGTCTGGCCGGCACCGTGATCGTGTTGCTGCCCGGCAATTTGGGCGCACCCAAATAGCCGACACCGACGGCGTCGATGCGTCGCGCGGGGAACGCCGAACTCGGTCGCGCTGTCTCTGCGGGGGCGCTTGACCGATGAGGTAGTCATGAATCTGGAAATGACAGACAAAACATCCGCAGCCACATCCGCCGGTCGGATGCCGCCGCATGCTGCGTGCGCAGACGAAGTGCTCCGCACCCAGGGGGTGCTCGCGCATCTGGGTTTGGATGCTGCGGCCGCTACCGAGCGCCTGCGGCGGCACGGGCCCAACACCTTGCCGCAGCCGCCGCGGCGCGGGCCGCTTGCGCGTTTCATGCTGCAGTTTCACAACGTTCTGATCTATGTGCTGCTGGTGGCCGGCGTGATCACTGCGCTGCTAGGTCACCTGATCGACAGCGGGGTGATTTTTGGCGTGGTGCTGATCAACGCGGTCATCGGCTTCATCCAAGAAGGCAAGGCTGAGCGCGCGCTGGATGCGATCCGCAACATGCTCTCGCTGCGTGCCCAGGTGTTACGCGATGGCCGTCGCCTGGACATTGCCGCGGACCGTTTGGTGCCTGGCGACATTGTTTTTCTGGCTTCCGGCGACAAGGTGCCGGCCGATTTGCGGCTGATCGAGGTGCGCGGACTACGGGTGGAGGAGGCTGCGCTCACCGGTGAATCGGTGGCCGTGGATAAGAGCGTCGAGCCGGTTGCAGCGCAGGCCGCGCTGGGCGACCGGCGCTGTATGGCGTATTCAGGTACGTTGGTGGTGCACGGCCAGGCTACCGGCGTGGTGGTGGCTACCGGCGCGCATACCGAGATCGGGCGCATCAGCGCGATGCTGGGCGAGGTCGATACCCTCACTACCCCTTTGCTGCGGCAGATGGCTGCTTTCGGGCGCTTGCTCACCGTGGGGATTTTGGCGGTGGCCGCGCTGACCTTCGCCTTTGGCACACTGGTGCGCGGCTATACGGCGGCGGAGATGTTCCTGGCCGCGGTCGGTTTAGCGGTGGCGGTGATTCCCGAGGGGTTGCCGGCCATCATGACCATCACACTGGCCATTGGCGTGCAGGCCATGGCCCGTCGCAATGCCATCGTCCGCCGTCTGCCGGCAGTGGAAACGCTGGGTTCGGTCACGGTGATCTGCTCGGACAAAACCGGCACGCTGACCCGCAATGAAATGACCGTCGAGCAAGTGATCTGCGCCGACCAGGTCTTTGCGGTCTCTGGCGTGGGTTATGCCCCGCACGGCGGTTTTACACTCGATGGTTCCGAAGTGAATGTTGCGGCCCATTCGCTGCTGGTGGAGGTGGCCCGTTGCGCGGTGCTGTGCAACGACGCCGCGCTCCAGTGCGATGGCGATGACTGGCGGGTGGTCGGGGACCCCACCGAGGGCGCGCTGCTCACCCTGGCGCGCAAGGCCGGGTTGGAAGAGGACTTCGAGCGCGAGGCGGCGCCCCGCACCGACGTGATTCCCTTTGAATCCGAGCATCGCTTCATGGCCACGCTCAATCACGACCACCACGGGCGCGGAATGCTGTATCTGAAAGGCGCCCCGGAACGGGTGCTCGGTCTGTGCGCGCTGCAGCGTGGCCGGCATGGCGATGTGGCCCTGGACCGGGCGCACTGGGACGCCGCCCTGCACGCTGCTGCCGCGGAAGGCCTGCGTCTGCTGGCACTGGCGGTGCGCGAAGGCGAAGACGGGCTCAAGACGCTGACCTTTGCCGATGTCGAGCGCGGCGGCTTTACCTTGCTGGCGGTGCTGGGCTTGTCGGATCCGCCGCGTGAGGAAGCCATCCGTGCGGTGGCGCGCTGCCGAAGCGCCGGCATCCAGGTCAAAATGATTACCGGTGATCATGTTGCGACCGCGCAAGCGATTGGCGAACGTTTGGGGCTGGCGGCCGAAGTTCAAGCCATTAGCGGCGCGCAGATCGAACAAATGGACGATGACGCCTTGCAGCGCATCGTGGCCGACACCGCAATCTTTGCCCGCGCCAGTCCCGAACACAAACTGCGTCTGGTGCGCGCGTTGCAGGCGCGTGGCGAGGTGGTGGCGATGACTGGCGACGGGGTCAACGACGCCCCCGCGCTCAAACGTGCCGATGTGGGCGTGGCCATGGGGCGCAATGGCACCGAAGCGGCCAAGGAGGCTGCCGAGATGGTGCTGGCCGACGACAATTTCGCTTCGGTGGCCGCGGCGGTCGAAGAAGGGCGCACGGTGTATGACAACCTGCGCAAAGCCATCGCCTTCATTTTGCCGACCAATGTCGGTCAGGGCGGCATCTTGTTCGCCGCGGTGGCGCTGGGCATGACCTTGCCGATCACGCCGGCGCAGATTTTGTGGGTGAACATGATCACCGCGGTCACTTTGGCGCTTGCGTTGGCCTTCGAGGCGCCTGAGCGCGACATCATGGCGCGCCCGCCGCGTGATCCTGCCGAGCCGCTGTTGAGCGGTTTTCTGGTCTGGCGGGTGCTGTTCGTCGGTTTGCTGTTGGTCGGTGGCGGGCTCGGGATGTTCGTCTGGGAGATCGGTCAGGGCGCCAGCGAGGCGTTCGCCCGCACCGCCGCGGTCAATGCGCTGATGGTCGGCGAGGCTTTTTATCTATTCAACGTGCGCAGCTTTGCCGGCTCAATACTCAATCGCGAAGGCTTTTTTGGTAATCGCTACGTGCTCATCGCCATCGCGCTGATGCTTGCCTGCCAGGCGGCCTTTACCTACCTGCCAGCCATGCAGACATTGTTTGGCACCGCTGCGCTGGATGTTGCCGCGTGGACGCGTATCCTGGGCTTTGGCGTGCTGACGCTGTTGCTCGTCGAAGCCGAAAAGGCGCTGATCAAGAACCTCAACCACCGCCGCAAGGCCGGCCACACAAGAACGACACCATGACAACCGAACAAGCCCCCATCATTCATCGCAGCGACTATGCGCCGCTGGCGTGGACCGTCACCCGGGTGGATCTGCACTTTGCGCTCGACCCGCAGGCCACCGTGGTCACCAGTCGGCTTGCGTGCCGGCGCAACCGGCACGCGGCCGCCGGTCCCATCCTGCTCGACGGCGAAGAGCTGGAAACCCTGTCGCTCACCGTCAATGGGCTGGACCCGGCCGCCGGAGCGGTGCGCCGCAGCGAGACCCGCTTGGAGATCGACGCCGAGGGTGACGAGGCCGAGCTGGAAATCGTCACCCGTATCAACCCGCAGGCCAATACCGCGCTCAGCGGCCTCTACATCTCGCGTGGCGGTTATTTCACGCAGTGCGAAGCCGAAGGCTTTCGCCGTATCACCTGGTATCCGGACCGGCCGGACGTGATGGCGCGTTTCACGGTCACCGTGGAAGGCGACAAAGCCCGCTGCCCGGTGTTGCTGTCAAATGGCAATCTGGTCGAAGAAGGCGATCTGCCTGACGGTCGCCATTATGCGCGCTGGGAAGACCCCTTTCCCAAACCCAGTTATCTCTTTGCCCTGGTCGCGGCCGACCTGGTGGCGCTGGAGCGCCGCGAATGCACGGCCAGCGGGCGGGAAGTGTTGCTACAGGTGTGGGTGGAGCCGGGCAATCTCGACCGCACCGGGCATGCCATGGACGCCTTGGTGCGCGCCCTGCGCTGGGACGAGCAAACCTTTGGTCTGGAATTAGACCTCGACCGCTTCATGATCGTCGCGGTGAGCGACTTCAACATGGGTGCGATGGAAAACAAGGGGCTCAACATCTTCAACGCCAAGTATGTGCTGGCCAAGCCGGACACCGCCACCGATAGCGACTACGAGCATATCGAAAGCGTGGTGGCTCATGAGTATTTCCACAACTGGACCGGCAACCGGGTGACCTGCCGCGACTGGTTTCAGCTCACCCTCAAGGAAGGTCTCACGGTATTTCGCGATCAACAATTTTCCGCCGACATGCTGGCGGATGCGGCCGGCGCGGCCGGTGCGGATTCTGCCCGAGCGGTCAAGCGTATCGAGGATGTACGGGTGCTGCGCGCCGCGCAGTTTCCTGAGGACGCCGGACCGATGGCGCATCCGATCCGCCCGGAGAGCTATCGGGAAATCAATAACTTTTACACCGCCACGGTGTATGAAAAAGGCGCCGAGGTCATTCGCATGTTGCATACCCTGCTGGGATCGGAGGGTTTTCGCAACGGCTTGGATTTGTACTTCAGCTATCACGACGGCCAGGCGGTGACCTGCGACGATTTCGTCGACGCGATGGCCGAAGCCAACGGCGTGGATCTCGATCGGTTCATGCGGTGGTACAGCCAAGCCGGTACGCCGCGGGTGCGCGCCACCGGCGCCTGGAACGCGGCAGACGGCCGCTACACCCTGACGCTCGCCCAACACACCCCGCCCACGCCGGGGCAGGCCGACAAGTTGCCATTGGTGATTCCGGTGGCGGTCGGTCTGATCGGGCCGGACGGCGCCGATTTGCCCTTACAGTTTCACGGCGAAACCCAGCCCGGCGCGACCACCCGTGTGCTGCAACTCACCGAGGCGAGCCAGCAGTGGTGTTTCATCGGCCTTGCCGCCGAGCCGGTGCCTTCGCTGCTACGCGGTTTTTCGGCACCGGTGATCCTCGAACTGGACGAAGACGACGCGCGTCTGGCCTTTCGCATGGCGCATGACAGCGATGCCTTCAACCGCTGGGATGCCGCCCAACGCTATGCTGAGCGCGTACTGCTGGCGCTGGCCGCCGATGCCGCGGCAGGCCGTGCGCTGAACCTGCCTGAGCCCTTCGTCGCAGCCTTCGCCCGACTGCTGCGTGACGACAATCTCGACCCGGCTTTCCGCGCGCAAGCACTAGCCTTGCCGAGCGAAGCTTATCTGCTGGAGCGCATGGAACCGGCCGATCCGGCGGCCTTGCGGGCGGCGCAGATCCACCTCACTGCAGCGCTCGGCAAGGCGCTGTCGGACGACTGGCTGAGTCTGGCCGAGGCGCTCGCGGTGCCCGGCGAGTACCGCTATCACCCGGCCGATGCCGGCCGGCGCGCGCTGGTAAACCTCGCGCTGCGCTACCTGGCGGCCGGGCAGGTGGAAGAGGGGGTGGCGCTGGCGGTGCGGCGCTTTGAGTCGGCCACCAACATGACCGACCGTTTCGGCGCGCTGGCCGCCCTGGTGCATGGTGCGGTACCCGCGGCGCGGGCGGCGCTGGACGCCTTCTATCGCCGCTATCGGGCGGATGCCTTGGTGCTGGATAAGTGGTTTGCGCTCCAGGCCGGGGCTTGGCGGCGCGACCCGGCGGCTGCGCCGGTGCTGGCAAGGGTGCGCGAACTGATGGCCGATCCGGCCTTCAGCCTGTCCAACCCCAACAAGGTGTATGCCCTGCTGGGCGGTTTTTTCCGCGCCAATCCGGGCGAGTTCCATGCGCTAGATGGCAGCGGCTACGCTTTCTGGGCCGAACAGGTGATTGCGCTCGATGCGGTCAATCCGCAGGTGGCCGCCCGCATGGCGCGCGCGCTGGAGAACTGGCGGCGCTTCACGCCCGCCCTGCAGGGTTTGATCCGTCCGCAGCTCGAGCGGGTGCGCGATGCGGATGGGCTATCAACGGATGTAGGCGAAATCGTCGGCAAGGCGCTGGCAGACTGAAGGCTCTGCGGCCGGCCGCCCCGTCCGGGGTTGTGGCGCTGCGGCCGGTTTTCCTTGCTGTGGCGTAGTTGCTTTCAGGTGGCGATGTCGCCGGCGATGTAGTTGGACAAGTGGGAGATGGTGCGGCGCTGTTCGTCGATGACCGATTTGACCACGTCGCCGATCGAGATGAGGCCGACGATACGCTCGCCTTCGAGCACTGGCAGGTGACGGAAGCGTCTTTCAGTCATGATGTTCATGACCTCATCGACCGTCTGGTCCAGGCGCACGGTCTGCGGCGAGGCGGTCATCAACTCACGGACGCTGACATCGGTGGAGCGCAGGCCCTTGAGCACTACTTTGCGCGCGTAGTCGCGTTCGGTGAAGATGCCTGCCAGCCGTTCGTTGTCGGTTACCAGCACGGCACCGATGTTGTGCTCGGCCATCAAGCCGAGTGCCTGGAAAGCGGTGGTTTCCGGCGCCACACAGAAAACTTTGCCGCCCTTGGCTTCCAGAACTTGTCGAACCGTCGTCGTCATGGTTCATCCCTCCTGTTATAGGCGGCGCAGGGGCCGCTGTGGTGGTTTGTTGTTCTGGCGATAGGTTCTTACGAACTGCGAGCCAATGCAAGGTCCGGAAAACCCCAACAGTCCGGCTGGCGCTGTCCATCCAGGTACAGGCGGTGTTCAGATTTCCAGATTGTCGATCAGCCGGGTGTGACCCAGGCGGGCGGCACCCAGCACCACCAACGCGCCAGGCTCCTCCGCCAGCGGCGGTTGTAGATCGCAACGGCGGCGGATGCTCACGTAATCGGGCTGCCAGCCGTGGGCGGTCAGTTCCGTCACGGCTGCGGCTTCCAGTTTTGCATAGTCACGCTCGCCAGCGTGCACCGCGGCGCGGATACGCTCGAGCAGGCGGTACATGCGCGGCGCTTCGGCGCGCTCGGCGGCCGAAAGGTAACCGTTGCGCGAAGACAGCGCCAAACCGTCTTCAGCGCGTGCGGTTTCACCGCGCACGATGTCGATCGGCAGGGCGAATTCGCGCACCATGTTCTGGATCACCATCAACTGCTGGTAATCCTTCTTGCCGAACACGGCCACCTGCGGGCGGACGATGTTGAACAGTTTGAGCACCACGGTGGCCACGCCGCGAAAATGTCCCGGCCGTGCCGCGCCTTCCAGCATGCCGACATGGGCGCCCGCCGGGTCGATATGGTAGGTCTGCGGTGTTGGATACATCTCCACTTCGTCCGGGGCGAACAGATGATCGACCCCGGCCGCTTCCAGCTTGGCGCAGTCTTCCACGAAGGTGCGCGGGTATTTGTCGAAATCCTCGTGGGGACCGAATTGCAGGCGATTGACGAAAATGCTGGCGACCACACAGTCGCCATGCGCACGCGCCTCTGTCATCAGACCGATGTGGCCGGCGTGCAGGTTGCCCATGGTCGGCACGAAAACGATGCGCCCCGCCCCGGCAAGGGCAGCGCGCAGACTGGCGATGGTGTGATGGATCTGCATGATGCGAAGCTTCAGTAGCAGTGTTCCGGCGCAGGGAAGCTGCCGTCCTTGACCGCCGCCACATAACGCGCCACGGCCTCTTCGATGCTGGATGCACCGTCCATGAAGTTTTTGACGAAACGTGCGGTCTTGCCGGGATAGACGCCCAGCATGTCGTACAGTACCAGCACTTGGCCGTCGCAGTCGGGACCTGCGCCGATGCCAATGGTGGCCATGCTGGTCAGCGAAGCGGTGATGTCTTTGGCCACCGCAGCCGGTACCATCTCCAAAACCACCAGTGCCGCGCCGGCCTGCTCTAGCGCCAGCGCGTCGGCCTTGAGACGTGCCGCGCCTTGCTCGCTGCGGCCTTGCACCCGGTAGCCGCCAAGCTGGTGCACCGATTGCGGCGTGAGGCCGATATGGGCGCACACCGGCACCCCGCGCTCGACCAGGAAGCGCACCGTGTCGGCCATGAACTGGCCGCCTTCGAGCTTGACCATGTGCGCGCCGGCGGCCATCAGGCGGGCGGCGTTACGCATCGCCTGGGCCGGGCTTTCGTGGTAGCTGCCAAAGGGCAGGTCGGCGATGATCAGGGGGCGACGACAGCCGCGCGCCACCGATTCGGTGTGATAGACCATGTGATCCAGGCTGACCGGCAGGGTGGAGGTATGGCCCTGCAAGACGTTGCCCAGTGAGTCGCCGACCAGGATGACTTCGACGCCAGCGCGCTCTTCCAGTGCGGCGAAACTGGCGTCATAGCAGGTCAGCACGGCAATCTTGCGCCCTTCGGCGCGCATTTTGCCCAGTTCGAACAAGGTGACCGGGCGGGTGTCCTGGAGGTAGCTCATCACGCTCTCCGTAAAGGGGCAGGAAAAGGACGGGAGTGTTCCCGATCCTGTTGCATTGCACAAGCCTCTCGACGGCGGTGTCGGTGCGCGGGCCGCCGCTCAACCCGCGTAGGCAAAAAACTCGCGGTAGCTACGCATCGTGCGCAGGCGCTCGAGCAGCAGCTCAAAGTCGTCGTCGTGATCGACCGGGTTGAGCACTTCGGCGTCTACGATGAATAGCGGTGAGGCATCGTACTGGTAGAAAAACTGGGTAAAGCGTTCTGCCACACGTTGCACATAGGCTTCGCCGATGCGCCGTTCGGCATCCAGGCCGCGGCGCCGGATCCGTTCCATGAGCGTGTCCGGGCGCGCTTGCAGATAGATCACCAGATCGGGTCGGGGCGGGGTGGGCGGCATCATCGCATCGAAGATGCGCTGGTAGATCGCCAGCTCATCCGCCGGCAGATTGAGCGCGGCAAATAGCGGGTCTTTCTCGAGAATGAAGTCCGACACCACGCGGCGCGCGGGGTCGCCGGCCATGTATTCGGACAGCCGATCGATACGCTGGAACAGAAATGAGAGCTGGGTGGCCAGCGCCCAGCGGTCCATGGCTTGGTAGAAGCGTCCCAAAAAGGGGTTGGCCTCGGGACGTTCGAACAGGGTCTCGGCCGGCAGGCGCTCGGCCAGGCGGCGGGCCAGCGAGCTTTTACCGGCGCCGATCGGCCCTTCGACCACGATGTAGCGAGCCTTGTCGAGCATGAATGGCGGATGCGGCTAGCTGCGGAACACAAAATAGACCGCGCCTAGCATACACAAGGCGGCCCAAAGGTAGTCAAGCTTGATCGGCTGCTTCATGTAGAGCACCACGAAGGGCACGAAAACCAACAAGGTGATCACTTCCTGCATGATCTTCAGTTGCGGCAGCGTCAGTGCCGTGGCGCCGATACGGTTGGCCGGCACTTGCAACATGTATTCGAAGAAAGCGATGCCCCAACTGATCAACACGGCATAAAACCAGGGGCGGCTTTGCAGGTTCTTCAGGTGGCCATACCAGGCAAAGGTCATGAACACGTTGGACAGTGTGAGCAAAACCGCAGTCTGTAACCACACTGGTATGGTTTGCAAGGCGGTGGGCAGCGTTTGCAGCCAGGCGGGCATGTTGGAATTTCTCGCAGCAAGCGGGTTGAGGTCACAGCCGGACGATGCGCTGCCCGGCCACGCCGGGCAGCAGGTCGGCCACCGCGCCGTGGCCGGGTATGGTTGCGTAAGGTGCGATCTCGGCCAAGGGCAAGAGTACGAAGGCGCGTTGGTGCATGCGCGGGTGCGGCACTTGCAGATGCGGCAGGCTGATGTGGGCGTCTCCGTAGAGCAAAAGGTCCAGGTCCAGCGTGCGCGGGGCCTGGGGATAGGCGCGGGTGCGTCCGGCGGCGCGTTCGATGGCCAGCAGTGCGGCCAACAGTTCTTCGGCAGACAGCTGGGTGTCGGCGGCGATGACCGCGTTGAGATAATCGGGTTGGCCGGCAACGCCGACCGGGGCGCTGCGGTAGAGCGCGGAACGGGCCACCAAAGCAGTGCCGGGCAAGGCGGCAATGCGTTCGCTGGCAAATTCCAGCGCCGCCGCAGGTTCGCCCAGATTGGCGCCAAAGGCGATGTAGGCGCGCACGCCCCGGCAAGTGTGGTTCACGTTGTTTGAGCGGTTTCGGCCGCGCGCGCGCTACTAGGTTTGCGGCGCCGACGGCGGCGCTTTTTGCCCGCCGCCTCGCCAGCGGCCGGCACGGCCCGCAGCAGCGCTTCGCGTTCCTCATGACCGGCATGGGCAAAACGTTCCCACCAGTCGGGCAAGTCCATGCCGATCTCTCCCGACAGCGCGCGCAGACGGAGAAAATCCCAGCCGGCGCGGTAGCGCGGCTGTTCGATCAGACGATAGGGGAGCTTGCCGGCGCGCTTTTCGAAACGCGGCTGCAAGGCCCAGATTTCCTTGATGTCGCCGACGATGCGCCGGGTGATCGCCAGTTTGTCGGCCTGCACCTCCAGCACTTCATCCATGGCTTGGAACAGCGCGGGCTGGGCGTGCTCGCCCGCTGCCTTTTTGCTTTCCCAGGCGGCCAGTACCTGGTGCCAGAGCAGGGTGGCAAACAGAAAACCGGGCGATACCGATTTGTCTGCGCGCACGCGCTCATCGGTGTTTTCCAGTGACAGCCAAACGAAGCGCTCGCCCAACGGCTGTTCCAGGATGACATCGAGCAAGGGCAGCAGGCCGTGGTGCAAGCCTTCTTCGCGCAGTTGTTTCAGACAACGTACCGCATAGCCGGAAAACAGCAGCTTGAGCATCTCATCGAACAGCCGGGCTGCGGGCACGTTTTCCAGTAGCGCGGCCATCTCGCGGATCGGCTTGCGCGCCGCAGGGTCGATGGCAAGCCCCAGTTTTGCCGCCAGCCGCACTGCGCGCAGCATCCGCACCGGGTCCTCGCGGTAGCGGGTGCGCGGATCGCCGATCATGCGCAGGGTTTTCTGTTCCAGGTCGGCCACACCGTGGTGGTAGTCGATGATCTGTTCGGTAGTGGGGTCGTAGTACAGTGCATTGACTGTAAAGTCGCGCCGGGTGGCGTCTTCGGCCATGGTGCCATACACGTTGTCGCGCAACACACGGCCGTGTTCGTCGGTTTCGGCATCTTGCGCGGCGCGAAAGGTGGATACCTCGATGGTCTCCGGGCCGCTCATCACGTGCACGATCTTGAACCGCCGGCCGATGATGCGCGAACGGCGAAATAACGCGCGGACTTCTTCGGGCGTGGCGCTGGTGGCGACGTCGAAGTCCTTTGGCGGATGGCCGATCAGCAGGTCGCGCACCGCACCGCCCACCACGTAAGCCTTGTAGCCGGCATCCTGCAACACCGCACAGGTTTTGCGGGCAGCAGGCGAGATTTGCTCGCGGGCGATGCCGTGACGCTCGCGCGGAATCAGAGCGGGTTCGCGGTTGGGTTGTTCAGCAGCGCGGCGGAAAACCTTGCGCAGCAGTTTACGGATCATGAGCGGGAAAAATCAGCATGCCAGACAAGCGCGCAATCATAACCGATGGGCTTGGCGCTCAGTGTTGGCGGGCGGTTTGGGCGCTTGCCGCAGGTGGGGCGGATCAACGGCCCTGTTCGGGCAGCACGATATTGACTTCCAGCACTTCGTAGTTGTCTTGTTTTTCGAGCTGGACCTTGATGTCTTCCGGGGCGACGGTCACGTATTTCGAGATCACCTGAATGAGTTCTTGCTGCAGGGCAGGCAGAAAATCGGCCGCCCCGGCACCGCCGCTACGCTCGTGGGCGATGAGCAGGGAGAGCCGGTTCTTGGCGATCTCCGCGGTTTTTTTCTTTTCGCCGAACAGGCGGGCGAGCAGCGACATGTCATTTGCCTCCGAACAGGCGTTTGATCAGGCCCGGCTTTTCGTAGGTCACAAAGCGCAGCTCGCGTGTTTCGCCCAGAAAGCGCGCCACCACGTCGTGGTAAGCCTCGGAGACATCGGTGCCTTTGAGGTGAATGGCCGGCATGCCCTGGTTGGAGGCATGCAGCACCGATTCGGATTCCGGAATGACGCCGATCAGCGGCACGCGCAGCAATTCCTGCACATCTTTGTACGAGAGCATTTCGCCTTCTTCGACCCGTTTGGGCGAATAGCGGGTGATCAGCAGGTGTTCTTTGACCGGCTCGCGCCCCTCGGCGGCGCGGCGGCTTTTGGACTGTAAAATGCCCAGGATACGGTCGGAATCGCGTACCGAGGAGACCTCCGGGTTGGTGGTGACGATGGCCTCGTCGGCAAACGTGAGCGCCATCACCGCGCCGCGCTCGATGCCGGCGGGCGAGTCGCAGACCACGTACTCGAAACCCATGTGTTCGAGCTCTTTGAGCACCGCCTCGACGCCTTCTTCGGTCAGTGCGTCCTTGTCGCGGGTCTGCGAGGCTGGCAACACGAAGAGGTTTTCGCAGTGCTTGTCCTTGATCAGCGCCTGGTTGAGTTTGGCCTCACCGTTGATGACGTTGACCAGGTCATAGACCACGCGGCGCTCGCAACCCATGATGAGGTCCAGGTTACGCAGACCGACATCGAAGTCGATGACCGCGGTTTTGAAGCCGCGCAATGCAAGACCCGAGGAGAAGGCTGCGCTGGTGGTGGTTTTGCCTACACCGCCTTTGCCCGAGGTGACGACGATGACTCTCACGGTTTCCCCTTGTCTGAATTAGTCCAGCTGTAGCGGCTGGAGGTCGAGTTTGTGTTCGTTGGCCGGACCGCTCAGGCGTGCCAGCACTGCACGGCCAGCCAGCGGTTCGGGAATGCCTTGTTCGAAGGTCCGATACATGCCGGCAATCGAAATCAGCTCAGCGCCGAAATTGGTGGCGACGATGCGCGCGGCGGTGTTGCCCTGAGCGCCCGCCAGCGCGCGCCCGCGCAGCGGACCGTAGCAATGGATGCTGCCGTCGGCGATGAGCTCAGCGCCGTGGCTCACGCCGGCCAATACCACCAGGTCGCCGCCGCGCGCATAGATCTGCTGGCCTGAGCGCAGCGGCCGGTCGATGAACAGTGTGCCGGCGTTGATCGGCGCAGGGGCCGCCGTCGCCGCAGGTGCCGGCGCCTGGGCGCGCGTCGGCGCCGGCGAGGGCGGCTGGCGGTCGCGTAGTTCGGCGCCGTCGAGCAGCGCCAAACCGGCACGGCGTGCGCCGTCTACAAGCTCTGGCGGCAGGTTGCGAACGCCCACCGGTTGCAACCGATAGCGGCGGAGCAGGCTGATGAGTCCCGCCCAATCCACTTGTGCCGGCAGATGGGGGAGCGCGGCAAAATCGAGTACCGCGGCTTCACCGTTGAAAAAATCCGGCATGCCGCCCAGCATTTTGTGCAGGTCGTCGGCCAGCAACGCGGGGGCGGTTTCACGCAGCACGGCAATGGTGGCGCCCAGCGCGGCGTTGCGGAATTCGATGGCGCGACTGGCGGCAGAGGGGAAGGTCATCAGCGGGTAAGCGGACTAAAAATTCGGAAAGTCTACTGAGCGGAGGGGGGCTCTGGCAAGGCGGCCGGCTCAAGGTGCGGGCATGCGTAAGCCGCCGGACAAACGCCACCAACCGCGCGCTACGCGATAGATCACCCATAGCGACACCACCGCCAGGGCCATCAGCGCAAAGGGCAGGCCAATCAGGGTTACGGCCAGCAGAACGGATAAAACCACCCAGGCCAGGGTGTACCAGAAGGTGCGGATCTGCCAGTCGAAATGGCTGTCCAGCCAGGTGTTGCGCACCGCGCCACGGTTCCAGTAATTGAGCACGATGGCCGCCAGCGAGGGAATGCTGGCGATGAAGCTGCCGATGACGCTGGCCGAACCGATCACCCCGGAGAATACCGCGAAGGCATGCAGGGCGTAGATCAGGTGGGTCAGACGGACCATCCCGGCACTGGGGCTGCGTTCGGCGTACATGCGGCGCTCCTCTGAAAGGTTCAGTGCAAAGTGGGCGGATGGAACAAGGCGTCGATATCGGCCTTGTCGAAACGGTAGCAATGGTTCGACAAGTCGTCGCGGACTTCGACGATACCGTGTTCGTCCAAAATCGCGCGGACCTGTGCTTCGCCCAGACCCTGCAACATGCCGGCGACCTTGTCGCGGTCGGGCGGCCAATGATGCATCACCGCACGGGGCTCGAACAGGCGGACATCCTCTTCGGCGAACAGACGGCCCAGCAGCTCGGCAGGTGCTAGGCCAAGCAATTCGTCCGCGCGCACGGTTTGTGCCAATTGGCGGACACGGTCCCAGCCGTCGGCGTCTTTGTCGTCGGCGCCCGGTAGCTTTTGCACAAAGAGCGCTGCCACGGCATGATCGTCGCCGGCCAGCCACAGCCCGGCCGGCTGCTGCTCCGATTGCGCCAAATAGTGCTCAAAGCTGCGGGCGATATTCTCGCCTGTCAGTGGCACCAGGCTTTGGTAGGGCTGGTCCAGGCCGTCGACCTCGAGTGTGAGTTGCAGGTGGCCGTCGCCGACCAGGTCGGTCAGGCGTCGGCCGTTGGTCGGCGCGTCCACCCGGGCGTAGCCACGTAGATTGAGCGCTTGATTGCAATCGACCACCAGCAGGCCCACCGGCCCGCGGCCCTGGATCTGGAAGGTCAGTCGGCCGGGTTGCTTGAGATTGCCGGCGATCAGTGCGGACACCGCGCTCAGCTCACCGAGCAGGGCGGCGACTGCGGGCGGATAGTCGCGCCCTTGCCGCAGCGCTTGCCAGACATCGGTCAGGCGCACCACTGCGCCACGAATATCCAGGTTTTCCAGCAGGAAGCGTTGTACGAAGCTCTTTGGGGGGTTCATCGGGCGCATTCCTCGGGTTTGAATGTGCGTGCAAAAGCGTGCGGATCGAAACCCACCAGCAGTTGGCCGTCGGCGGTCTCCACCACCGGACGTTTGATCAGACTGGGCTGTTCGACCATTTTCTGCACCGCCGCGTCTTCGGTTTCGATGGCCTGCTCTTGGGGGCTGAGTTTGCGCCAAGTGGTGCCGCGGGTGTTGAGCAAGGTGCGCCAGCCCACCGCCTGGGACCAGGCGAGCACTTTGGCGTGGGCGATGCCGGCCTTTTTATAGTCGTGAAAATCATAGGCGATGCCGTGCTCGTCGAGCCAGGCGAAAGCCTTTTTCATGCTGTTGCAGTGCTTGATGCCGTAAATGACCGGTTTCATCGTTGGTTCTGCCTTGGGTTACTTCAGTTTGGCGCGTGCGAACGCGGCTGCCAGCGCGTTGTTGGCAGGCGCTTGGCGCGTGTCCCGGCGCAAGGCTGCATCCGGTGTGCGCGCGCTACGGGGGGCTTGGCGTTCGGCCTGCGGCCGGGGCCCGGGTTCATCGCTCGAGCGCATGCTGAGCGCGATGCGCCGACGCGCCAGATCGACTTCCAGCACCTTGACTTTGACCACCTGACCCGCCTTGACCACATTATGCGGGTCTTTGACAAAGCGGTCGGCGAGCGCTGACACATGCACCAGGCCGTCCTGGTGCACGCCGATATCCACGAAGGCGCCAAAATTGGTCACATTGGTGACCACCCCTTCGAGCACCATGCCGGGCGCCAGATCCTCGATGGTGTCCACACCTTCGCGGAAGGTGGCGGTGCGAAACTCCGGGCGCGGGTCGCGGCCGGGTTTTTCCAGTTCGCTGAGAATGTCCTGCACGGTGGGCAGGCCAAAGCGTTCGTCGGTGAATGCGGCCGGGTTCAGGCTTTTCAGAAAGGCGCTATGGCCCATGAGTTCGCGCACGCTTTTCTGCACGCGGGCCAGGATGCGTTCGACCACCGGGTAAGCTTCCGGGTGCACCGCGGAGGCGTCCAGCGGGTTGTCTCCTGCGGCAATGCGCAGAAAACCGGCGGCCTGCTCGAAGGTTTTGGGGCCCAGCCGGGGCACGGCTTTGAGGGCTTCGCGGGTGCGGAAAGGGCCATGAGTGTTGCGATGCGCGACGATATTGGCGGCAAGCGTCGCGTTCAGGCCGGAGATGCGTGCCAGTAGCGGGGCAGAGGCGGTATTGACGTCCACACCGACGGCGTTGACGCAGTCTTCGACTACCGCATCCAGGCTGCGGGCCAGGCGGGATTGGTTGACGTCATGCTGGTACTGACCGACGCCGATCGACTTGGGGTCGATCTTCACCAACTCGGCCAGCGGGTCTTGTAGCCGGCGGGCAATGGAGATCGCACCGCGCAGCGAGACGTCGACATCCGGGAACTCGCGCGCGGCCAGTTCCGAGGCGGAGTACACCGAAGCGCCGGCTTCCGAGACCATGACCTTGGTCAGACGCAATTGCGGGTGGCGGCGCAGCAGCTCGGCCACCAGCGCATCGGTTTCGCGCGAAGCGGTGCCGTTGCCGATGGCCACCAATTCCACCCCATGGCGACTGGCCAGCGCCGCCAAGGTGGCCAGCGCGCCTTCGAGATCGCGGCGCGGTTCGAACGGATGCACCGTGGCGGTATCGAGCAGTTTGCCGGTGCCATCGACCACGGCCACTTTGACGCCGGTGCGAATGCCAGGGTCCAGGCCCATGGTCGGGCGTGCGCCGGCCGGGGCGGCAAGCAGCAGGTCTTTGAGGTTGCGCGCAAAAACCTCTATGGCCTCTGCTTCGGCCCGCTCGCGTAACTGGTTCATCAATTCCAGTTCCAGGTGCAGAGAAATTTTCACGGTCCAGGCCCAGCGCACGGTATCCATCAGCCAACGGTCGGCTGCGCGCCCGGCGTCGCGAATCTGAAAGCGCGCGGCAATGCGCCGCTCGCACGGATGCGGACCGGCTTGCGGGTCGTGCGGCAGTTCGAGCGCCAGCCGCAGCACGCCTTCGTTGCGCCCGCGCAGCAGGGCCAGCGCACGGTGTGAGGGGATTTTGCCGATCGGCTCGCGGAAATCGAACCAGTCACGAAACTTTGCGCCTTCTTGCTCTTTGCCGGCAACCACTTGGGAGACGACTACCCCCTCTTCGGCCAGCAAGCTGCGCAAGCTGCCCAGCAGTTCGGCGTCTTCGGCAAAGTGCTCGATCAGGATTTGGCGGGCGCCATCGAGCACGCTTTTGGTATCGGGAAAGCCAGCTTCGGCATTGAGGTAGGCAGCGGCCTCGACTTCCGGGTTCAGCGTGGGGTCGGCCAGCAGTGCCTCGGCCAGTGGGCCAATGCCGGCTTCGCGGGCGATCTGCGCCTTGGTGCGGCGCTTGGGTTTGTACGGTAGGTACAGATCTTCCAGGCGCTGTTTGGTGTCGGCGTTTTCGATCTCGGCGCGCAGCGTGTCGCTGAGCTTGCCTTGTTCGGCAATCGAAGCAAGCACCGTAGCGCGACGCTCTTCCAGTTCCCGCAGATAGCTCAGGCGCTCTTCCAGTGTGCGCAACTGGGTGTCGTCCAGGCCGCCGGTCGCTTCTTTGCGGTAACGGGCGATGAAGGGCACGGTCGCACCGTCATCCAGCAAGGCGACGGCGGCCTGGACTTGGCGGGGTTGGACGCCGAGTTCGGCGGCGATGCGGTGTTCGATCGGAGGCAGCATGCGAAAACGGATCAAGCGTAAAACGGGGCGGCGATGGTGCACCAGATGGCGCAGCCGCGGCAAGCCGGCCGCTACAGCGCGACCAGGGTCTGGCGCCCTACCCAGGATTGTTCCGGGGGCAAGTCGATGCGCTCACGCACCGCTGCGGCTTCTACGCACAGCATGCGTCGGAAGTCTCCCGGCGCCATGTCGGTACAGCGGGTCAGGCCGTCTTCCCAGGGGTTCCATACCACCACATCCGGAAAGCCTTGCGCATGAATGCCCAGCGCGCCACCGTCGTCGCGCAACAGCAGCGGACGGCTGACATTGTGATAGATGCGATCTAGCGCGGACTCCACCCGTAACACATCTCCGGATTCACGCCGCAGCGTATTGCCATCGAGCGCGTCGCGGTACTCGAAGCCGTACAAGCCCTCCAACTGGCAGGTTTCGACTTCGGTCACCCGCAGATAGGTATGTAGCGCGGCGGCAAAGGCAAACGACGCTTGGCCGCGGTTGTGGACCGCCAGCTCGATGTCCAGGCGGCCGTCTTCGATGGCTGCGGTCAGTTCCAGGTTGAACCGGTGTGGCCAATGCGCGCGGGTATCCGAGTCGTCGGACAGCGCCAGCGTGGCCAGGGCAAAGTCGTCGCCGGCGCGCTGTTCGATGACCGACCAGCTCATCGTGCGCGCAAAGCCGTGGCGCGGCAGCCCGCCTTCGGCGGCAAACTGTGGAAAACACACCGGCACGCCGCCGCGGATCGGACTGCGGCCATCGCAAATCGCCTGCTCGCTCAGGTAAAGCCGCTCCTGACTGCGCGCCGGCATCCAGGATACGAGCTGCGCGCCGTAGAGCGTCAGCACCGCGCTGGCACCGGCCGCGGTGCTCAGGCGCAGCGCCGGCAGGCCGCGAAAGTCGATGGTTTCGATATGGCCAGCCATTCAGTCTTGCAGAGAAAGGACGCCGAGCTTGACGGTGTTGTCCTCGGGGTCGTTGGACAGTACGAAACCCAGGCCCTGGACGAACTTCAACATGCGTTCGTTGTTGGCCAGAAACACGCCATTCATGTAGGCCAAGCCCTTGCTGCGCGCAGTCTCGATCAGCACGCCCATCAGCCGGCGGGCCAGACCGCGATGCTGCCATTCATCGGCCACCACCACGGCAAATTCACAGGATTCACCATCCGGGTTGACCGCATAGCGGCACACACCGATTTCCACCTCCGCACCGTTTTCGACGATGGTGGCGATGAAGGCCATTTCACGGTCGTAGTCGATCTGGGTCAGGCGGGCGACCATCGCCGGCGGCAGCTCCCGCATGGTGTTCATGAAGCGGAAATACTTGGTCTCCGGTGACAGCTTGCGCACGAATTCGATTTCCAGTTCCGCATCCTCCGGCTTGATCGGGCGAATGGTGACTTCGGTGCCGTCCGGTACCGTCCATTTGCTGATCAGGTGCGACGGATAGGGGTGGATTGCCATGTGATCATAGCGATCGGCCGCCGGCGAGATGTTATCGACCGTGATCCGGCAATCCACCGCGACCGCGCCGTTTTCATCCACGATCAGCGGATTGATCTCCATCTGCTGGAGCCAGGGCAGCTCGCAGACCATCTCGGACACGCGCAGCAGCACCAGCTCCAGCGCGCTCATGTCGATGGCCGGCATGTTGCGGAATTCGCCCAGCAGCGGCGCGACACGGCTGGAGCGGATCAAATCCTGCACCAGATAGTTGTTCAGCGGCGGCAGCGCCACCGCCAGGTCGCGGTTGGCCTCCACCCGGTTGCCGCCTTCGCCGAAAGTAATCACCGGCCCGAATACCGGATCGCGCTTGACGCCGACCACCAACTCGCGGCCGTTGCGCTTGAGAATCATCGGCTCGATGGCCACGCCGTTGATCGTCGCCTCGGGCTTGTTGCGGCGCACTTCATCCAGGATTTCCTGATAGGCAGTACGGACCGCGGCCAGGCTGCCCAGGTTCAGGCGCACGCCGCCGGAGTCGCTCTTGTGGATGATGCTGGGCGAGTCGATTTTCATCACCACCGGCAGGCCGATTTCCTCGGCCAGCACCATGGCCTCGGTGGCCGAGCGGGCCACCACGGTCTGCGCGATGGGAATGCGGAAAGCGGCCAGCAGCGCCTTGGATTCCATCTCGTTGAGCGTCTTACGGCGCTCGGCCAGGGCGGTTTCGATGACCAGGCGGGCGCTTTCGATGGAAGGCGGATTGAGCTGCGACAGCGAAGCCGGCGTCTGCATCAGCAGCTTTTGATTGCGGTAATAGGCCGAGATATGGCTGAACAGCTCGACCGCCGGCTCGGGCGTGCGGAAAGTGGGAATGCCGGCATCGATGAACATCTGCCGGGCTTCGCTCACCAGGTTCTCCCCCATCCAGCAGGTCACCACCGGCTTGTCGGCATGTTTTTCCAAATCGATGACCGCTTGGGCCACCGCGGTGGAATCGGTCATCGCCTGCGGGGTCAGCATCACCAGCACGCCGTCCACGTTGGGGCCTTCCAGCACCGCTTGCACCGTTTTGCGGTAACGCTCCACATCCGCATCGCCCAAGATATCCACCGGATTGCCGCGCGACCAACTGGGGGGCAGGGCGGCGTTGAGCTTTGCCATCGTTCCTTCGGAGAACTCCGACAGCGGAATGCCAAGGTCGGCGCAGCGGTCGGCGGCCATCACGCCTGGGCCGCCGCCATTGGTGATGATGGCCAGACGGTTGCCACGCGGGCGAAAGTGCGAAAACAAGGCATTGGCCGCGGCAAACAACTGGCCCATGTTGTAGAGCCGGATCACCCCGGCGCGACGCAGCGCGGCGTCGAACACCGCATCTTCGCCCACTTGCGCGCCGGTGTGCTGCAAGACTGCCTTGCAGGCGTCGGGATGACGGCCGACCTTGATCAGCAGCACCGGCTTGACCCGCGCCGCGCCCCGTAGCGCGCTCATGAACCGGCGGGCGTCGCGGATGCCTTCCACGTACAGGAAGATGCTCTCGGTGCGCGGGTCCGAGATCATGTACTCGAGCACCTCGCCAAAGTCGATGTCCGACGACGAACCCAGCGACACCACCGCGGAGAAGCCCACATTGTTGGGCTTGGCCCAGTCCAGAATGGCCGCGCACAACGCGCCGGACTGCGAAATGAGGCCGATGCTGCCCTTGTTGGCGCTGGCGTGGGCAAAGGTGGCGTTGAGCCCCAGTTCCGGGCGCATGATGCCCAGACAGTTGGGGCCGAGCAGGCGGATGCGGTGGCGGCGGGCGGCTTCCACCACCTCGCGTTCCAACTTGGCACCGCGTGGGCCGGTTTCCGAAAAGCCGGCAGACAGCACGATGACCGCCTTCACCCCGGCGCGGCCACAGGCATCGACCAGGGCAGGTGTTTTTTCGGCGCGCACCGCGATCACCGCCAAATCCAGACGGTGGGGCACGTCTTCCACCGATTTGTAGCAGGGCACGCCCAGCACCGAATCATGCTTGGGGTTGATGGCGAACAGGCGGCCCTTGAACGCCGAGTCCAGCATGTTGCGGATCAGCACGTTGCCGAGCGAGGATTCGCGCTCGCTGGCACCGATGATGCCGACCGAGCGCGGCTCCATCAGCGGCGAGAGATAGTGCTTGTCTTTCATGGTGTGGTACCTGCTACGGTTGTGTCGTGTTGTGTGACCGGCCTGCCAATATCCGGCCCTCGCAGACCGTTGAAAAACTACTGCGGTGGGCCATCTGCGGCCGTTGCGCGGTGCTCGCTTGCTCGCCTATCTATTTGATAGGCCGCGGTCGCTGCGCGCCGTGCGCCTTGCATCTGGCCATCCTCGCTACGTTTTCAACGGCCTGCTAGCGGTTTTCGCCGCTGCCGCAGGCGGGTGCGTCGGTGAGTATAGTGCACTGCACAATAGTTAATTGTGACACAAGTCAAGGCATGGCTATACACAAAGCGTTTTGCGCAGCAAAGAGAGCTCATAGGCTAGGTCTTTAGTTTATGTGCCAAGGAGTCAGGCGGCTCGATTTTGCCAAAGCCGATAACACGAGGGTGTTGTGTCCATTGGAAGATCTAAAAAAAGATCTCATGATGCGCCGCATGAACGAAATGACTTCCCCATTGCTCCCATTGCCGCGCGTCGTAGGTGGATTCGGCTCCATCTTGGCCGATCCGCCTTGGCAATTCCAGAACCGCACCGGCAAGATTGCGCCGGAACACAAACGCCTGTCCCGCTACGGGACCATGACGCTCGACGAGATCATGGCGTTGAACGTGGCGGATGTCGCGGCGCCAACCGCGCACCTATACCTATGGGTGCCCAACGCCCTGCTGCCGGAAGGGCTGCGCGTCATGCGAGCCTGGGGCTTCACCTACAAGACCAACATCGTCTGGGCCAAGCGGCGCAAGGATGGCGGGCCGGCCGGACGGGCGGGGGGGTGGGTTTTTATTTTCGCAATGTCACCGAACTGATCCTGTTCGGCGTGAGGGGGAAGGATGCCCGCACGCTTGCCCCCGGCCGCACCCAGGTCAACATGATCGAGACGCGCAAGCGCGAGCACTCGCGCAAGCCAGACGAGCAGTACGCGCTGATCGAGGCATGCAGCCCAGGGCCTTTCCTTGAGCTGTTCGCGCGCCATCCGCGTGACGGCTGGGTCGTGTGGGGCAACGAAGCGGATGAAGACGTGGTGCCGCGCGGCAGAATCCCCAGCGGTTACGCTGGCGACGCCATCCTGCCGCCAAACACTCACGGCATGGAACGCGAGTCCGTGCTGGAAGTCGCTTTCACCTTGCGGGCGGAGTACGAGAGAGGCAAGAGCGTGCGTGATTTGGCGCAAGAATGTGGCTACCCCATTCAGCGCGTGCGCACCTTGCTGCAACTGGCGCACACGCCCATGCGTCCGCGCGGACGCCCCGCTCAGGAGCCTGTCGTATCCAACGGGCGGTAAGGCTTTCCATTCCAGGTCTGCTCACACCCGGCCACCAAAAGCAATGGGCAGGCTCCCAAAGCCCCGCGCCGAATGCGCATGAGCGCCTTGTCGAAGTTCGTGGTGGTCGAGGTGTACACGTCTATCGGCAGCTTGCCAGAGCGCTGAGCCGCAGGCAGCGTTTCCTGATACTCCGCCCACAGGCGTTCAGCCAAAGACTTCAGGGAAACCTTGTCCTGGGTGATCAGCACAGCGGCCGTGAGCGCCTCGGGCAGCGTGCCAGGCGCGGTACGCTCCGAAATCCCGATCGAGGTTCCCGTCCTTGGCGTTCCATTCGACATCGAGCGCCACGGATCCCTTGACGTTATCGATCAGATATCCCTCCTGAACGACACGCCGCAGTCGTCGGTACAGCCGGTCATTTTTGTCGCGCAGCAGGCCGTAAGTGACCAGATCGAGCCGCAATTCCCGCCAGTCTCGCGCGTGGAACATAGCATCGAGCTGCTAGGCTACCTCGCCCCGGTTGCCGCCTGCTTTCATCCAGGTGGGAGGATCCAGGGCGTAATGGCGCAAGACATCGACGATATCCGCCCATTTCTGCGGACACACCACAGACAGCAGCGCGGCGGCAGATCCAACCTCGGCAAACTTCCTGCGGGCGCGAACCTCCGGCGGCAACACCGATGGGTCGTCATAGGTGGTCGTAATGATCATTGGGCGATTGTACCGGTGCGGCTTGGCACGGATAAGCCGCTGTTATTTACGCCGCGGTTATTTACGCGCGGTACGCCACGCGCCAGGGCAAGACGGATAGGCGTTCATGTTCCGGCCGCCTCCGGGCTGTCCAGGGTGAAAAAAAACTGCGCGCCTTCCCCCGGCCGCGAACGCGCCCACACCGCTCCGCCGTGTCGGGCGATGATCCGTTGCACGGTGGCCAGGCCGATGCCGGTGCCGGCGAAGTCCTGCTCGGCATGCAGCCGGTGAAAAGGGCGGAACAAATTGGCCGCATAGGCCATGTCGAATCCCGCGCCATTATCACGGACGCAGTAAATTTTGCGATTGCGGTCGTGTTCGACCCAAAAACCGATGTGCGCCTGCGGCTGCCGGGCGGAAAACTTCCAGGCGTTGCGCAACAGGTTGTCGAGCACGATGCGCATCAGGTTGCGGTCGGCCAGCGCTAGCATCTGCGGCTGGATATCGACGGTGACGTGGCGTTCGGGCTGTTCTGCGCGCAACTCATCGATGATTTGTGCGGCGAGTTCGGATAGATCCACCGTCTCGCGGGCGAGTGGCTGGCGGGTCAGGCGGGCAAGGTTGAGCAGATCGTCGATCAATTGCGCCATTCGCTCGGTGGCCTTGCGGATGCGTTCCAGATGCGCCCGCGCCGAAGGCGTCAGCGTGCCGTCGAGTTCTTCTTCCAGAATGCGGGCAAAGCCGTCGATGGCGCGCAGCGGCGCGCGCAGGTCGTGAGAGACGGAATACGAAAACGCCTCCAGTTCGCGGTTGGCGTTTTCCAGTTCCGCAGTGCGCACCCCAGGGCAATCGCACCTACTTATCATACGCATAACAGATAAGCCGTTTACGATCATGCACTTAGGCACCCCCTGTTCACAGCGTCATATTTTGTGTAGCTTACTGTCTTTTTGGGGATCCCATGAAGGCAGTAAGCATCATGCCGCTGACGCAGGTGTTCGTCTCGGTTTCCGACCCGCGCAGCAAGCGCCACACACGCCACGACCTGTCCGAACTGCTCACGGTCGCGGTGTGTGCAGTGCTCTCGGGCGTGGACGACTTCGTCGACATCGAGTTGTGGGCCAAGGCCAAGATCGATTGGCTGCGAGGGTTCATGAAGCTTGAGCATGGCATCCCTTCGCACGACACGATCGGGCGCGTGTTCGGCCTGATTGAGCCTGACGAGTTCGAGGCGGCGTTTCGGCGCTGGGTCGGCATGGTCGTGCCGGTGCTGGCCGAAGACACGGTCGTTGCGATCGACGGCAAGAGCAGCCGAAGAACGGCAAGCAAGGGCAAGACCCCTGCAAGTGCCCTGCACATGGTCAGCGCGTTCGCCGCCGGGATGGGCGTGGTGTTGGGCCAGAGGGCCACGGCCGAGAAATCCAACGAGATCACCGCCATTCCCGAGTTGCTCTCGAAGCTCGCCCTGGAAGGCTGCGTGGTGACGATCGACGCGATGGGCACACAGGCGAAGATTGCGCGCACGATCCGCGAACGCGGCGCCCACTACGTGCTGTGCGTGAAGGACAACCACCCGAAGTTGCTCGACTCGATCCGCTTTGCCGGCGTCGCGGATCCACGGGGACCGCTCACGCCGGCCTCGACGCATGAAACCACGAATCTTGGCCATGGACGCACGGAGATCCGCCGCTGCGTTGCGTACGACGCCACCGATCGGCTCTACAAGGGCGAAGAGTGGAAGGACGTCGCGAGCTTCGCCTTGATCGAGCGGGTGCGCACTGTCGGCAACAAAACCAGCACCGAGCGTGCCTACTACCTGAGCAGCCTGCCCGCGGACGCCGAGCGCATCGCCAAAGCAGTTCGCAGCCACTGGGAGGTGGAGAATCGGCTTCACTGGTGTCTGGATGTGCAGTTCAACGAGGATCAGTCCCGGGTGCGCAGCGGTTACGCGGCCAACAACTTGGCTGTTGTTCGCCACATCGTGATGAACCTGCTGCGGCTGAACACGACCCGTAAGGCGAGCATCAAGTCCAAGCGCATGCTGGCTGCCACTATTGACGAATTTCGGGCCGAGTTGCTCGGAGTTATGACATGAAGGTGCGATTGCCCTGGTGCGCACCCGTACCCGGAATTCCAGTTCCTGGTTGAGGTTGCGCAAGGTCAGCTCGGCAATTTTGCGCGCGGAAATGTCGTCCAGGGTGCCGGCCAGCCCCGCGCTGCCACCGTCTCGCACTGCGCGGGCGGCAGCCTCGATCCAACGGATCTCACCGTTGCGGGTGCGCAAACGGAATTCGCATTGGCAGCCGTCCCGGGCTCCGGCGGCCGCCTCGCCAAGCTGTTCGCATACCTTTGCAATGTCGTCCGGATGCAGATAGGCGCATAGCTTCTGCCCCAAGCTTTCTGCCACCGTGTAGCCGCTGATGGTTTGCCAGGCGGTATTCAGAAAATTGAACCGCCCCTCGGCGTCGGTGCGGAAGATGACTTCATTGACCGATTCGACCACCTCACGGTAACGCGCCTGACTTTCACGCAGTGCGCGTTCGGCGGCTTGGCGCGCGGCATCGTCGGCGCGTTGACAAGACCTTTCCGCCTGCCACTTGCGCCATAACCGGAGTGTTACTGGCACGGCCAGGATCAGCGCAGCCAGAACGATGGCCCCGGCCAGCCAGGGTTCGCCCTGGGTGCCGGCTGCGGCCGCCGGTATGGGCACGATGCCCAGCATGGCGGGCGACAGCGCCGCTGGTGGCAGGTTGGAAGGCTCAGCTTGGGGCCGGCTCGACGGCCCACTGCTGAAAACCACAGCACGGCTTGTACGGACCATAGTCACCCCTGTGATCTTTGGCACTGGTTACGGCTTGCGTGGCGTTCGCTGCCAGAAGCAGGCCGTCGGGCTGGTGCAGTGTTTAGAATTTCACAAAGATATTCAAGAACGCCAGCGACGCTGACGTAAATGAGCCAGACATGTGGTGTTTGCAGTCGATTGGATTGATGGAGGTCGAAAATGAGTCTCGGCATTCGGGCCCGGGTGACGCTGGGCATTGCAACGATCTTGCTGGCCGCCGGCGCTGCGCTGGCGGTTGCCCTCAATTCGGTGGCGCGGCTCGACCGTGAGTTGGTCACGGTCAACGATGTCATTCTGCCCAACGAGGTCGGCATGCGTGAGTTGCGCTTTTTGGGGGTACAAAGTCAGGCTGCATTGCGCTTTGTGGCGTTGCGCGCCAATGACGCCCAGGCGCTCAGCAACGCAGCGGCCTCCCTGAAAGGCTTTGCAGAGTTGGCCGAACAGGTGGCCAGTACCGCGCGCCGGCCGGAAGTTGCCGTCAAAGTGCGCGAATGGGGCCAGAGATGGGACCGGCAGGTGGCGCCGGCGGCCGAGCGGCTGATCCGATTGGCGGAAGCGGGGGAGACGGGGGAAGCCGTGCGGGTGCTCAAAGACGAAGTCACCCCGGCCTGGCGGGATATCCGCGCCGAATTGGAGCCGATACTCGAAGACCGCTACCGGAAAAACCGCGCTGAGGTGGCGCAGTTTCTGGAGGAAGCACGCAATGCCCGACGCTGGGTGATTACGCTGGCGGTGGTGGCCTTGATCGTCGGCGTTGGCGTGGGCCTAGGCATCGACCGCATGGTGCGCGGCCGCTTGCAGGTAGTCAGTGCCGTGGTCAAGCGCATTGCCGAAGAGCGCGATTTGTCCGTTACAGTGCCAGCGGTCGGCAATGATGAACTCGGCCGTATCGTTGCCGCCCTGAGCGGTTTGCAAGACAGTTTACGCCGGGTGGTGGCCGATACGCTTGCCGCGTTTGCCAAAGTGCGTAGCGGGGCAGACGCGCAAGCGGCAAGCAGCCACGAGACGCTTGCCAAGGCCAGCGAAAACGCCGAGCGTGCCGAGCGCATGGCGGCGGCGGTGGAGCAGTTGTCGACCAGCATCGACCAATTGCGCGATCAGGCCCGCGAAGTGGATGAACAGGCCAGCGCGGCGCAAAGCCGGGCGCAGCAGGATGGCCAACGGGTGGCGCTGACCGCGGGCGAGATCGAATCGATTGCCAAGCTCACCGAAGAAGCCGCGCTGTCGCTGGAGGAGCTGGTTGCCAAGACCAATGAAATCGCCGGAATTGCCGGAGTAATCAAGGAAATTGCCGACCAGACCAATCTGCTTGCGCTCAATGCCGCCATCGAGGCGGCACGCGCCGGCGAGCAGGGGCGCGGCTTTGCGGTGGTGGCCGATGAAGTGCGCAAACTGGCCGAGCGCACCGCGCACTCCACCGACCAGATTCATGAAGTCATCGAACAAGTGCGCGGTCAGTCCGAAGCCACCACCCGCCACATGCAGCAGGCCCGCAACCGTGCCCGGCAAGGCGAAGGGCACGCGGCGGAACTGCGTCAGTCGATGGCGCAGATCGCCGCGCAAATCGATGTGGCGCGGGAAGCCGTGGCCTCGATGCGCCATGGCGTGACCGAACAGGCGCAGGCAGCGCAACTGCTTGCCGAGGAGGTCGAACGCGTTGCCCGCGCCGCGGAGAGTAACGCCCATCAGGCGCAAATATCCGAGCAGGCGGCCGGCGAACTGGCGCAACTGGCCGGACGCACCGAAGACACGCTGCGTGGCATGTTCAAGTTGTAAGCGTGCCGCTGGCTGTGCGCGCCGCGCGGTGGGCAGTGCGGCCGCGCACAGCCCGGTGGCAGCGCTTCATGCATGCGATACCGCTACAATCGGCCCCTCGCCCACTGCACGAGGCCAACACCATGACCGATGTCACCGCTTTTCGTCTTTTCCGTGAGCACGCGCTGATCGGCGGCCGTTGGTGCGCCGCCGATGATGGCGCAGTGTTCGAAGTCCATGACCCGGCCAGCGGCAAGCGCATCGGTTGCGTGCCGCGGATGGGCGCGGCGGAAACCGAGCGGGCGATTGCCGCGGCCGCTGCCGCCTGGGGGCCGTGGCGGCAGCGCACCGCACACGAGCGCGCTCGCCTGCTCAAGCGCTGGTTCGAGCTGATCGTCGCTCATGCCGATGAACTGGCCTGGTTGATGACCACCGAGCAGGGCAAACCGCTGGCCGAGGCGCGCGGCGAAGTGATGTATGCCGCCTCTTTCGTCGAATGGTATGCCGAACAGGCCAAGCGCGCCGGTGGCGAGCTGATTCCATCGCCCGCCGCGGACCGCCGCTTGCTGGCCATGCGCCAGCCGGTGGGGGTGTGCGCGATGATTACCCCGTGGAATTTCCCGGCTGCGATGATCACCCGCAAGGTGGCGCCGGCGCTGGCCGCAGGTTGCGCCGCGGTGGTCAAGCCGGCCGAGCAGACACCTTATACCGCCCTGGCGCTGGCGGCGCTGGCCGAGGAGGCGGGGCTGCCCGCCGGCGTGCTCAACGTCATCACCGGCGATCCGGTGGCCATCGGCGGCGTGCTTACCGCCAGTCCGGCGGTGCGCAAGCTGTCTTTCACCGGCTCCACCGAGGTCGGACGTTTGCTGATGGCGCAATGCGCGCCCACGATCAAAAAGCTGTCCCTGGAGTTGGGCGGCAATGCGCCGTTCATCGTGTTCGACGATGCCGACCTGGACGCCGCGGTCGAGGGCGCGCTGGCTTCCAAGTACCGTAATGCCGGACAAACCTGTGTGTGCGCCAACCGCTTGCTGGTGCAGGCGGGCATTCATGATGCCTTTGCCGACAAGCTGGCCGCGGCGATGAGCCGCTTCAAGGTTGGCCGCGGCGCGGACGAAGGGGTGAATATCGGGCCGTTGATCGACCAAGCGGCCATCGCTAAAGTCGAAGAGCTGGTGGCCGATGCACTGGCCAAGGGGGCGCGTGCGCTGGTCGGAGGTGCGCGCCATGCGCTGGGCGGCACCTTTTATCAACCTACCGTGCTGGCCGGGGCTACGGCGGCGATGCGGGTGGCGCGCGAGGAGATCTTCGGTCCGGTGGCGCCGATCTTCCGCTTCGAAACCGAAGAAGAGGCCATCCGCATGGCCAACGATACCGAGTTCGGTCTGGCGGCGTATTTTTATGCGCGCGATGTGGGACGGATTTTCCGTGTCGCCGAGGCGCTGGAATACGGCATGGTGGGCGTCAACACCGGCATACTCTCCAACGAGGTCGCGCCCTTTGGCGGCGTCAAGCAGTCCGGTCTGGGGCGGGAAGGGGCGACTCACGGTATCGACGAATACCTGGAAATCAAAGCCATCCACATGGCGGGCCTGGACCGCTGATGGCGCACTTCGATCGTCTTGCGCCATCGGCCTGGGTCACCCGCTTTGCGCCGCTGGTGCGCGCCGGCGGGCGGGTGCTGGATTTGGCCTGTGGCGGCGGTCGCCATGCGCGCTGGCTGGCCGCGCGCGGTTACCAGGTGGAGGCGGTGGACCGCGATGCGACGGCGTTGGCGACATTGCAGGACGTGCCTGGGGTCACACCCCGGCAAGCCGAGCTGGAAAATGGCCCCTGGCCGCTGGCCGGCGCGCAGTTCGACGGCATCGTGGTCACCAACTATTTGTACCGTCCGCGCTTTGCGGCCTTGCTCGATTGTCTTGCGGCTGACGGCGTGCTGATCTTTGAAACCTTCATGGTCGGCAACGAGCGCTTCGGCAAGCCGTCCAATCCGGATTTTTTGCTGCGCCCCGGCGAGTTGCTGGAACGGCTGGGCGGCGACTACAGCATCGTCGCCTTCGAGCAGGGCGAGGTGACTGCGCCGCGTCCCGCGCTCATCCAGCGTGTGTGTGCGCTGCGCGGGGTTGGACAGGTGGCGCGGTTACCATAGCGCAAGGCGTGGTTATGCGCGCGACGCTTCGGCCGCAAGGATCGCGGCGGCCAGTGCGTCGATGCCGGCATCGTCCAGACGCTCGGCGTAAAACCGTGGCGCGCGCTCCAGGCCGCTGTAGTGCAGTCGCTGCGAACGGCGGTAGAGCGGGTCGTAATGCAGGTCGATGAGTTCACCGAAAAGTTCCGCCAAGGCGCCGGTAGCGGCCCAGTCTTGCCAGCGCGCCAGGGTTTCATTGCTGTGCAGGCCCTTCAGTCGGGACAGATCGGCCTGTAAGCGTGCAGGCTCGTCGCCCAGCCAGGCGTAGTCGCGCAGCAAAAAGGCCAGCCGTGCGCTGCGACTGGCTTCGATGAACACGCAGGCGCTGGCGCGTATGGCCATAATCAGCGCCTCGGGGATATGTACCGCACCGATCTTGCGGCTTTCGGCTTCCACATAAACCGGGCGGTTGGGGTCCAGACCGCGTAATACGCCAAACAGCGCGGTTTCAAAAGACTTTTGCGTCGGTTGCGGCTGGCCGGGCAGAGCGCCGAGCACCGAGCCGCGGTGCCCGGCCAAGCCTTCCAGATCGAGCACCTGGGCGCCGCGGGCGGCCAGCGCATGCAGTAAGCGGGTTTTGGCGCTGCCGGTCGGGCCGCAGACCACCCGGAAAGTCAGGCGCGCGGGCAATTGCGCCAGTTCCGCCACCACCATGCGCCGCCAGGCTTTGTAGCCGCCTTCCAGCTGGTGAGCATCCCAACCCACCATGCGCAGCCAGGTCACGAAGGCGCCGCTGCGCTGGCCACCGCGCCAGCAATAGACCAACGGCCGCCAGTCCTTGGGCTTGTTGGCCAGCGGACCGGCAAGGTGGCGGGCGATGTTTTCGGCCACCATGGCTCCGCCGACCCGGCGTGCCTCGAAGGCCGAGCGCTGTTTGTACAGCGTGCCGACGACGATGCGCTGCGCGTTGTCGAGCACCGGCAGGTTCAACGCACCGGGCAGATGATCCTCGGCAAACTCGGCCGGGGTGCGGGCGTCGATGATCTCGTCAAAGTCGGTGTGCTGTGCTACGGTCGCAAGCCCCTGTTTCATTGCCTGTTGCGTCGGTTGCGACGCCTTCTCCCTGTGTAGATTCATGGACCGGATCAGACTGACCCAATTTTCCCATGGCGGCGGATGCGGCTGCAAAATCGCGCCTGCGGTGTTGAGCAGCCTGCTTGGCAAAATGCCCGCAGGCGTGCTGCCACCAGAGCTTCTTGTCGGCACCGAGCATGCCGACGATGCGGCGGTGTATCGGCTCAACGACCATCAGGCGGTGGTGGCGACCACCGATTTTTTCACCCCCATCGTCGATGACCCCTTCGACTTTGGTCGCATCGCGGCCACCAACGCGCTGTCCGATGTGTATGCCATGGGCGCACGCCCCATCCTTGCCCTGGCGGTGGTGGGTATGCCAATCGACAAGCTGCCGACGGAAGCCATTGGCCGCATTCTGGAAGGCGGCGCAGCAACCTGTCGTGAAGCCGGCATTCCAGTGGCGGGCGGGCATTCGATCGACGTGCTGGAACCCATCTATGGCCTGGTTGGGCTGGGCGTGGTCGATCCGGCCAAGGTCAAGACCAACGCCGGTGCGGCGGCCGGCGATGTGCTGATTCTCACCAAACCGTTGGGCGTGGGCATTCTTTCTGCCGGGCTCAAAAAAGGTGTGCTGTCGGCCGACGGTTACGCTCAGATGCTGCGCTGGACGACCTTGCTCAATCGTGTCGGCGAACACTTGGCGGCGCTGCCCGGCGTACATGCGATGACCGATGTCACCGGTTTCGGCTTGGCCGGTCATTTGCTGGAGGTCTGCCGCGCCAGCCGGCTGGGCGCGGAATTGCGCTTTGAAGATCTGCCGTCGATCGATGAAGCGGTCGAGTTGGTCAAGGACGGCGTGGCCACCGGCGCTTCCACCCGCAACTGGGCAAGCTATGGCGATGCGGTGCAGTGGGCGGCCGAAGCCCCCGAGTGGCAGCGCAAGCTGATCACCGACCCGCAGACCAGTGGCGGCCTGTTGGTGGCTTGCGCGCCGAATGCGGTCGATGCGGTGCTCCAGACCGTGCATGCGGTGCAAGGCACACGCGCGTGGGTAATCGGCCGCCTGCTGGCCGGCGCGGCTGGCGTGCGGGTGCTGTGATCAGGGCTTGCCGTCGCCAAGCAGCGGCATCAGCCGGGGCCACACATTGTCAAGGATCAAGGGCTGCGCGTCGGCAGTAGGATGCAGACCGTCGGGCTGAAAAAGCGCTCTGCGTTCGGCAAAACCTTCCAGCAGAAAGGGCAGCAGCGCCACCTTGTGCGCTTGGGCTACACGTGCGAAGGTTTCCGCAAAGCGTCGTGTATAGACCGGCCCGTAGTTGGGCGGCATTTGCATCCCGGCCAGCAATACGCGGGCGCCAGCTCGATGGGCGGCCTCGATCATGGCGCCCAGGTTGTCGGCCAAGTGTTCGGGCGGCAAGCCGCGCAGGCCGTCGTTGGCGCCCAGGGCCAGGATCAGCACATCGGGCCGATAGCGCGCCAGCGCGGCCGGCAGACGGGAGCGACCGCCGGCCGAGGTCTCCCCGCTGACGCTGGCGTTGACCACCCGGTGCGGGAACCCTTCGCGCGCCAGCCGCGTCTGCAACAGGGTGGGCCAGGCTTGATCCGGACGCAGACCGTAGCCGGCCGACAGGCTGTCGCCCCACACCAGAATGGTCGCCGCCTGCGCGCCACCTGCAAACAGAACGAACAAAAAGGTCACCATGGATCGAAGCGGCATCGAAATTCCTCTCCCAGTGCTTGAAGTCGAAGCTTTGTGTAAGTCGGTGCCGCTGGCCGACGGCCAGAGCAGGCTGGACATTTTGAGCGATATCGCGTTTACGGTGGGGCCGGGCGAGTCGGTGGCCATTGTCGGCGCCTCCGGCTCGGGCAAATCCACGCTGCTGGGATTGCTGGCCGGCCTGGACGTTCCCACTGCGGGCACGGTGCGCCTGCTGGGCCAAGACTTGTTTGCGTTGGACGAAGATGCACGCGCGGCCTTGCGTGGCGAGGCGGTGGGTTTTGTATTCCAGTCTTTTCAGCTGCTTCCGGCACTGACCGCGCTGGAAAACGTCATGCTGCCGCTGGAGCTGGCCGGGCGCAGCGATGCCCGCGAGCAGGCGCGGCAGTGGCTGGAACGGGTGGGCCTGGGCGGGCGCACCGGTCACTATCCCAAGCATCTTTCCGGCGGCGAGCAGCAGCGCGTGGCGCTGGCCCGGGCGTTTGCCCCCAATCCGCGCCTGCTGCTGGCCGACGAGCCCACCGGCAATCTGGACGCAGCTACCGGTGCGGCGGTCATCGAGCTGATGTTTGTGCTCAACCGCGAGGCCGGCACCACGCTGATCCTGGTCACCCATGATGAGGCGCTGGCATCGCGCTGCGGGCGCACGCTGCGCATGCAGGCGGGCAGGTTGGCCGAGCGCGGGGTCAGTCTGGCCGGCGGGTGACGATCCGCCGTGCTTGCACGGGCGCCGTAGTGTGCATACTGTGTGCAACGGACACAGTGAGGAGCGAATCATGCCGCTTGCGGGGTTGAAGTTATCCGAATTGATCGGTGCGCTCAGTCATGCCTTGGATATCACCGAAGGCCAGCCGGAAGGCCACTGTGTGCGCTGCTGCTGGATCGGCATGCACCTGGGGCGCGCGCTGGGTTTGTCGGAACATGCGCAATGGGAGCTGTACTACACGCTGCTGCTCAAGGATCTGGGCTGCAGCAGCAATGCTGCGCGGATCTGTGAGCTTTATCTGACCGACGATCTATCCTTCAAGCGCGATTTCAAGTGGGTCGATGGCAGTCTTTCCCAAGTCATGCGCTTCGTGATCGATCACACCGGCGTGGAGGCCGGATTGGCCGAGCGCTTCCGGGCGCTTTTGACCATCATGCGTAACGGTGAGGAGCTGGCGCAGGAACTGATCCAGACGCGCTGTCAGCGCGGCGCGCAAATTGCCCGCCAATTGCGTTTTTCCGAAGGGGTGGCGCGCGGCATTCATGCGCTGGACGAGCATTGGGATGGCAGTGGCCGCCCCGACCGGCTCAAGGGCGAAGCGATCCCGCTCAACGCCCGTATTGCCTTGCTGGCCCAGGTGGTCGATGTCTTTCATTCGGTCGGCGGTCCGGACGCGGCGCTGGAAGAAGTACGCCGGCGCAGCGGCACTTGGTTCGATCCGCACCTTTGTACCGTGTTCGAGCGGGTCTGCGCCCGCCCGGGTTTTTGGCCGATGCTCGCTTCCGAATCTTTGCCGGCGGCGGTGTTTGCGCTGGAGCCGGCCCGTTACGAGGTGCCGTTGGACGATGACTATCTGGATGAGATCGCCGCGGCCTTCGGGCAGGTGGTCGATGCCAAAAGCCCCTACACCGCGGGCCATAGCGTGCGGGTGGCGCGCTACACCGATCTGGTGGCCGAGGAGCTGGGCATCGATCCGGCGCGTCGGCGCTGGCTGCGGCGCGGTGCGTTGCTGCACGATGTCGGCAAGCTCGGGGTGAGTAACCGGGTGCTCGACAAACCGGGCAAGTTGGATGAGTCCGAATGGGAGGCGGTCAAGCGCCACGCCGCATACACTGAATCCATTTTGGCGCGGATCGCTCAATTCCAGGAACTGGCCCGGGTGGCCGGGGCGCATCATGAACGCCTGGATGGCAAGGGTTATCCACGCGGCGTCGCTGCTGCGGAGATTGCGCTGGAGACGCGGATCATTACCGTGGCCGATATTTTCGATGCGATCACGGCCGAACGTCCCTACCGTGGCGCAACCCCGGTGGACCAGGCCTTGGCGATCATGGCCGAACATGTGGGCACCGCCATCGACGAGCGCTGCTTTGCGGCTTTACAAAAGGTGCTGGCACAGGTGCCCGAAGCGATTGGCTGAACGGTCGCGCGCGGGTCAGCTTGGGGTGTGCAGACGCTCGATCATCTCGGCCGGCCGGTGCGCGCTCATCCAGCGCTCGAAGGTATCGGCCGGCATCGGCCGGCCAAACAGGTAGCCTTGCATGGTGTTGCAGCCGCGGGCTTTGAGCCAGGCGAACTGCTCGACGGTCTCCACGCCTTCGGCCACCACGCCCAGCCCCAGGTCGCGGGCCATCGACAGGGTTGCCGAGGCCACCGCGGCGTCTTCCTGGTCGCCCGGCAGATCGCGCACGAAAGAGTAATCCAGCTTGAGACTGCCAAGCGGCAGGCGTTTGAGATAAGCCAGGCTGGAGTAACCGGTGCCGAAGTCGTCCAGCGCCAGGCTCAAACCCAATTTGCCGAGCTCGATGAGACGCTCGTACAGCGCCTCCGATGGTTGCATCAGCGCGGTTTCGGTGATCTCCAGTTCGATGCAGGCGGGGTTGGCGCCGGTCTCGGCCAGAATCCGGGTCACGACCTCGAGGAAATCCTCGCGGCGGAACTGCAAGGCGGAGATATTGACCGCCACCACCAGGCTGCGGTACCCGGCGCGCGCCCAGGCTGCTTGTTGGCGGCAGGCTTCCCGCAGCACCCATTCGCCCAGCGGAACGATCAGCCCGGAGGCTTCGGCCACCGGGATGAACTGGGCTGGACTGATGGCGCCGATCTCGGGGTGGTGCCAGCGCAAAAGCGCCTCGCAGCCGGTCAGCGCACCGTCTTGGGCATCGATCTGCGGCTGGTAGTAAAGCGCCAACGCGCCGCTTTCGATGGCGCGCCGCAGGGCGTTTTCCAGCATCAGGCGCTCGATGGCGCGGGCATTCATTTCCGGCACGAAAAACTGGAAGTTGTTGCGTCCGGCTTCCTTGGCGCCATACATGGCGGTATCGGCATGTTTGAGCAGGGTGTCGATATCATGGCCGTCGTTGGGGTGCAGAGCGATGCCGATGCTCACCGAGGCGCGCAGCTCCTGCCCGCCGATTTCGACCGGTGCGTGCATGGCGGCCAGCATTTTGCGCGCCACCGCGGCGGCGTCTTCGGGCTGCGCCAGGCGCGGCAGCAGGGCGACGAACTCGTCTCCGCCCAGCCGGGCGAGCACGTCCTCGTCGCGCAGGCAGGCCGACAGCCGACCGGCAACCGTGGCCAGCAACAGATCGCCGGCCGGGTGGCCGAGCGAATCGTTGACATGCTTGAACTGATCCAGGTCCAGAAACAGCACCGCCAGCGTGTCCCCATGGCGCCGCGCGGCATGCAGAGCGGTCTGGGCGCGGCTCAGCCACAGCCGGCGGTTGGGCAGACCGGTCAGTGCGTCATAGTGGGCCAGGTATTCGATATGCGCTTCGGCCTGACGGGCGGCGCTCACATCTTGCACGGTGCCGCGCAAACGTACTGCGCGGTCGTTTTGCCATTCGGCTTCGAGCAGGCAATGCACGATTTGTCCGCGACTGCCGGCCAGGCGGCAATCCAGCGACTGTTCGCCGGGCTCGGCGGCAGTCCGAGCGATGGCCGCGCGCAAGGCGGGGCGGTCGTCTTCATGCACCGCGGCAAGAAGATCGTCCAGCGCCGGCGCATGCGCTTTGGGCAGGTGCAAGAGGTCGATCAGCGCCTCCGAGCAGGCCAGCTCGGAGCCGTCCGGGGCGCATTCCCAACTGCCCATGCGGGCGGTGCGCTGCGCACGCGCCAGGGCTTCGCGCTGGGTGTGCAGCGCTTCAGTGGCCTGGGTGAGTTCAGCGGTGCGTTGTTCGACCAGACGCGCGATGCGGCGGGTCTGGCCGCTGCTGACCAGCAAAAACGCGCCCAGCATGCCTAAGGTGGCCAGACCGAAAGCAATCGTGGTCCAGGCCGCCCAACTGCGCAGCTCGCGCACATAGGCCGGGGTGCCGCGCACACGGATTTGCCAATTGCGCTCGGCAAACGTGACCGGCACCGCCCGCGCCACCGGTCCGGCGAGCCAGTCGTCGGCTTCGCACCCGTCTGGGCCGAGCAGGCGGCGCTTGTCGGGCGGGCCGTCAAGATCGACCAGGCACAACGCCAATTCCGCGGCCCCGCTGTCGCGCAAAATGGCGGCAAAGGTGTCGTTCATGCGGAACACTGCCGAGACGACACCGAGCATACGCGGTGAGTCGGAATTTTCACCCAGGCGGTCGAATACCGCGTAATAGACCACGACGCCGCGTTGAGTGTCGCGCTCTTGCACCAGACGGATGCCTTCGCTGGCCACCGGTGCATGCACCCGTTGTGAGCGCTCGATGGCAGCCGCGGTGGCAGGCAGCGACAGCGGGTTGAGTCCGTAAGCCGAGGCGTTGGCGGCAAAAGGTTCGATATAGGTGATCGGCAGATAAACGTCGGCATCTCGGGCCGGGAAGGTGCGGCCTTCGGGCGAGCGGTCGAGGATGCGAAAGTCGTCGCCGTGCGCCGCGCGTACCGCCGCCTCGAATCCGGCGCGTTGCTCGCGGTGTATCAGCGGGCTCCAGCCAAAGTTTTGGGTGCCGGGGTAGCGCTGCAGCCAGGGGGTGACGAACTCTCTGAAATCGCGCCGGGTAACCGCTTCGGAGACCGCGATGAAGCTGCCGACCGCCAGCACCATGTCGATCTGCGTATCCAGACGCTTGCGCACCAGATGGATGACTTGTTCGGCGTCGCGGCCAAACTGGGTGTGCACCCGTGTGGCTTCCCAGCGGCTGGCCTGGTAGAGCGCGGCCCCGGTCAGCCCGATGCCGATCATCATGGGCACGGCGACCGCCATCCGGCGAGGCTGCCAGTCTTCGGTCGGGCGGCCGAAAAAAACGAACATCAGCGGGCAGGCCACCAGCACCCCCAGGGTGTCGCCCATCCACCAGTTCCACCAGTTGAACAAGGTTTCCTCGGGCGCAATCAAGCCGTCATGCACCAGTAGCGGCACCGCGACGCTGGCATTGACCAGACAGCTGAGCGGTGCGACCAGCATCATGAAACGTAGGATGGACGAGGGGGTGTCCAGCGCGTTGGGAACGCCCACCCAAACGCGGGTCAGCCAGACACCGACCAGAGCCTGCAGGCCGGCGAAAACCGGGATGATCAGCGGCCCCCAGGTGGCGCCAAGGGTCAGTCCGGCATGCCAGGCGGCAAACCATTGCACCGCCAAAGAGCCAACGATCACGCCACCCACATGGCGCGCGCCAAAAATCAGCAAAGCCGACAGCGCAAGCCCCGCAGCCGGGAAAAACGGCGCGGCATAACCGGGGGGAACGGCAAACTGGATGGACAAATAGCCGGTCAGGGCGTAGCCCAGGGCGATCAAGCCGGAAATGGTCAAAGCGTGGCGCATGGCGCAGGATTATAGACGCTGCATTTTCTGGTTCTGTGACCGACGCCGCGCCCTGCGCATCGAGGCCGACCTTGTTCTGGCCTCCGGCCACCGCCAGTGCCATAATCGCCCACTTTGCCGCTCAACGGTGCGCGATGCTAAGCGGCGCATCCTCTCCTCTTTTCCACGGAAAATCACGATGTTCGAGGCTGTACGCAACAACAAACGCTTCGCTCAGATCATTCTGGCGATTCTCATCGTTCCTTTCGCATTCTTCGGCATGGATGCGTACTTTTCCGACAGCCCCGGCGGCAGCGAGGTGGCCACGGTTGGCAAGAGCCGCATCAGCGCCTTCGAATTCGACCAAGCCTTGCGCGAACAACAAGACCGTTTGCGCCAATCGTTGGGCGGCCAGGCCGACCGCGCGCTACTCGATTCGGCGCCATTGCGCCGCGCGGTGCTCGATAACCTGATCAATCAGCGGGTACTGGCCCTGCATGCGGCGGACAACCGTTTTGTGGTCACACAGCAGCAGCTCAGGGAGGCGATTGCCGAGGTGCCCGCGTTTCAGGAAAACGGCCAGTTTTCGATGCAGCGTTACGAGACGCTGCTCAGCGCCCAGGGCATGACGCCGGCCAGTTTCGAGGCCCGGTTGAGCCAGGATCTGCGCATCCAGCAGCTTGCCGAGGCGGTGGGCGATGCGGCCTTTGTGCCCACCGAATCGCTGCGCCGTTTCTTGACCGCCCAATTGGAAGAACGCCAGGTGCGCGAGCTGCGCTTTGCCACCGCCGATTACCTGCCCAAGGTAGAGCTGGCCGAAGATGCCGCACAGCGCTTCTATCGGGACAATCCGGATCGCTTTGCGCGCCCGGCGCGGGTCAAGGCGGAATACGTGGTGTTCGACCAGCAGGCGTTGATCGAACAGATCGAGGTCTCCGAGGACGAATTGCGTCAGGTGTATCAAGACAACCCGGCGCGTTTTGGGGTGCCTGAAGAGCGCCGCGCGCGCCACATTTTGCTGGAAGTAGCCGCCAACGCCGATGAGCAAGCGGTCGACAAGGTTGCCGCCGACGCCCAGTCCCTGGTGGCCACCCTCAAAGCCAAGCCGGACAGTTTTGCTGCGCTCGCACGGGAACGCTCCGCGGACCCGGGCTCGTCGGCGCGCGGCGGCGATCTTGGTTTCTTTGGTCGCGGCGTGATGGTCAAGCCTTTCGAAGATGCGGTATTTGCGGCGGCCAAGGACGAAATCGTCGGCCCGGTGCGCTCCGATTTTGGTTTTCACATCATCCAGGTCACCGACATCAAACCGGCCAGTGTGCAGCCCTTTGCCGCAGTGCGTGCGCAGATCGAAACCGAACTCAAGCGCCAGCGCGCGGCGCAACGCCACGCCGAATTGGCCGAGCAGTTCGCCAACACCGTTTATGAACAGCCCGAAAGCCTGGCGCCGGTGGCCGAACTGCTCAAGCTCAAGGTGCAAAGCACCGACTGGATCGATCGCAATGCGCTCGCCGTGGGCCCCTACGTCAGCGCGGATCTGGTCGCCGCGCTGTTCTCGGACGAGGTGCTGCAAAAGCGCCACAATACCGAGGCGATCGAAGTCGGTAACGGTACGCTGGTGGCCGCCCGGGTGGTGGATTACCAGCCGGCCGAGACCTTGCCCTTCGATGAAGTCAAAGATGCCATCGTTGCCGAGCTGCGCAATCAGGAAGCCGCCCGTCTGGCGCAAGCTGCCGGTCAAGCCGCGCTGGCCGCGGCACAAAAGGGCGAAGCGGTCGAGGGGCGCTGGGGCGAGACGCTGAAAGTGCAGCGTGGTGCCAGTGCGCTGCCGCAGGCCGCGCTGCGGGAAATCTTTGCCGCACCCACGGCCAAGCTGCCTGCTTACACCGGCGTTACGCTTGGCCCGGAGGCTTATGCGATCTATCGCATCGAAGCGGTCGAGCGGCCGCAGTTGGCCGCCGACGATCCGCGCCTGGCCGCGGTGTCACGTCAGTATGCGCAGCTTTTGGCCGAACGCGATTTCAGCGCATTCCTGACCTTGCTGCGTGAGCGTTACGAGGTGGCGATCCGTCCGGCTGCCATCGCCCCGGCGCAGCCCTGACCGCGCCCCACGGCGGCCACAGGCCGCCTTTAGTCAGAGTTTGAACCCCGACAGCAGCCGCTCGGTGGCGTCAGCCACCGCGCGCATTTCCGACAGCGTGCGGCGCGCAGTCTGCAGCGCATCGTCGGCGGCAAGCAGGCGGGCGTTGATTTGCTCGGTGCTTTGCGCCATCAAAGTGGTGGCGTTGGTCTGTTCGCGGGTCGACAGCGCAATTTCACCGATCCGCTCGATGGCTTCCTGCAAGCGGGTCTGCATGTCGGCAATGCGCTCGGCAGCGGTGTTGCTCAAAGTGACGCTGGTTTGCACCTCGGCCGTGGTGGTGCGCATGCGCGCGGCAGCCTGACCGGTCTCGGTGCGCACCCGCTCGATCATTTTGCCGATCTCCAAGGTTGCGCCGGCAGTGCGTTCGGCCAGTTTGCGCACTTCATCGGCCACCACCGCAAAGCCGCGCCCCTGCTCGCCGGCGCGCGCCGCCTCGATGGCCGCGTTGAGTGCCAGAAGATTGGTTTGATCGGCAATTTCGCGGATCACCTCGACGATGCTGCTGATTTGCTCGGAACTGGTTTCCAGTTGTTCGAGCACGCTGGACAGGGCGTTGACCTCGTCCATGGTGCGGGCGGCATTGCTGGCTGCCTCGCGCACTTGTTGCACCCCTTTGGCCGATAGCTCACCGGTTTCATGCATCAGCCGGTCGGCATCGCCGGCATTGTCGGCAATGTGCGATACGGCCACGGTGATTTGCTCGATGGTGGCGGCGTTGGAACTGGAGATGTCGGCAAGCTGGCTGGATTCGGCGGCGATGGTGCCCATGGTCGCTTCCAGGCTGCGCACGCCACCGGTGAGCCGGGCCGCTTCGTCGTTGAGCGAGCGGAACATTTGGTGCAGGCGCCCAAGAAAGGTGTTGAAGGCGCGGGCCACCTTGCCGATCTCGTCTTCGCTGTCAATCTCCAGGCGTGCGGTCAGATCGCCCTCGCCCTGGGCGATTTCGGCCAGCGCATGGCGGATGCGGCGCAGGCCGGAGAGCAGGCGGGCGAGCACCATGGAGGCGATTCCGGCCGCCGCTGCAGTGGCCACCGCCAGCACCGCGACGATCCCTACCAGCAAAGTGTCGAGCGGGGCGAGCACCACTTGGCGCTGCATCGCGACGCCCAGCACCCAGTCGGTGTTGGGGACGGCACGTGCGAGCATGAAGTAGTCGGTGCCTGCTGCGCGGATGTCCGCCAAGGTGTCACCGCCGATCATGCGCTCCAGGCGGGCCGGATCCAGGTCGGCGGAAAATTCGCCGATTGGCTTGAGCACCAGCGCTGAGTTGGGATGCGCCAGAATGGTGCCGTCGCGGTGCAGCAAAAAAGCTTGGCCTTCGCCGGGGATGGGGTTGTTGAGCAAGGACTTGACCAGGCTGCCCATCGACACGTCGGCGGCCACCACCGCAGCGGTGCGTCCGCCTTCGCGCACCGCCGCCGACAAAGACACTACCAACTGGCCGGTGGAGGCGTCGGCGTAGGGTTTGGAGACGAAACCGCCTTCACCGGCTGCCACCGCGCCCACATACCAGGGCCGTGCGGTGGGGTCGTAACCAGCCGGCAGATTCTGCGGGGTGCTGAACACCGTGCGACGATCTTCATAACCCACATAGACCAGATCGAAGCCGCCGCCTTGCTCGAAGCGCTGCAGCCACGGCAGCACCTCCTCGGTCAGTGCGACCTCGCGCAGTGCCGCCACTTGGCGCGCCCGTGCGCTGACCCATTCGGACACCAGTTGCGCATAGCCGGCGGCGACCCCGCGGCCCTCGCGGGCCACGCTGTCGAGCAGCAGGTTACGCAATTGGTAATAAGACACCGCGCCGCTCACCGCAGCGGTGAGCAAAATCATCAGCGCTACAAAGGCGATCAGGCGCACTTGCAGGGATTTCATTTCGGATCTCCTTCGATGTGGCCGGCTGTCGCAGCGGCGGATGCTAGGTCGAATCGGTTACGGTTATGCGGCTGTCGGCGCGTGGGTGAGCGCCACGGCATAGCCACCGTTATCGGCAGATATCGGTTGCCCGAGGCGCGAACTTGAGGCGCAGGCAGCCATATCGACACCAGTACCGATGCGCCCGCCTTCATTCTGATGTAGTACAAAGGTGCTAAAAACGCGCCCCCCGCCGGAGCCGTAGGTGCCAAGCGGGTGACAAAGGTTGCACGATTGACAACTTGTAAGGCGCTGTTTCAAAGTTCTGGCATACCAAGGCAGCGGTGCGCAAAGGGCAAAAACGGGTTTCGGATAGCAGGGCTTTTGCCCGGGAGATTGAGTGACAGACGAATTTTTGTTCAGTGAAGAGCTGCCTGCCGACCATCTTGCCCAACCCCAGTCGGTTTGGCGGGTGCTGGTGGTCGATGATGATCCGGATGTTCACGCGTCCACCCGCTTTGCGCTCGGCGGTGTGAGCGTGGTGGGGCGGCCGGTGGCGCTGCTGCATGTGCATACTGCCGCCGAGGCGCTGGCCGTGCTGGCGCGTGAGCGCGATATCGCGGTGATGCTGCTCGATGTGGTGATGGAAGATGAGCACGCCGGCCTGCGTCTGGTGGACAAAGTCCGGGCGATGCCCGAGCACCAGAATTTGCGCATCATCCTGCGTACCGGGCAGCCGGGCTACGCGCCCGAGACCGAGACCATCGCGCGTTACGACATCAACGACTACAAAACCAAGAGCGAGCTGACCCGCGCCAAGTTGTTCGCTTCACTGACCGCGGCAGTACGCTCTTACGAGCAGTTGCAACGTATCGAAGGCGGGCGGCGCGGGCTGGCGCAAATTCTCCAAGCCAGTCATCAACTGGCGTGTCAGGACGGGCTGGACGCTTTTGCCGCTGGGGTGATCACCCAGTTGGCCAGTTTCATGGGTACCTCGCCGGATGGGGGTGGTTTGCGCCCGCAAGGACGAAGACCGTGCAGGCGGCCAGCCGAGCTATCAGATTTTGGCCGCTGCCGGCCGTTACAGCGCGTTGATGCATGGCCGGCTGGAGGCATTGGGCGACGATCCGGTGGTGAGCCTATTGCGCCAGTGTCTGGATGAACGGCGCAACATCGGCTCGGCGCAGGGGGTTGCGTTGTACTTTCCTGCCGATGGCGTCTCTTTTGCCGCCTATGTGGACACCGCGGGTCGTGCGCTCCAAGTCGATGAACCGCTGTTGCAGATGTTCTGCTCGCACATCGCCTTGTGCGGCCGCAACGTGAAGCTGATGGAGCGCTTGCGGGAACTGGCCTTCCGCGACCCCTTGGTCGATTTACCAAACCGTGTCGCTTTTTTGCAGGAGGTGGCGCGCAGGCTGGAAGCCGGGCAGCCAGCACAGACCTTAGCGTTAGTGGATATCGACCACTTTGGCGCGCTCAACGACTTGCTCGGACATCGCTATGGCGACCTGCTGCTGCAGGAGGTGGCGCGGCGTTTGACTGCGATGGCGGCTGGCCAGGCGGTGGTGGCACGTGTGGCCGGCGATGTGTTCGGGCTGGTAGGAGCGGATGGGGCGCTCGATCCGGGCCGTATGACTGCGTTGTTTGCCGAGCCTTTTCTGATCGACGGCGGCGAGCAACGTATCTCGGCCTCAATTGGGCTGGTGCGCGGCCAAACGGGCGACGATGCGGCCTCCCTGCTAAAGGACGCGTTCATTGCGCTCAAGCGCGCCAAGGGCGAAGGGTTGGGGCGCCATGCCTACTTTTGTCCGGAAGTGGGTGTGGAGACGCGCGAGCGCACCCGGCTGCTGCACGGGTTGCGTGATGCGTTTCAACGCCAGCGGCTGTTTTTGGTGTACCAGCCGCAGGTCGATCTGGTCAGCGCGAGGGTGCTCGGTTTTGAGGCGCTGCTGCGCTGGCGTAACGACGATGGCAGTTTCGTGCCGCCGGACCGCTTCATTCCGCTGGCCGAGCAATCCGGCTTGATCGTGCCGATTGGGCAATGGGTGCTGCGCTCCGCGCTGCACACGCTGGCGATGCTCGATCGGGAAGGTTTCCCAGGGCTGCGCGCGGCGGTGAATGTGTCGGTGGTGCAGTTTCGCGATCCGCTGTTCGTGGAAGTGGTGGATCGAGCGCTTGCCGATGCCGGGATGAGTGCCGACCGCCTGGAGCTGGAGGTGACCGAGTCGGTCTGTGTGCTCGGGCAGGACGCGGTGGCTGCGCAACTGGGGGCGCTGACCCGGCGCGGCATCCAGGTGGCCATCGATGACTTTGGCACCGGTTTTTCCTCTTTGTCCTATCTCGATCGCCTGGGTGCCGACCGGCTGAAAATCGACCGCTCCTTTGTGCAGTCGCTGGAGCAGCCGTGCGGCAGCGCCCGTATTGCGGAGATGGTGATTGCGCTGGCACGCCGCTTGGGGATGCGCTCGATTGCCGAAGGCGTGGAAACCGAAGCTCAGCGCCGGCGCCTGATCGAGCTGGGCTGCGACGAAGGCCAGGGCTATTTGTTTGGCCGGCCGATGGCGCTTCATGATTTTAAGGCGTGGTTGAGATCATGGCAGTCTGGCGCCGTTTGAGCGCCGCTTGGGTGGCTGTGCTAGCGGGTCTTGTGCTATCGGCCTGTGGCGGCCAGGAGCAGGCGCTACGCATCGGCTTTGTCGCCAGCTTTTCCGGCGGTGGGCAGGATCTTGTCATCGGCGCGCGCAATGGCGTGCAGCAGGCCATCGATGCGTTCAATGCCGCTGGTGGCCATCACGGCCGGGTGGTCGAACTGGTGCTGGCCGACCTGGCGGTGGATTCGCCTGCCGCTGCCATTGCGCGTTTTCAGCAGCAGGGGGTGGAATTTGTCATCGGCCCTTTGCTCAGTGTCGAAGCGCTAGGACTGCTGCGCACCCCAGGGGCCGAAGCCTTGGTGTTCGTCAGCCCCACGGTGACGACGCCGGCATTGTCCGGACGTGACGACAATTTTTTTCGTGTGGTGCCCACTGTTCAGGCTTATGCCGCGTCGATGGCCGAGCGCCTTTATGCGCGCGGACTGAGAACCGCGGCCATGGTGCGCGAGACTACCAATCCTGAATACAGCCTTGCCTGGCAGGACAGCTTTAGCGAGCGTTTTATCGCGCTCGGCGGGTGCGTGGTGATGAACGCCACGCTGTCGCCGAGCGATGCTGAGGGTTACCAGCTTGCCGCCAAGCAAGTGATGGCCGCTACGGCCGAGGTGGCCGTGGTGGTTGGCCCGCCGCTGGATGTTGCCCGCTTTGCGCAGCGTCTGCGCGACCTGCCGGGGCGGCAGCCGGTGTTGGCGAGCGCAGAGTGGGGCGGCGGTGAAAGCTTGCCGGAACTGGGCGGTCACGCGGTCGAAGGCGTGATCGTCCAGCAGTTTTTTGATCGCGACGCAAACGCGCCGCGTTATCTTGAGTTTGCTGCGGCCTACGCCGAACATTATCGTCAGCCGCCCGGATTCGTGACGGTCTTGGCCTATGATGCGGCCAACGCGGTGCTTCAGGCGATCCGGCAAAGGCGCGCCGGCCAATCGGCCCGCGACGCGATGCGCGCGCTGCAGACGCTGGAAGGTTTGCAGCAAACCTTGCACTTCGACCGCTATGGCGACACCTTGCGCAGTGCGCACATGGTACGTGTCGAGGCGGGGCGATTCGTGGCCGAAGGCGACCGGTGAGCGTTCGGCAGCGGCGGTTGCGCACTTCGCTGACCCAGTTGATCGTCACCGCGACGATGATGGTCATTACCCTGACCGCTGTCATGCTCACCGTCTATCGCCTGCCGCAGCTCGGCGAGCGTGCCGATGAGCAGGCAGCCGATGCAGTGTGGCGGGGCGCGCAGGCGTTGGATCATCTGTTGGGCGTCAGAGAAGTCAGCCTGTCGCCCCTGGTCCGGCTGCTTGCCAACGGCGAAGTAGAGGCTGCGCGTCAGTTGCTGACCGCATGGCCAGAGTCGTTTGCGGGGTTTCACGCCGTTTATGTGGTGGATTCTTCCGGACGGGTGCGTTTTGGCATCGAGACCGGCGGCGGGGCTGCGCGGGCGATTGCGCAAGACTGGTCGGTAGACGGCAGCCGGTTGTTCCGGCGCGCCTTGAATGCGACCGATTCCGTCTGGGAAGAAAATTACCCCTCGCTGGTCTCGGGCTGGCGCACGCCCGGTGTAGGTATGCGCGCCGGGGGCTATGTGGTGATCGGCGAGTTGGCCACCGCGGTGCTGATGCAGCAACTGCGTACGCTCATCGGCCCTTCGTCTCATCCTTTGCTGGTGCTCGATAGCCGCGGCGATTGGGTGCTGGATAACTTCGACGGCCAGGACCTGCGTCTGCGCAGCTGGGCGGCCGACCCGGTGCTGCGCGCGGTCTGGCGGGGCGAGGCGTTGCCGCAGTCGGCCTCACTACAGGGTGTGACGGTCAGGCCGGTGGTGGCCAGCGATACGCATCTGGGTTGGACCTTGATCGGCGGGGCGCCGATCGGCCTGGCCAATCCGGACATCCGCATGACGATGTGGCTTTTGCTTGGCGCGGTGGGTCTTTCGGCATTGATCGCGTTGATCCTGGGGCCGCTGTGGGCGCGCCAGCTAGAGCGCCCCTTGGCCCGGTTGATGCGCTTGAGCCGGGAAGTGGCCAGCGGCCAGCAGCGCACGCCTTGGCGGGCGCAGAAAATTTTGGAGCTGGATGAGCTGGCCGCAGACCTTCAGCGCACCGCGGCCATCATCGAAGCGCGTGAGCGCGAACTCAGGCTGAGCGAACAGCGCCTGAACGACACTTTCGAGTTGTCGCCGACCGTTGCTATCCAGTGGATAGACCGCGAAGGTACGGTACTGCGCTGGAACCGTGGGTCGGAAATCATGTATGGCTACAGTGCGGCCGAGGCGGTGGGCACCAGGCTGGACGCCTTGATGTTTTCGGCAGAGCAGTTCCGCGAGTTTTTGGGTCTGCTCGACCGGGTCGAGCAAAGCGGTGGCAGCGCAGGGCCATTCGAAGCGGTCATTGCGCATCGCGATGGCACACCGCGCCATATCCTCTACACCACTTACGGCATCCCGGACGACCACGGTGGCCTGCAGTTCGTATGCATGGACTTGGACATTACCTCGCTGCGGCGCTCGCAAGCCGAAGAGGCCGCCCGCGAGGAAGAGTTGCAGCTCGTCTTTAATCTTTCCCCTGCGCCGATGACCGTATCCACCCTGGTCGACGGCGAGTTCCGTGTGCTGGCGGTCAATGAGGCCTGCTTGCAACAGTTCGGTTTCAGCAGGGCGGAGCTGATCGGCAAGACCGGGCTGCAGATCGGCTTGTGGGCGGAGGTGGACCTGCGCGAGCGTTTCATTGCGCGCATCCGCGCTCAGGGACAAGTCAAAGATTTCGAAGCCTGGATGCGGGCGAGCGACGGCCGCAGAATGCTGTGCACCGTCTCTGGCGCGTTGGCCACCATCGGCGGCCGGGAACTGCTGATTTTGGTGATCGTGGATGTCACCGAAGCTCGGCGCATGCAGGACGAACTGCGGGCGCTCAACGATGAGCTGGAGCGACGAGTTGCGGCCAGAACCGAGGCGCTGGCGCGTGCCCATGAGGAGGTGGCCGCAGCGCTGGCCTCGCTACGTCAGACACAGGACCAACTGGTCCAGTCTGAGACGTTGGCCGCGCTTGGCCGCCTGGTAGCTGGCGTGGCGCATGAACTCAATACGCCAATCGGTAACGCGCTGATGGCGGTCAGCACCCTGCGTGAATCCAGTCAGCAGTTCCAGCGTGAAATCGACCGTGGCTTGCGCAAGTCGGTACTGGAGGCTTTCGTGCGCGATCTGACCACCGGGTTGGAGATTTCCGAGCGCAATATGCACAAGGCCGGCGAGCTGATCACCAGCTTCAAGCAGGTGGCGGTGGATCAGACCAGTTCTCAGCGGCGCCGCTTCGAGGTGCAGGAGATTGTGTCGGAAACCCTGATGACCCTGCACCCGACGCTCAAGCGCACGCCTTATCGGGTAGAGGCCGACATCGAGCCCGGTCTATGGATGGATAGCTACCCCGGCCCGCTCGGGCAGGTGCTTGCCAATCTGATCAATAATGCGGTGATGCACGCCTTCGATGGACGCGACCATGGCACGGTGCGCATCACCGCCCAGGCTCGGGAGGAAAACGGCGGGGTGCGTATCCGGGTGGCCGATGACGGTAGTGGCATTCCGGAAGAAGCGCGCAAACGGGTGTTCGAACCGTTCTACACCACCCGTCTGGGTCGCGGCGGCACCGGATTGGGGCTGCATATCGTCCATGCCAACGTTACCCGGGTGCTGGGTGGCACGGTACGGTTGGTAGACGATGCGACCGGCGGTGCGGTGTTCGAGCTGGAGCTGCCGCAGGTGGCGCCGTGACGCTCACCGGCTGGCTGTGTCGCGCCGCCAGGCGAGCTGCCCCAGCACCCAGGTTTCCGCCACGCAACGATCGTCGCCCAGCATCATCAACAGGAACAGACGTTCGGCCAGGGTGGCGGCAGTGGCGTGACGACGCGCCAGCAAGGCGGTGGCGGCAGGATCGAGCACAACGAAATCCGCCTCCCGCCCGGTGCGGAAATTGCCGATACATTCGTCCAGATACAGACTGCGGGCGCCGCCCAGAGTAGCGAGGTAGAACGCCTGCTCGGGGCGGAGGTCCTGCCCGTTCAGGCGCAGCACCTTGTAGGCTTCGTTGAGTGTGGCAAGCATCGAGAAGCTGGTGCCGGCGCCAACGTCGGTGCCCAGTCCGACCCGCAGGCCGTGCGCCTGCGCCGCGGCGTAATCGAACAGACCGGAGCCCAAAAACAGGTTGGAGGTGGGGCAAAAGCTCACCGCGGTGCCGGTGGCCGCCATGCGCGCACGGTCGGTGTCGTCTACCCAGATGCAGTGCGCGTAGAGGCTGCGCGGGCCGAGCTGGCGGTAGTGCTCATAGACGTCGAGATAGCTGCGCGCGGCGGGATAAAGCTGGGCCACCCAGGCGACCTCGGCACGGTTTTCGGCGACATGCGATTGCAGATACACCCCAGGGTATTCGGCATACAGACCTCCGGCAGCCTGCATCTGCGCCGGCGAGGAAGTGGGTGCAAAACGCGGCGTGATGGCGTAGAGCAGGCGGTCGCGGCCATGCCAGCGCTCGATCAGGCAGCGTGTGGTATCGATGCCCAATCCGGCGTCATCGCGCAGAAACTCCGGGCAGTTGCGATCCATCAGCACTTTGCCGGTGATTAGCCGCATGCGGCGCAGCCGGGCGGCCTCGAACAGCGCATCGACCGAGGCCGCATGCACGGTGGCAAAGGCCATCGCCGTGGTGGTGCCGTTTTTCAGCAGTTCGTCGCAGAAAAAGCCCGCGACCTCGGCCGCGTGTGCGGGGTCTTCGAAGCGCCGCTCGGCCGGGAAGGTGTAGCGCGTCAGCCAGTCGAGCAGTTCTTCGCCGTGGCTGGCGATGATGTCGGTCTGCGGGTAATGGACGTGGGTGTCGATGAAACCCGGCATGATCAGCATGCCGCGCCGGTCGGCGACGGCAGCCTCCAGAGGCAACTTTGCCAGCAGCTCGGCCGCCGGGCCGCATTCGGCGACATGGCCGCCGCGCAGAATCAGCAGGCCGTCGGCAAAGTGTTCCAGTGCCGCAGAGCCGTGCTCGGCGGGGTCGGCGAGAAAGTGCACGATCTCGCCGCGAACGGCCTGCAGCCTGCCTGCGTCCATGCTGTGGGTCGGCATCGGTGCCGGGCCTTGTCAGCGTGCGTTGGGCAGCCTGGAGGCCACGCCCTGGACGAAGAAGTCCATCTTGCCCAGCGCCGCGTCGTCCATCACCGCGCCGGCTGACAGGCGTTCTTTGCCGGCCTGGTCGACGATGGGCCCGGTGAAGGGGTGGAAGCTGCCGGCGCGCAGTTTATTGGCCAGCGCTTCGACCTCGGCCTTCACCACGGGCGGAACCGCCGGGTTCAGCGGTGCCAGGCGCACCATGTCGTCTTTGAAGCCGCCCCAGATGCGGGTGGGCTTCCAGGTGCCGGCGATCACTTCCTGCACCGTGCGGGTGTAGAAATCGCCCCAGTGATGGGTGGTGGCGGTGAGATGAGCCTTGAGGCCGTACTTGGACATGTCCGAATGGTAGCCAAACGCATAGACGCCGCGTTCTTCGGCGGCCTGCACCACCGCGGTGGAATCGGTGTGCTGGGTGACGATGTCCGCGCCTTGGCTGATCAGCGTCATCGCCGCTTCGCGCTCCTTGCCCGGGTCGTACCAGCTATTGACCCAGATCACCCGTACCTCGATGTCTGGGTTTACGCTCTTGGCGCCCAGGGTGAAGGCGTTGATGCCCTGCAGCACCTCGGGAATCGGGAAGGCCGCAACATAGCCCAGCACCTTGGAGCGGGTCATGCGCCCGGCGATCACGCCGGTGAGGTAGCGGCCTTCGTAAAAGCGCGCATTGTAGGGGGCGAAGTTCTTGGCCGACTTGTAGCCGGTGGCGTGCAGGAAGGTGACGTTGGGAAACTGGCGGGCCACCCGCTCCACATAGTTCATGTAGCCGAAGCTGGTGGCGAACACGATCTTGTGGCCGCTGGCGGCGAATTCGCGGATCACCCGTTCGGCGTCGGCGCCTTCGGCCACGTTCTCGACGAACTTGGTTTGCACCTTGGCGCCGAGCTTGGCCTCCATTTCCTTGCGGGCGAGGTCGTGCTGGTAGGTCCAGCCGGCATCGCCGATCGGGCTGACGTAGACAAAGCCGATGCGTACCGGCTCCTCGGCAAAGAGGCTGGCGGGCAGGCCGGCGGCCAGGGCAGCGGCTCCGGCGGACAATATGAACTGGCGACGATCGGTCATGAACTTCTCCTCAAGGATTGTGCGGCGTGTGGCCGGAAAAACGGGATCAGGCTTCGGGGCGATAGGGTTTACCCAGAGAGGCTGGCGAGTTGAGGCGTATCGTGTTTGGATTGCGCGAGATTGCCACCAGCACCACGATGGTGGCCCAGTACGGCAGCGAGGACAGCAGTTGCGAGGGGAAATCGAGCTGCAGGCCGGAACCCTGGATGAACAGTTGGGTGATCATCACCCCGCCGAACAGATAAGCGCCGAAGAGCACGCGCAGCGGCCGCCAGGTGGCAAAGACCACCAGCGCCAGCGCAATCCAGCCGCGCCCGGCGACCAGTCCTTCCACCCACATCGGCGTATAGAACACCGATAGGAAAGCGCCGCCTATGCCAGCCATGGCGCCGCCGAACAGCACCGCCAGATAGCGGATGCGGATCACCGGATAGCCGATGGCGTGTGCGGACGAGGGCGATTCGCCCACCGCGCGAAGCACCAGTCCGGCGCGGCTTCGGCTCAGAAACCACCATACCGCCCAAAACAGCGCCCAGGAAAAATAAACCAGTGCCTGCTGGTTGTAGAGCGCTTCGCCAATCAGTGGAATATCGGCGATGAAGGGGATACGGATCGGCGGCACCGCCGGCAAGGCTACGGATTCGAAGGGGCGGCCGATGAAGGCCGACAGGCCGACGCCGAAAATCGCCAGCGCCAGCCCCGAGGCCACCTGGTTGGCTTGCAAGGTAATGGCCAAAAAGCCGAACAGCAGCGCCATTGCCGCGCCGGCCATCATGCCGGCCAACACCCCGAGCCAGGGGTTGCCGCTACTGTGGGTGATGGCGAAAGCGGTGACCGCGCCCATTGCCATCATGCCTTCGGCGCCCAGGTTGAGAACCCCCGCGCGTTCATTGACCAATAGGCCCAGGGCCACAATGATCAGCGGTGTGCCGGCCACCACGGTGGCAAACAGCATCGAGGAGAACAAAGACGCGTCCACGCCGTTTCCCCTCAGGCCGCAGCCCGCCCGAAGCGCAGGCGGTAGTGGATGAACACATCCGAGCCCAGCAGGAAAAAGAGCAGCAGGCCCTGGAACACCATCGAGATCGAACTCGGCAGGTTCATGTACTGCTGCGCCTGCTCGCCGCCGATGAACAGCAAGGCCATCAGCAGGCTGGCCAGCAGGATGCCGAAGGCGTGCAGCCGGCCGACGAAGGCCACGATGATGGCGGCAAAGCCGTAGCCCAGGTTCACCTTGTCGGTGAGCTGGCCCATCGGTCCGGCCACTTCCGCCATGCCCGCCACCCCAGCTGCCGCGCCACCGGCCAACATTCCGATCCACACCGTGCGCGGGGCGGAATAGCCGGCGTAGCGTGCTGCCTGCGCCGCCTCACCCGCAACACGCATCTTGAAGCCCAGATGGCTGCGGTGCATGAAAAGGTAGCCGGCAACCAGCAAGCCCAGCGCAAACACCACGCCAAGGTGCAGGCGTGTGCCTTCGACCAGGGTGGGCAGCAAGGCGGCCTCATGGAACATGGCGGTCTGTGGAAAACCGAAGCCCATCGGATCGCGCCAAGGGCCGAACACCAGCCAGGAGACGAAAAGCTGGGCCACATAGACCAGCATCAGCGACACCAGGATTTCGTTGGTGTTGAAGCGGGTGCGCAGCAGCGCTGGGATCGCCGCCCACAGCGCGCCGGCGGCAGCGCCGGCGAGCAGCATCGCCGGCAGGATCAGCGCACTGTCCGATTCGGCAAAGTGCAGCGCCACCCCGGTGGCGCCAACCGCGCCCAGCATGAACTGGCCTTCTGCGCCAATGTTCCAGACGTTGGCGCGAAAACCCACCGCCAGGCCGATGGCGCACAGCATCAGCGGGGTGGCCTTGAGTAGCAGTTCGGACAGGCCGTAGAGGTCTTTCAGCGGGTTGAGCAGAAAGTAGCGCAAGCCCTCCAGCGGGTCCTTGTCCAACAGCCAGAAGATCACCAGGCCGGCAGCCAGCGTGAGCACCGCGGCTACAAGCGGCGAACACCACTGCATCAGCCGCGAAGGTTCGGCGCGCGCCTCAAGCCGCAACACGATCTGCCTCCGTATCCGTTGGGTCGGCGCCCGGCCACAGGCCGCTCATCCACACGCCGATGTCCTCGACGCTGGTTTCGGCCACCGGACGGGCAGGGGAGAGCCGGCCCTTGGCGATGACCGCGATGCGGTCGCAGATTTCGAACAATTCGTCGATTTCCTCGGAGACCACCAGCACCGCACAGCCGCGGTTGCGCAGATCGATCAGGGTCTGGCGGATGAAGGCCGCTGCGCCCACGTCCACTCCCCAAGTCGGCTGGGCGCACACCAACAGGCGCGGTGTCTGCAGAATCTCCCGGCCCAGGATGAACTTTTGTAAATTACCGCCCGACAGCGAACTTGCCGCGGCCTGCGCTCCGCTACAGCGCACGTCGAAACGTTCGATGCATTCGGCGGTAAAGCGCTTGGCGCGCGAGACGGCGAGCAGCCCGGCGCGCACCAGGCCGGCACGGTGCGCGGCGGTCAGGATGGCGTTTTCGGCCAGCGACATCGATGGCACCGCGCCGCGCCCGAGGCGCTCTTCGGGCACATAGCACAGGCCCAGGCGGCGACGCTGTGCCGCATTCAGGCGGCCGGCTTCGACACCGCAGATTTGCACCGGAAATTTCTCGGCGATGACTTCCTCGCCGGAGATGGCCTGCAGCAGTTCTTGCTGGCCGTTGCCGGACACGCCGGCAATACCGACGATTTCGCCCGCATGGACATCCAGATGAATGTCTTTGAGATCGGTGCCAAAAGGGTCTGCGCTCGCATGCGACAGGCCGGCAAGACGCAAGCGCAGCTCACCGCCGCTGGTGGCCGGGCCGTGCTGGCAAACCGGCAGGTCTTTGCCGATCATCAGCCGTGCCATGGATTGCGCGGTTTCTTCGGCCGGACGGCAGTGCCCGGTCACCCGCCCGCCGCGCAGTATGGTGGCGGTATCGCACAGCGCCTGGATTTCGTCCAGCTTGTGGCTGATGTAGAGAATCGAACAGCCTTCGGCCGCGATTTGCCGCAGAGTCTGGAACAGCTTGCGGACCGCCTGCGGGGTGAGCACCGAGGTGGGCTCATCCATGATCAACAGCTTGGGGTTTTGCAGCAAGCAGCGGATGATTTCCACCCGCTGGCGTTCGCCCACCGACAGCGCATGGACGTGGCGGCGCGCCTCCACCGGCAGGCCGTAGCGCTGCGCAACCGCTTCGATCCGCTGGGCCAGTTCCGCCAGCGATGGTTTGCCAGGCAGGCCCAGCGCGATGTTTTCGGTGACGGTCAGTGTTTCGAACAGGGAAAAGTGTTGGAACACCATGCCAATGCCAAGCGCGCGCGCGCGGGCCGGACTGTCGATGCTGACCGCTTTGCCTTCCCAATGGATTTGGCCGGCAGTGGGCGCGGTTACCCCATAGATGATTTTCATCAACGTCGACTTGCCGGCGCCGTTCTCACCCAGCACGGCGTGTATTTCCCCGGGTTCGACAAGCAGGTCTATGCCGTCATTGGCGACCACGCCCGGATAAACTTTACGGATGCCGGTCAGGCGCAGGCGCGGCACTTGGCCTGCGGACGGACTGGATGAAGGCATGTTTTAAGAGGGCTCCCTGTTGATTCCCCGGTCGCCGTGCAGGCATGCCAGGGCCCTGCGCCAGCGCTGCAGGTCAAGCGGAGAATATTACCCCGAGCCGGCTGGCTACGGCACACCGGAACTGCTTGGAAGCGCTCAGCCGGTCAGACGCAAGCGACTTTGCCGGGGCAGATGGCGGGTGAGGAAATCCATCTGATCGGCAAGAATGTGGCGATTGCACAGGATCAGGTACTCCGCCTTGTTGGGCACATAGGGCGCGTAGAGCAGGGGCATGCGGGCCTGTTCCGGAGTGCGCCCGCCTTTTCTTTGATTGCAGGCCCGGCAGGCGGTGACCACATTCATCCAAGTGTCACGGCCGCCCAGCGATATCGGCTGGATGTGGTCGCGGGTCAGGGCCGCGGCTGCAAAGCGCTGGCCGCAGTAGGCGCACAGCTGACGGTCGCGGCGGAACAGTTCGCGGTTGTTGAGTGGCGGCACCTGCTGCAGAAAATCTGCACGTTGGGCGCGTCCCTTGATGGCGATAATACTGTTGGCGGTGATCTCGGAGCGCTGGCCGGTCATGCGGCAAACACCGCCGCGGATCACAAAATGGCGCTCGCCAATGCTCCAGGCCACCATGTCACGTGCGTAGTAGTGGCAAGCGGTCTGCCAGCTCACCCAACGATACGGCTGACCGTGCATGTCCAACGCGAGAATCCACGGCCAGCGGCCCGCGGCACGGCCGTCCATGAGCTCGATCTGCGACAAGGCTGAGGCGGTGAGAGGCTGCACAGCGTCTCCCTTTGGTGTGGCCGGCGAAGCGGCGGCCGGCAGCATGAGCGCTATCAGACCAGATTGGGGCGCGAGCACGCAAGCGCGGCCCGAAGCGGCGTGTCGGCCTGCAGTAGGTCGTTGGCTTCGAGCACAGAATGCGGGCAGGGTTCAGTCGAACGGCGGGTTTGTGGACGGCAGAATGCTGCCAGTGTGCAAAGGCCAGTGGCCGCGCCGACGGTCTTCAAAATACAAGCGCAAGGTGCGTTCGATGGAACGGAAGGCGATCTCACGCCAGGGGATGTCGGCTTCGTCGAATAGCGCCACATCCAAGGATTCTTCGCCCGGACGGAAATTGAGATCAAGTAGCTGAGCCCGATAAACGAGATGCACCTGACTGATGTGCGGGATGTCGAACAAGGTGTACAACGCGCCAACCTGGATGCGTGCGCATGCCTCTTCCAGGGTTTCGCGGGCGGCCGCTTCAGCGGTGGTCTCACGGTTTTCCATGAACCCGGCGGGCAGGGTCCAGAAACCCTGACGCGGTTCGATGGCCCGCCTGCACAGTAAAATGCGTCCGCCCCATTCGGCCAGGGCACCCACCACCACTTTGGGATTCTGGTAATGAACGCTGCCGCAGGCCGGGCATACGTGTCGGGGCAGCGTATCGCCAGGCGGCACACGGTGTTCTACTGGGGCGCCGCAATTGGAGCAGTACTTCATGGCGGGCAGGACGGGCGGTCGATGCATGGATTCTAGCGCGCAGGCGTTACGCTTGACGATGCGTTTTGCGCACCGTTCCGGGGTCGTTGCGACGGATACGGGTTTTCCCTTGCCCCCGCAATGTGAGCGATTCGGCTCCTTCACAGCCATCCTGCGCGCAGGGTAAAGTCGGGGCGTTTTACATGCTGCAGCATGCGCAGCAACGCCTGACACGGAAAACTATGGCAAGCCACTTCGATTCCAGCCGATATGAGGCGCTCAAGGCATCGGGCGAGCTACCCTCGCCGCGGGGTGTGGCGCTGGCCATCGTCCGCCTGACCCAACAGGAGGATGTGTCAATGGCGGAACTGGCGCGGATCATTCGCAGCGATCCGGCCTTCGTTGGCCGCCTGATCAAAGCGGCCAACGGTATCGTGGCTATGACCCGGCGGCCGGTGGTTTCGGTGCAGGAGGCGTTGATGGTGCTTGGCCTGCCTGCGGTGCGCACCATGGCGCTGGGTTTTTCGCTGCTCTCGGACTACCGCGGCGGCGCGTGCGAACGCTTCGACTACGATGCCTTTTGGTCCTCCTCGCTGGCCGCAGCGGTGGCCGCCCAGGTCTTTGCCCAGCGTAACAGAGCGGGGGCGCCGGACGAGTTGTTCAGCCTGGGTTTGCTGTCGGATGTCGGTTCGCTGGCGCTGGCGACGATTTACCCGACCGAGTATGCACGGATTCTTGCCGAGGCCAGGCGCTATCCGGAACGACGGCTTGCGGATCTGGAGCAGCGCGCCTTTGCGATCACGCACACCGATCTATCCGCAGCCATGCTTGCCGATTGGGGGGTGCCCAAAGTGCTGGTCGAACCGGTCCGGTTGAGCGAAACCCCTGAGCGCTCCGGCGCTGCGCCGGGCAGCCGTGATTTTCTGCTGCTCAAAACCTTGCTGGCCGCTCGCACGATGGCGGCGCTGTGTCTTGCGCCAACGGCGGACCGGCCGGCATTGCTGCGTGAGTTGATCGACACGGTGGCAGCGTTCGAGATGTCGCCGGATGAGTTGTTGGCCGCAGCCGATCGGATCGTTGCCATGTGGCGCGACTGGGTGAGCGATTTGGCGCTGCCTGCGGCCGAGCCCCCGGTGTTTTCTGCGCTCATCGAGGCGGCCAAACAGCGCGGCGGCGAAGCGTTCCGAGCGGCCACTCCTGAGCACAGCGGGTTCGAGTGCGAAAGCGGCCAGAGCGGGGAGGTAACGGTGAATGATGAGGCCGTCGATGGCTCGGTGCGGGCGCTGGTGGTGGCCGCGGACCCGGCCCTTCGCGCCCAGTTGCGCGCAGTGCTCGAGGCGGCCGATTGTCAGGTGTTTGAAGCGGCTGACGGGGCGGGCGGCCTGGAGCGCGCGCTCGAAATCCAGCCGCATATTTTACTCAGCGACTGGGCGCTGCCGCAGATGGACGGGTTGGCGCTGGTGCGCGCACTGCGCGCCACCCGCATCGGCCGCAGTGCATACATGTTGCTGCTGACTGAATTGGACGAAGAAGATCGGGTGGTTGAGGCTTTCGCAGCCGGCGCGGATGATTTTGTCGGCAAACCGGTCAAGCCGCGGCTGTTGGCAGCCCGCCTGCACGCCGGTTTGCGTGTGGTCCGTTTGCAGCAGGAACTCGAACGCGATCGTGAGCAGATTCGCCGCTATGCGGCCGAATTGGCGGTGAGCAACCGTCGTTTGCAGGAAGCTGCGCTCACCGATACGCTGACCGGCTTGCCGAACCGTCGCTACGCCCTCGACCGCATGCAGCAGGCGTGGTTGGCGGCAACGCGTAACGATCAGCCGCTGGCCTGCATGATCATCGATGTGGACAACTTCAAGCAGATCAACGACACCCACGGCCACGACGCCGGCGACCGTGTGTTGATGGCCACCGCCGAAGCCCTGCGCGGCGCGCTGCGCGGACAGGATGTGATTTGCCGCACCGGTGGCGATGAATTTCTGGTGATTTGCCCGCAAAGCGAACTGACCGCGGCCATCGGCTGCGCCGAGCGTTTGCGCCAAGCGGTCGATGCGTTGGAGGTGGCTCATGGTGAGCTGCGACTGCAGGTCAGTATCAGCGTCGGCGTGGCGGCGCGGGATGCGAGCATGGCGAATCTGGATGCACTGATCAAACGCGCCGACGAAGGCGCATACCTTGCCAAGCGGCGGGGGCGCAACCGTATTGCAGCGGTGCAGCAAATGGGGTGACGCGTTTGCAGGGCGAGCGCCGATGGGCAAGATGAGCGAGGAAATATTTGCGATGAATGACGCGCCGGTCCGCATGCTGGTGGTCGATGATTCCGAGGACGACACTTATCTGGTGCGGGCCGAACTGGGCCGTCGGGGTTTGCCGGTCGATTGCCGGCGGGTCGATTGCGCGCTGGATATGGCGGCAGCCTTGGCCAGCGAGGACTGGGACATCATTCTGGCCGATCATCAGATGCCGGGCTTCGATGCCCTGGCTGCGTTGGATGTGCTCAAACGCAGCGGCAAAGATGTGCCTTTCATCATCCATTCCGGGCAGATTTCGGATCGGCAGGCCGTCTCTGCAATGTACGAAGGCGTGGATGATTTCATTGCCAAGGGCGACTATGAGCGCCTGGTGCCGGTGGTCGAGCGCGAGCTTCGCGGCCTGCGGGCGCGTCGCGCGGTGCGTCGGGCCGATTCGCGGATCGAGCAACTGGCGTATTTCGACAGCCTTTTGGCGCTGCCTAATCATCAACTTTTTTGCAGCAAGGTGACCGCCGCCATCCAGGATAGCCAGGCGCGCGGACGGCCGCCCAGTGGCGCGGTGCTGGTGGTCGATCTGGATCGCTTTTTGCGCATCAATGCAAGTTTCGGCTATGAGGCAGGCAATGAGCTGTTGCGCCAGGTCGGCTGCCGCCTGCGGGCGGGGTTGGCGCCGGAGATCCTCTTGGCGCGCCTGGGAGGTGACGAATTCGGACTGTTCGTGCCGGGTGCCAGCGATCGGGACGCGGTCGAGACCATCGCCCGTTGGATCGTGCGCAGTTTCGATCAGCCGCTACTCAAGGACCGGGTGGAGTTGTTTCTGACCGCCAGTGTGGGGGTGGCGATGCTGCCCTCCGATGGCGAGACAGTGCTCGATCTGTTGATGAATGCGCAGACCGCCATCGCTCAGGTCAAGCGCGCCGGCGGCAACGGGGTGCGGTTTTATGAGCGCACCATGAATGCCGCTTCGGCCGAGCGGTTGGCAATGGAAGCCGATTTGCGCCATGCCATCGAGCGCGGCGAGTTGTTTCTTGAATACCAACCAGTGGTCGGGACCGCTCACGGCCGGCCGGTGGGCGCCGAAGCGCTGTTGCGCTGGCGGCATCCGCGGCTGGGTAGGCTATCGCCCGATCGCTTCATCGCGCTGGCCGATGAGACCGGGATGATTGCCGAAATCGGCGCCTGGGTGTTGTTTGAGGCGGTACGTCAGCTACGGCAGTGGATCGATGCAGGGCACGCGCGTGCGCGGGTGTCGGTGAATGTGTCGGCGGTCCAGTTTGCCCAGCCGCGACTGCTCGAAGTGGTCTCCGACGCCCTGCAAGCAAGCCGTCTGCCGCCAGGCAGTCTAATTCTGGAGATTACCGAAAGCTCGCTGATGACCGATGTTGAGGCCGCCGCCGCTATGCTGCGCGCGCTCAAGAATATGGGGGTCAAGGTCGCGGTGGACGATTTCGGCACCGGATACTCTTCACTGTCGTATCTCAAACGTTTGCCAATCGACATCATCAAGATCGACAAATCTTTCGTGCGCGAGGTAGGCGATCGCACCGAGGATACGGCCATCGTGCGGGCGATCATTGCGCTGGCAAAAAGCCTGCAACTATCCACCATTGCCGAAGGGGTGGAGTCCATCGGCCAGGTCGAGCTTTTGCGTGTGGCTGGCTGCGATTGTCTGCAAGGCTATTACTTTGGACGCCCGGCAAGCGCCGCGGCGATTTATTCGTAGGTTTTTTGCAACACTGTGCGCGCCAAGGCGGCCAAGTCCGGAGTGTGCCGCCACACAAACGCGCCTGAACTGGCTAAAGTTGTAAAAGCGGGCGTGGGTGCCGGTGAGCGGCGGATGGTTCTTGTAAGGAAAATTCTTACAATGTGTCTCGGTTTGTCGTTACGATAGATTTCTGACCGTCCTGCTGGCCAGTTTGCTGGCCTTTGTTCAGAATTTACTTTAACTTTGCACTACGAGTCCCTGATAGGGAGCTTTTTTACATGGATCGCCCCGACTTTCAAGCAGAAATCCGGGAACTGAACCTCGCCTATCTGATGCTGGCGCAGCAAATGTTGCGTAGCGATCGCGAAACTGCGATGTACCGGCTGGGTATCGGCGCCGAGGTGGCCGACCTGCTGCTGGGGCTCAGTGCCGCAAAGTTGGTGCGTATGGCCAACAGCCAAGTGTTGATACCGCAGTTTCGTTTCGATGACAGCCTGCTGGCCGGGCTGATGGCAGGCGAAGGGCGGGACCCGGCAACTTCCGGGCTGCACGCAGCAATCATTACAGCATCGCGGGCTACCGCAGAGCGCTGTGAGGGAGTGGAACGATGAAGAACAAAAGCATCATTCAGGAAGCCGAAGACATCCAGCGCGCGGTGGAAATGGTGCGGTTGGGCGCGCGCATGCAGATGCTCGAAGCCGAGACCCAGCTCAGCCGCGAACGCTTGCTGAAAATCTATAAAGAAGTGCGCGGCGTCTCGCCGCCTAAAGGCATGCTGCCGTTTTCCACCGACTGGTTCATGACCTGGCAGCCGAATGTGCATGCCTCGCTGTTCATGGGTTTTTACCGCTTCTTCAGCGAGCGTGCCGGACTCAAAGGGCTGGATTCGATTCTCAAGGCCTACCATCTGTATCTGGACCAGATGGAGGCGGACGGTCTGGAGCCGGTGCTCAGCCTGACCCGGGCGTGGACCCTGGTACGTTTTTATGACGCGGATCTCATCCAGATGGCCGCATGCACCACCTGCGGCGGCCACTTTGTGGCCCATGCCTATGATCCCACGCAGCACTTCGTATGCGGGCTGTGTAACATGCCGTCGCGGGCTGGCAAAACCAAGCGCGCGGCAAAAAAAGTCAAGGCTGAGATCGACTGAATCTTGCGCCCGAGGCCGTAACCGGCGCCGGGGTCGCCTGTTGTGCAGGCGGCCCCGGTGTTTTTTGGCGCTCGGCTCAAGTTTTACTTGGCAGTGCCGTTGGGAAAACAGTATTTTTTCAGGCTCCCGCCACAGGAGCGGACGCGCAGAGGTGCCTGGTGCTACTGATAGTCGGATATGTGATCATTCTTGCCGCTTCGGTCGGCACATATGCGGTTCATGGCAGTCTGGCGGCGCTGTGGGTGCCGCTGGAGTATCTGGCCATCATTGGGCTGATGATCGGCGGTTTCGTGGCCAGCAATACCGGCCGAAGCATGAAGGCAACGCTCAAGGCCATCCCCTCGGCGCTCAAAGGCTCGCCTTACAACAAGGCCATGTACATGGATCTGTTGGCGATGATGTACGAGATTCTCGCCAAGGTTCGCAAAGAGGGGTTGATGTCCATCGAAAACGATGTCGAAAACCCCGAGTCCAGCCCGATTTTTTCGAAGTATCCAAGTGTGATGGCGGATCATCATGCGGTCGAATTTCTGACCGATTACCTGCGCATGATGGTCGGTGGCAACCTCAATGCCTTCGAGATCGAAAATCTGATGGACATGGAGATCGAGACCCATCACGCCGAAGCCCATGGTCCGGCTCATGCGGTAGCCAAAGTGGGCGACGCGCTGCCGGCTTTCGGTATCGTGGTGGCGGTGATGGGTGTGGTGAACGTCATGGGCTCGGTGGGTGAGCCGCCTGCGGTGCTGGGCAAGATGATCGGCGGCGCGCTGGTTGGTACCTTCCTGGGTATTCTGCTGTCTTATGGCTTCGTGCAGCCGATTGCCGGCCAATTGGAGCAGAAGGTGGAAGAGGGCGGCAAGATTTACCAATGTATCAAGGTGGTGCTGCTTGCCAGCATGAACGGCTATGCGCCGCAGGTAGCGGTGGAATTCGGCCGCAAAGTGTTGTTTTCCACCGACCGCCCGACCTTTGCCGAACTGGAACAGGACATCAAGTCCCGCAAGGGTTGATTGCCGGACCGGTATCGAACATGCCCCGAGCCGCTTGTGTTTGCCTGGTGGATGCTTGAAGCATGAGTGACGACACTCAACAACCTATCGTCGTCAAACGCATCAAAAAAGGCGGCGGTGCGGCGCACGGCGGCGCGTGGAAAATTGCCTACGCGGACTTCGTGACCGCGATGATGGCTTTCTTTCTGCTGATGTGGTTGCTCGGCTCCACCGCGCAGGGCGATCTGGAGGGCATTGCCGATCATTTTCAAAACCCGCTCAAGCTGGCGCAGCGAGGCGGCAGCGGCGTAGGTGACAGTTCCAGCGTGATTCAGGGGGGCGGGGAAGATTTGACCCGCTCGTTGGGCCAGGTCAAGCGTGGCGATGTGCAGGATCGCCGGACCATCAACCTGGATGCGGCGACCGGCCGGCAGCGCTTGCCCCCGGATATGGAGGATGTGCTCGCCCAAGAGCGGCGCACGGAACGCGCGCGTTTGCTCGATCTGAAAGGACGCATCGAGGCGATCATCGAGGCCGACCCTGCGTTGCGCCCGTTCAAGGACCAGATCTTGATGGACATCACCCTGGAGGGCTTGCGCATTCAGCTGATCGACGAGCAGAACCGGCCGATGTTTCAAAGCGGCAGCGCCGAATTGCAACCCTACACCCGCGAGCTGCTGCGCGCCATCGGCCGTGCGCTCAATGAGGTGCCCAATCATGTGAGTCTGTCCGGGCATACCGACTCGGCGCCTTATGCCGGCGGCGAACGCGGCTTTTCCAACTGGGAACTGTCCAGCAACCGCGCCAATGCTTCGCGCCGCGAGATGGTGGCCGGCGGGTTGGAGCCGGGCAAGGTGTTGCGCGTGGTCGGGCTTGCCGACACCATTCATTTCAATCCGGACAATCCGCGCGATCCGGCCAATCGGCGGATCAGCATCATCGTGCTGAACAAGCAGACCGAAGAAGCCTTGCGCGGCGAGGGGGCGGGCCAGCGCGCAATCGAAGTGGGCCAGGACAGCCCGCTCAGCAGCGACGCGCTGCGCACGGGCTCGCCGCCGGCGCGTCCTGGGCAGTGAGTGCCAACGCTAAAGTTGTGCCGACGCACGGTCGATAAGTTCCAGGCGCGGTCCCGGTTTGCACTTGCGGTGCGCCGTTGCCGCGAGCGCTTTTAGCCCGGCTTGGAACTTCCCATGTCCAAACACATTCTGGTCGTCGACGATGCGTTCGCCATCCGGCAGATCGTCGGCTACACCTTGCGCTCGGCCGGCTACAGGGTCAGCGAGGCCGCCGATGGCATGGAAGCCTTTGAGAAGGCCAGCGCGGATGTTTTCGATCTGGTGCTGACCGACCTGCACATGCCGCGAGTCGACGGCCTGACGTTGATCGCCCGTCTGCGTGCGCAGCCGCGTTACCGTTTCACCCCGATGCTGGTTTTGAGCACCGAATCCTCGGTCGAGGCCAAGTCGCGTGGCCGGGCGGCGGGCGCCACCGGCTGGCTGGTCAAGCCTTTTGAGCCGCGACGCTTGCTGGAACTGACCGATCGCGTGTTGGGGCGATAAAAAACGGGGCTGACAATGAGTCTGGACATGCGTCAGTTCTACCAGGTGTTTTTCGAGGAGACCGAAGAACACCTGGCCAACATCGAAGCACTGCTGCTGCGGCTGGACGAACGGCAGCCGTCTGCCGGTGAGGTGGCCGAGATTTTCCGCGCTGCCCATTCCATCAAGGGTTCGAGCGCCACTTTTGGCTTTGAGGACATGGCGGCACTGACCCATGAGCTGGAAGACATGCTGGACCGTGTACGCAAGGGCAAGCTCGGGTTGACGCGGGCGATGATCGACGCCGGGCTGGAAGCCGTGGATGTGCTGCGCAGCCTGCTCGATGCCCACCGCGGCGCGCGTCAACCGGATACCGGGCGTGCGGAACGGCTGCGTCAGCGCTTGGCTGCCTTGGCGACGCAAGCGCCGGATGGCGCAGACCGGTTCCAGGACCATGACGATCTGCGCCGCTATGAGCTGGTTTTCAACCTGACCCGGGTGGTGGCTGGCAGCGGGTTGCTGGTGGGCAATATGCTCGATGAACTGGGGCGTCTAGGCGAGTTGGAGATCATCGAGCGTCCGCCAGCGCAGCAGCCCGAGGGGCGCTGGCGGGTACGTCTGAGCACCCGCGCTGAGGAGTCGGCGCTGCGTGCGGTGCTGGAACTGGTGACCGATCCGGGGGCTTTGCATCTGACTCGAATGCCGCCGGATGCTCCAGACCCCGCGTCATCGGGCGGATTTGCGGAGGAGGCCGAAGACGGCAGTTATACCTTGTTCCAGCCCTTTCCGCCCGCTGGCAGGCGCGAGGGGCAGCCTGCCGGCGAGCCGCCGGTGGGCGACGCGGAAATGTCCGCGTCGCAGACAACCCTTGCGCAGTCGCCGCCGAAGGCCGTGTCCGTGGCTAGCCGGTCGTCTGCGGACGCATGGATTCGAGTCGGCGTGGACAAAGTGGACCAGATGATCGATCTGGTCGGCGAATTGGTGATTACCCGCTCGATCCTTCAGGAGGTGGCAAACCAGGTCGACGCCGAAGTGTTGGATCGCCTGATGCACGGTCTGGGTTTGCTCGAACGTCACACCCGCGCTTTGCAGGAATCGGTGATGTCGATCCGAATGGTGTCGGTGTCCATGGTTTTTGGCCGTTTTCCGCGGCTGGTGCGTGAGTTGAGCGCGCGGCTCGGCAAGCGTGTGCGGCTGCAGATGGAAGGCGAGCACAACGCCTTAGACAGAGGTTTGGTAGAACGTATTGCCGACCCGATTACCCATCTGGTGCGCAATGCGCTCGATCACGGCATCGAGGCGCCCGCACTGCGCCGGGCTGCCGGCAAGCCCGAGGAAGGCCGGCTGGTGCTGCGCGCGGCGCATCAAGGCAGCTATATCCTGATCCAAGTCGAAGACGACGGTGCCGGCCTGTCGCGCGAGCGCATACTGGCGCGTGCGCAGGCGCGCGGGTTGCCGGTGCGCGAAGGTATGAGCGATGCCGAGGTATGGCAACTGATCTGCGAGCCGGGCTTGTCCACGGCGGATGAAATCAGCGATTTGTCCGGCCGCGGGGTGGGCATGGATGTGGTCAAGCGCAATGTGCAGGCGCTGGGCGGGCAGTTGGAAATCCGCTCGACGCCGGGGCGTGGAACCTGTATCGGAGTGCGCTTGCCGCTGACGCTGGCCATCGTCGATGGACTGATCGTTGGCATTGGTTCAGAGCGCTACGTGCTGCCGTTTGGCTTTGTCACCGAAACACTGCAGGTGTCGCCCGATGCGGTGGTCGTGGTGGGCGGTCAGGCGCGCATGATCCGTGTGCGCGGCGACTACCTGCCGGTCATCGAGCTCGGTCGGGTGCTCGGTGTTCCGCAGGCGGCCTCCGATTGGTGTGCTGGCATCATGGTCGTGGTCGAGGCGCACGGCATGCGGGCGGCGGTATTGGTCGACAGCCTGATCGATCAGCAGCAAGTGGTGATCAAACACCTGGGGGACCATTTTCGCCGTCTGCCGGTATTTTCCGCTGCAACCGTGCTGGGCAATGGCAAAGTGGCACTGATTTTCGATGTGGCTGGGCTGTTGGAGCGACTACGCAGCGGTCAGACCCTGGCGGCCTGAGCGGTGGCCGGGTTTTTCTGTGTCGGTGTGCCGGCCATGTGCTACAGATGCGCGAGCAATTGCCGTAGACCAGATGGCCGCTTGATCAAATGGACGACTGGGTAGGAACGATCGCGGTGTAAAGCGCGGGAGAACATCGACAATGGAGCACAGGCAAGCGCTGACCGGACGTGAGGTCGAAGTCCAGCCGCGTCACCTCATCGTCTCGCGCACCGACCCGAGTGGCCGTATTACCTTCGTCAACCCGGATTTCGTCGAAGTGAGTGGCTATTCGGAAGCCGAGCTGATCGGCGCCGATTACAGCACCGTGCGGCATCCGGACATGCCCAAAGCGGTGTTCGAGGATCTATGGCGCGATTTGGCGGCCGGGCGGCCGTGGTCCGGGCTGATCAAGAACCGTTGCCGTAATGGCGACCATTACTGGGTGCTGGGCAGTGTGGCGCCGATCATCGAAAACGGTCGTATTACCGGCTACATTTCAGTGGGTAGACGCGCGCTGCGCACTCGCATCGATCGGGCGGAAACCGACTACCGTCGCTTGCGTGAGGAGCCAGACTGCGGGCTGGTGGTGCGTCACGGGCGGGTGGTTTCCAACAGTCTGTTGGCGCGCTGCGCGCGCCGCTACCGTGACATTACCCTGGTGAGCAAGCTGTGGTGGTCGCTGGGCTTGGCGATGCTGTTGGTGATTGCGTTGGCGGCGGTCGGCTGGCTGGGCAGTGCAGCCATGCTGGCCGATGTGCTCGAACTGGCCGATACAGGCGGTGGCGATGCGGCGCGGCGCCAAGCGGCTTTGGCGCGCATGGAGGACATCCGCTTGTTGCTCGGTGCCGGCGTGCTGGCGATTGCGGCGGTGTGCGGCGCTCTGGTCTGGCTGGTGCGCAGCACCCTCAGCCGGCCGTTGGCCGAAGCGCGTAGAGCGCTGGAGAAGCTGGCCGCGGGCGATTTTCAGGGCGAGATTTCAGCCACCCGTAACGACGAACTCGGTCGGCTGCTGCAAGCGCTCAAGTCGATGAAAATCCGCCTGGGCTATGATTTCGAGGCACGGCGGCGGGAAGCGGCGGAGAATCTGCGCATCCGCCAGGCACTGGAGTGCGTGGAAACCAATGTGCGCATCGCCGATATCGACGGCCGGGTGATCTACGCCAACCCTGCACTGTTGCGCACACTGCAGCGTGTGCAAGCCGAAATTCGCCGCGATCTGCCTGACTTCGACGCCTCGCGGTTCATCGGCAGCAACATCGGCCAGTTGTATCCCGACCCCGAGGCCGCGGTGCGTCGGCTGGCCAATCTGCGTGAGCAGACCCGCATCGATATGCAAATCGGCGGCCGACACTTCGTGGTGACCACCAACCCGATCATCGATGGCACGGGGCAAATGTTGGGCACGGTGGGAGAATGGCGGGACCGCACCGATGAGTTGGCAGCGGAGGCCGAACTCACCGGCTTGGTGAGCCGCGCGGCCGCCGGCGACTTTTCCGGTCGGGTGCTATTGGAGGGTAAAAGCGGCTTTTTCCTGCAGCTGGCCGAGGGGCTCAACCGACTGATGGCAGTGATTTCTGGCAGCGTCGAGGAAGTGGCCCGGGTGCTGGAAGCGGTGGCCAGCGGCCAACTCACCGAGCGGATCGCCGGCGACTATGTGGGTACCCTGGGCCGGCTCAAGGACGATACCAATACCACGGTGGCGCGACTGCTCGAGGTGGTCGAGCGTATCAAGAGTTCGGCCGAGGCGATCAGCACCGCGACGCGCCAGATTGCCGCCGGTAACGCCGAACTGTCGGCACGAACCGAAGCGCAGGCCGGCGCGCTGGAGCAGACCGCCAGCGCCATGGAAGAACTGAACGCCACCGTGCATCAGAACGCCGATAACGCTCAGGTGGCGCGCGAATTGGCAGCCAACGCCAACACCATGGCCGAACGGGGCGGGGCGACCATGCGCCAGGTGGTGGCCACCATGGCTGAGATTGAGCATGCTGCGCGGCGCATCGAGGACATCATTGGGCTGATCGACTCGATTGCCTTCCAGACCAATATCCTGGCGGTCAATGCCGCGGTGGAAGCCGCGCGCGCCGGCGAAGCGGGGCGCGGCTTTGCGGTGGTGGCGGCCGAGGTGCGGGCGCTGGCCAAGCGCAGCGCGCAGGCGGCGCGCGAGGTCAAAGGCTTGATTGCCGATTCGGCGAACAAGGTCGAAGGCGGTGTGCGGCTGGTCGATGAAGCGGGGCGCACGATGGAAGAAATCGTTGCCGCTTTTCATCGGGTGACAGAGCTGGTAAGCGACATCGCGCAAGCCAGCCGCGAGCAGAGTCAGGGTATCGAGCAGGTTAGCGCCGCGGTCGGGCAAATGGATGAGATGACACAACACAATGCGGCGTTGGTGGAGGAGGCCGCCGCCGCTGCGGCCAGCCTGGACGAGCAAGCCCGTGGCCTGGTCGAAGCCGTCGGTGTATTCGAGATCGGGGAGGCGACGAACAAGACGCCGCAGCCGCCGGTCGGCCCAGCCGCCGCAGCCGGCAGCGGTGTTGTTAAACTGACGTCTCGCCCGGCAACCGGCGCCGTGCGCACCGCACGCGGAGCGCCGCTGCCCAAGGTGCGTAAGCGCGTTGTGGAAAACAAGACCATGCAAGATGATTGGGAGGCGTTTTGACGATGAGCACCGGCGATCGACCCCGCGCACCGTTGCGGCCTCCCGCTATCCCGCCTGCACCGCCCGCCACACCGGCGCGCACAATCGGCATCCCGCCTCTGGTCACGGCATCCAGTGTGCCGCGCGCATCCTCACCGAGCGGCATACAGTGGCCGGGCATGGGGGCGCAGCCGACGCGCGAACGCGAATTTGAATTCACCGAGGCCGACTTCGAGCGTGTACGTAAACTCATCTACCAGCACGCCGGCATTGCGTTGTCGCCGGCCAAGCAAGACATGGTGTATAGCCGTCTGGCGCGGCGGCTGCGTAGTTGCGGCGACAAAACCTTTGCGCAATATCTGCAACGCCTGGAGCGGGACCGCAGCGAATGGGAGACCTTTGTCAATTCGCTGACCACCAACCTGACCTCGTTTTTCCGCGAGGCGCATCACTTTGAGATACTCGCCGATCACATGCGCCAACTGACGGCCAAGGAAAAGCGGCCGATCAAGATCTGGTGCTGTGCGGCCTCCACCGGTGAAGAGCCCTATTCATTGGCCATGACCGCCTGCGAGACCTTCGATACGCTCAACCCGCCAGTGCAGATTCTGGCCAGCGACATCGACACCAACGTGCTTGCCCAAGGCGAGCGCGGCGTGTTCCGTCCGGAGCGGGTGGAACGGCTGTCGCCGCAACGGATTCAGCGGTTTTTCCAGCGCTGCGCAGGCAGTTCGGGCGGTGAGCTGCGGGTGCGTCCGGAATTACAGCGGCTGATCTCGTTTCGCCGCATCAATTTGCTCGATCCGGTCTGGCCGGTCCAAGGGCCGCTGGATGCACTGTTCTGCCGCAATGTGATGATTTATTTCGACAAGCCCACCCAATACGCCATTCTCAAGCGCTTCGTGCCGCTATTGCGCCCGGATGGTTTGCTGTTTGCCGGACATTCGGAGAGTTTCATGCATGCTGCGGATTTGTTCCGCTCGCTGGGGCGGACGGTCTACAAGCGCGCCGATAGTGTGCGCGGCTGAGCGGGCGCGAGCGCGGAGGAACCATGACGGTACGCGTTCTGATCTGTGATGACTCAGCCTTGATGCGGGCACTGTTGTCTGAGCTCATCGGTCGGCAACCGGGCATCGAGGTGGTCGGCACGGCGGCCGATCCGCTGGTGGCGCGCGAGCTGATCCGCACGCTCGCACCCGATGTGCTGACCCTGGATGTCGAAATGCCGCGCATGAACGGTTTGGACTTCCTTGCCCAGCTCATGCGTCTGCGGCCGATGCCGGTGGTCATGGTTTCCAATCTCACCGCCAGTGGTTCCGAGGCCAGTCTGCGTGCGCTGGAACTCGGCGCGGTGGATGTGCTGGCCAAGCCGCAAAACCGCTCGCCGCAGGCCATGGAAGAATTTGCCCAACGGCTGGGCGACAGCTTGCGCGCAGCAAGCCATGCAAAGGTGCGGGCAGTGTCGCCGCCGTCGGAGGCGCGCGCGCCCGCGCACACACGCAGCACAGCGGCCGCGGCCCCCTTGCCGGTCAGCGGTGGCGGGCGGTTGGTGTTCATCGGTGCGTCGACCGGCGGCACCGAGGCGATCAAAACCGTGTTGCTGGGTTTGCCGGCGAACATGCCGCCGATTTTCATCGTGCAACACATGCCGGAGATGTTTACCGCCTCTTTTGCCCGCCGGCTGGACGGCCTGTGCGCGCTGCATGTCAAAGAGGCCGAAGATGGCGAGACAGCCCAGCCTGGCACGGTGTATTTGGCGCCCGGTCATTCTCATCTGGCGGTGCAGCGTATGGCGGGCGGCGGTTGGCAGTGCCGGCTGGCACGCTCCGAGCCGGTCAACCGCCACCGTCCGTCGGTGGACGTGCTCTTCGATTCGGCGGTGCAGGCGGGGGCAGCCGCGGTGGGGGTGCTGCTTACCGGCATGGGCAAAGATGGCGCCCGCGGCTTGCTGGCAATGCGTCGCGCCGGAGCGTGGACCATAGCGCAGGATCAGTCGAGCTGCGTGGTATATGGGATGCCGCGGGAAGCGGTCAGTATCGGGGCGGTGTGCGAGGTCGTACCGCTCGGTGAAATCGCCGCGCGTCTGCTCCAACGTGTGAGCGGGGTGCGCGGCGCGCTCACCGTCTAGCCTTTGCGCGGTCGATCCTTGAAAACGCACGGTTTGACGGCGATATTGCCATTTATTCCTCAAGTCATAGGGACGCGCGGCCGATACAATGCGGCGGTAAGGGGTTGCCAGAAAATGTTTGTCGCGGGCGGGATGTCTAATACTGAGCCGGCGGACCGGCAGCAGTCGTGCCGGCGATGAGACACTGGCAAGCGCTAAAGTAAGCCGCGCGAGCGGCCGATAGTGTGAACACAACCCGGCGGTGACCGGCCTGGACCGGTTGCTGCAAACCCGCTTCAGCGGAGATGGATATGTCCGAACTGCTCAAAAATATCGATGCCCGAACCAAGTTGGCGGGAACCAACAAGCTGGAAATCCTGCTGTTTACCTTGGGCGTCGACCAGCGCACCGGCCGACGCGAAACCTTCGGCATCAACGTGTTCAAAGTGCGCGAAGTGATGCGTACCCCGGCAATCACCGCAGCGCCAGAGATGCCTTCGGCGGTCGAGGGCATGGTCAGCCTGCGCGGCGTGCTGGTGCCGGTGGTGGACTTGGCCAAATATGTGGGAATCGGTGCGGACACGCCGCGCGACATCATGATCGTCACCGAATACAACGGCCATACCCAGGGTTTTCTGGTCGAGGCGGTGGATACCATCCTGCGCTTGGACTGGTCGCAGATGCGCGTGCCGCCCGACATGCTGGTTGCCAATATGGGCGGGCTGGTCACCGCAGTGACCGAACTGCCCGGCAATAAACTGGTGATGATGCTCGATGTCGAGAAGGTGCTCTCGGAGACCACCCGCTACGACGACGAGTTCATGTTCCAGAATATCGAGCCGCTCGATGAATCGCATCGCGAGCTCACGGTGTATTTTGCCGATGATTCCTCGGTGGCACGTAAGCAGATCATCCGCACGTTGGATGCGCTGGGGGTGCGTTATGTCAGCGCGGTCAATGGCCGTGCCGCCTGGGAGGAGCTCAAGAAGGTCGCGGCGTATGCAGAGTCCAGCGGGCGCAAGGTGAAAGATCTGGTCAGCCTGGTGCTCACCGATGTCGAAATGCCTGAGATGGACGGCTACATCTTGACCAAAAACATCAAGTCGGACCCGCGCTTCGAAGGGGTGCCGGTGATCATGCACTCGTCGCTGTCCGGCATGTCGAACCAAAGCCTGGGTAAATCGGTCGGGGTCGACGAGTACGTTCCCAAGTTCGAGCCACAACGCCTGGCGACCACTTTGCGTCGTCTGCTCAAGGTCAAAAGCGATTCCAAGGAATAAGGGCGAGGCCAACCATGAGTCCCGACAAATCCGATAATACTTTCCTGGAAGCGGTCGATGGGCGCACCATGCTCGCCGGTTCGAATCGCATGGAAATTCTGCTCTTTTCGTTGGGCACCAACGAAACCTTCGGCATCAACGTGTTCAAGGTACGCGAAGTATCGAAAACGCCCTTCATCACCCGCGCGCCCAACATGCCCAGCGGGGTGGAAGGGCTGATCTCGCTGCGCGGCAACGTGATTCCGGTGCTGTCGCTGGCCAAGGTACTGGGCATTGCGGCACCCGGCGATCCGCTTGGCGGCTCGATGATGGTCACCGAGTACAGCAAGCGCACCCTGGGCTTTTTGGTCGAGGAGGTCGATCGCATCATCCGTGTCGAATGGGACAAGGTGCGCACACCGGAGAATGTGTCCTCCAGTGTTCATAACTTTATAACCGCGATCACCGAGTTGCCCGATGGCGGTTTGGTATCCATTCTGGATGTCGAAACCATCCTTGCCAACACCTTCGGCGAGGCCGTGATTGGCAATATCGCGCCGATCGTCGGCGGTCACGAGGTCAATGTTTTCTTCGTAGACGATTCCGCGGTGGCGCGGCGAAAAATCGCCGAAGTGCTCGATAAGCTCGGCGTCAAGCACAAACACGCGCAAAACGGTCTGGAAGCATGGACCCGTCTGGAAGGCATGGCCAATCACGCGCATCAGACCGGCCGGCCGCTAGCAGAAGACCTCAACATGATTCTGGTGGACGCCGAAATGCCGGAGATGGACGGTTACGTGCTGACGCGCAACATTAAAAACGATCAGCGTTTCGCCGGCATTCCGGTGGTGATGCACTCTTCGTTGTCGTCGGAAGCCAACCGCGCCATGGGTAAACGGGTCGGGGTCGATGCTTACGTGGCAAAATTCGACGCGGACGTGCTGGCCGATACCTTGCGTCCCTTGCTCAACCGCGGACGCTGAACGCTTCGGCCGCAGCAAGCAATACCGGAGATCGAATCATGGCTGACCCTAAGATGAAATTCCTCGTCGTCGACGATTTTTCCACCATGCGCCGCATTGTGCGCAATCTGCTCAAGGAGCTTGGCTTTACCAACGTCGATGAGGCTGAAGACGGTGCGGTGGCTTTGCAAAAGCTCAACACCGGGCAGTTCGACTTTGTGGTGACCGACTGGAACATGCCCAACATGGATGGACTGACCCTGCTGCAGACCATTCGCCAAACGCCGCATCTGAAGCATCTGCCGGTGTTGATGATCACCGCCGAAGCAAAGAAGGAAAACATCATCGCGGCCGCGCAGGCCGGGGCCAGCGGCTATATCGTCAAGCCGTTCACCTCGGCGACGCTGGCCGAAAAGCTGAACAAAATTTTTGAAAAACTCGGCAAAAGCGCGGTGGCCTGAGCCGGGTTGTCAGAATCAACAAGGGGATGTGCAGATGGCCAAGAAGCTGAAGTTCGACGAGTCGGGGGATTCGGACGAGCTCCAAGCCCTGTTCGACAGCATCGCCGCCAGCCCGGCCAAACCCGCGGTGCAGCCGGCGGCTGTGGCCGCCAAGGATGACAGCGGAGACAGCGATGAACTGCAGGCGCTGTTCGACGAGGTGGCCGGACAGTTCGGTAGCGCGCCCCCACCTGCCGCAGCACCGGCGGCCGCAGCGGGCGCTCGGACTGAGCCGGACCCCGAAAAGGTATTCCAGCGCATCGGGCAGATGACCCGTCAGGTGCACGATACTTTGCGCGAACTCGGTTACGACGAAACCTTGAAGGAGGTTGCATCGGCCATTCCCGATGCTCGCCAGCGCCTCAATTACATCGCCCAGCTGACCGAGCAGGCCGCCAGCCGTGTGCTCAACGCCGTCGATATTGCCCGTCCGATTCAGGACAAGTTAGACGCCGATGCGCGCGCTCTGCAAGCGCGCTGGGACAAGCTGTTTGCCAATCAATTGTCGGTCGACGAGTTCAAGCGTCTCAGTGCCGATACCCGTCAGTTCATGGGCAGCGTTGCCGAGAGCAGCCGCGCGACCAGTGCGCAGCTGATGGAAATCATGATGGCGCAGGATTTTCAGGATCTGACCGGTCAGGTGATCAAAAAAGTCATCGACATGGCCCAGGAGCTGGAGCGTCAACTGCTGCAGGTCTTGCTCGAGGTTGCGCCGACCGACCGTGTGCCCGAAAAGCATGCCGGTCTAATGAATGGCCCGGTCATCACAGCCGAGGGGCGCGACGATGTGGTCACCAGCCAGGAGCAGGTAGACGATTTGCTCGAAAGCCTCGGCTTTTGACTGAACAAACCGCGTAAAACGCCAGCCGCATCAGGATGCCGCGGCGAGAACTGGTACGGACGAGACCGTGCCGCGAATGAGGAGCGAGAGGATCATGAGTGACTTTGCCGGCATGGAGGAGTTGCTGCAGGACTTTCTGATCGAGGCGGGTGACCTGCTTTCAGGTGTCGACAATAAACTCGTCGATCTCGAACGGGCACCCGATGACCGTGGCCTGCTCAACGACATCTTTCGCGGTTTTCACACCATCAAGGGCGGCGCCGGTTTTCTCAATGCTACCGAGCTGGTGACGCTGTGCCATTTGACCGAAAACCTGTTCGACAAACTGCGCAATGGCGAACTGGATGTCACCCCAGAGACCATGGACGTGATTCTTGCCGCCACCGCCGCGGTGCGTGACATGTTCGGTTTTCTGGAGCAGGGCGTGCAGCCGCCTGCGGCCGACCCTGGTTTGATTGCCAATCTCAAGCGCGCGATTGCCGGCGAGCTCGGCAGCGGTAGCGCGAGCGCTGAGCCGCCTGCCGCAGCCAAAGAGTCGGCAGCGGCCGGCTCGACAGATGGCTCCGGACCGGACTGGAACACGCTCTACGGCGCGGTGACCGGATTACCGGTGCCGGTTGCGGGCGCGGCTGCGCAGGCGGCAAAGCAAACCGATCCGCTACCGGCTGTGCCGGCTGCGAATCCCGAGGAGGTCATCCAGCACGCCATTGGTCGTCGCGCCACCGACAAACCCGGCGTATCCGCGCCAGCCGGTCGCCGCGACAGCGAACGCACCCGTGACAACTCCATCCGGGTCGATACCGCCCGCCTGGACCAAGTGCTGAACCTTTCGGGCGAAATCGGTTTGACCAAGAACCGGCTCAACGCGCTGCGTAGCGACATTCTCAACGGACTGACCGATACCGAAACGCTGCATGCGCTCGATGTGGCGGTCAGCCAACTGGATTTGTTGGTTTCCGATCTGCAGAACGCGGTCATGAAAACCCGGATGCAGCCGATCGGCCGCCTGTTCCAGAAGTATCCGCGCATTGCGCGCGATCTGGCGCGCAATCTGGGCAAAGATGTCGAGTTGGTGCTCGCCGGCGAGGAGACTGAGATCGACAAAACCATGATCGAGGACCTTTCCGATCCGATCATCCACCTCATCCGCAATGCGGTGGACCACGGTGTCGAATCGGCAGAGGAGCGGCGTGCGACCGGAAAACCCGCCAAATCCATCCTCAGGCTGGAAGCGCGTCAGGAGGGCGATCACATTCTGATCATGGTGGCCGATGACGGCCATGGTATGAACCCTGAAAGACTGCGGGCCAAGGCGGTGGAAAAGGGGCTCATTACCGACGAGGAAGCCAATACCATGGATGAGCGCCAGAGCTTCAATCTGGTGTTTCTGCCCGGTTTTTCCACCGCGGACAAGGTGTCGGATGTCTCCGGTCGGGGGGTGGGCATGGATGTGGTCCGCACCAACATCCAAAAGCTCAATGGTTCCATCGAAATACGTTCTCAGCTCGGCAAAGGCACTACCTTTATCATCAGTCTGCCGCTGACCCTGGCGATTCTGCCGGTGCTGCTGGTGCGTCTGGGAGATCAGCCCTTTGCGGTGCCGCTGTCTATGGTCCGCGAGATTTTGCCAATCGAAATCGAGCAGGTGAAAGAAGTCGGCGGGCGAGCGACCATGGTGGTGCGCGGTGAAGTGCTGCCCATTCTGCCTCTGTCCGCCTTGCTTGGTTGGCCGCAAGAGCGTCCGCCGGAATACGGCGTGCTGATGCATACCGCGGAGCTTTCCTTCATTCTTGCTATCGACAGTTTTGCCGGCCGCGAGGATGCAGTCATCAAATCGCTCGATGACTTCCGCCCCAAAGGGGTGGCCGGCGTGACCACCTTGTCCAACGGCCAGATCGTGCTGATTCTGGATATGAAGGAACTGCTCGGAAATACCGGGGATTTTCGCGGCGTCACGCGCTCGGCGCTGCTTGCCGGCGCAGCGGTGCCGGCCGCGACAAGCTGAGCCGCGCTGCGCGGTGGAAGCTAAGCATTGCGGTAAACCCTCACGGACAGATTGCAAAGTCCGCTTGTTCCGCGTGCCTCGGTTGCCTACGATGGACTCACGGAGTCGGATTTTTTGCTCCGTGAGGGGGGCGCGTGGCGGATTTCGACTTCGATCATTGGCGCAGGTTGGCCGAGCAGGATCCGGAAAGCTATTTCCGGGCCCGCCACGGTGCGATCGAGCGTTTCATCGGCGCGCATTCGCCTGCCGAAGCCCAGCGCTTGCGTTCGCTGCAGGCGCATATCGATTGCGCGCGCGCGGCCGCTGGCACGCCTGTGCATGCGTTGTTGGCCGTCTCCCGAATGATCGAAACCAATCTGATTGCGTTGTGCGAGCAGGGCGCGGCGCTGCGCGAGGCGACCCGACGGCTCGACACCATCGTCACCCAACTCCAAGGTGTTGAGCGGATTCGCTGATCGGCCTGCGCGGCGGCCCGCTTACCGGGTCAGGGCAAGCAGACTGGCAAACGCTTCTTCGAACTGCCGCAAACCTTCATTTTGCAGGGTTTCGCCGATCGCCTGCATGTCGATGCCCAATTCCTGCAATGCTTGAAAGCACTCCACGGCTTGGTCTAGGCCCTGATCCAAGGTATTGGCGACTTTGCCGTGATCGAGCAGCGCGGCCAGCGTAGCATCCGGCAGCGTGTTGATGGTTTCGGCGCCGATCAGCGGCTCGACGTAGAGCAAATCGCTATATTCCGGGTTTTTGGTTCCGGTGCTGGCCCACAGCAGATATTGCGGCCGTGCGCCCGCAGCGCGCAGGAGCGCGAAATCCGCACCGTGAAAGCACGCCCGGTAGCGCGTATAAGCCAGTTTGGCCATGGAGACTGCGCTGCGGCCGAGCCAGTCGCGCGCCTTGCCGCCCAGGGCATCGAGTCGTCGATCGACCAGAGTGTCGACACGGCTCAAAAACAGGCTCGCCACCGACATCACCCGCGAAAGATCGCCACCGCTCGCTTGCAGCCGGTTCAAGCCTCGAAGGTAGGCCGCAGCCACGGCATCGACATGGGCGAGCGAGAACATCAAAGTGACGTTGACGCTCACCCCGGCGGCGATGAGATCCTCGATCGCACCCAGACCGGCCGGTGTGGCGGGCACTTTGATCAGCAGATTGTCCCGACACACCGCCTGACGCAGGCGCAAACCGGCTTGTAGCGTGCCTTCACGGTCGTGCGCCAGCGCCGGCGACACTTCCAGACTGGCATAGCCCATGGTGCCGCCGCTGGCCTCCCACACCGGGCGCAGCAGCTCGCACGCGGCTTGTACATCGGGGATCACCAGCGCTTCGTAACGCGCCTCCGCGCCGAGCGGCTGGTTTTTCAAAGCGGCGAGGTCTTCCTGGTAATACCGCCCGCTGGCGATCGCTTTTTGAAAAATCGCAGGATTGGTCGTGATCCCGCTCACTCCATCGGCAATGAGGCGGTTCAGGTGGCCATCGCGGATCAGCGTGCGGGAAAGGTTGTCCAGCCAGATCTGCTGGCCGAGCTCACGTATTTGAAGCAGGCGGTTCATCGGGCGTCCAGGTTGGCACGGTGTTGACAGCGGGCCATTTTGCTACGAATCGATCATGGTCGAAAGTCCGAGATGTTGGGGTGAGCTGCGGCCGATGAATGGGACCGCGAGCCGCATGCCCCGGCTTGGGGTGCGTAAATGGCTTGCGTCAATCTTTCTTGCGCGTTGCATTCTTCGGCGCTAAAATGCTAGCTTTTCATAAATCTTTAAATCGGGAAGCAAATCTATGGCCAATTCCGCACAAGCCCGCAAGCGCGCCCGTCAGGCGGTCAAAGCTCGCGCTCACAACGCCAGCCTGCGCTCGCGTCTGCGCACCGCGATCAAGGCCGTTCGCAAGGCCATCGCGGGTGGCGACAAGGCGGCGGCTCAGTCGGTTTTCCGTGCTTCGATGAGCATCATCGATAGCATCGCCGACAAGAAAATCATTCACAAAAACAAGGCTGCGCGCCATAAGAGCCGTCTGTCTGCCGCTGTGAAGGCAATGGCTGCCTGAGTTTCTGTTCGGCAGATGTGAAAACGGCGACTTTCGGTCGCCGTTTTTGTTTTTATGTTTGCCTTTTCAGGGCTGCCCTGGCGGGATCTCGGGCTGCGGCTCTCAGTCTGCGTGTCGATCCTCGATCGGTTCGATTTGCAGATTGTTGTCGTTGGCAAAATTGATCAGAAACTTGTAGGCCAGGGGCTCGATGTCGTAGAGGCGGGCATCGACCAGCACCGTTTTGTCGCCCTTGAGGGTGCAGCCGGGGCGCACGTAGGGGGAGTACATCATGCGATGGTCGGCGCCAAAAGCCGACATGATGCCGCACAGCCGGTCCGCCCAGTCGCTGGGGCGGAACTTCTTTCCCTCTCTCGTGACCCCGATGATGACAAAGCTTTCGATCTTCTGATTCATGTGTCACGCCGTTTGGCTTCGGGAGTCGTGGTGAGACGCCGCGGCCTGCCGGCAAGCGAGGCACTCTCACAAAGCGGGGCGGATTCTAACAGAAATCGGCGCTTCGCAAGCTGCCGCACTGCTGCCGCCGGCGCTTGGTGCAATATATACAACCCGGTCGGATTCCCTTACCATCGCTCCTTTGCCAATCTCACGGCGGCACCTGCCGCCGTGTGCGTTTTTGTGGTTCATCCTGATCGGGGATTTCCATGTCGCATCTAATGAATACCTACGCCAGGCAGTCTGTGGCCTTTACACACGGGCAGGGCGCGTGGATATACGATGAGGCGGGCAAGCGCTATTTGGACGCCTTGGCGGGGATTGCGGTGTCGACCTTGGGGCATGCTCATCCGCGCCTTGTCGAGGCGATTGCCGATCAGGCGGCAAAGGTTTTGCATACTTCCAACCTCTACCGCATTCCGTTGCAGGAACGACTGGCCGACCGGCTGGCTGCGTTGGCGGGCATGGATGAAGTGTTTTTATGCAATTCCGGTTGCGAGGCCAACGAAGCGGCGATCAAATTGGCGCGCTTTTACGGGCATCGCAAGGGCATCGAGACGCCCACCATCATCGTGATGGAAAATGCTTTTCACGGCCGCACGCTTGCCACTTTGTCGGCCACCGGCAATCGCAAGACCCAGGCAGGGTTCGAACCCCTGGTCAGCGGTTTCGTCCGCGTGCCCTACAAGGATATCGACGCCATCCGTGCGGTGGGCGAACACAATCACAGCATCGTTGCCGTCATGCTGGAAATGATCCAGGGTGAAGGTGGCATCAATGTGGCCGACGATCAGTTCCAGCGCGAACTGCGTCGGGTTTGCGACGAAAACGGCTGGTTACTGATCTGTGACGAGGTGCAGTGTGGCATTGGCCGAACCGGGCGCTGGTTTGGTTGGCAGCATGCCGGCGTGAGGCCCGACGTGATGACCTTGGCCAAGGGGCTCGGTTCGGGTGTGCCGATTGGCGCCTGCGTGACGGCCGGTCGGGCCGCCGGTTTGTTTGGGCCGGGCAACCACGGCTCAACGTTCGGTGGCAACCCCTTGGCCTGCAGGGCTGCGCTCACGACGCTGGAGGTGATCGAAAGCGATGGGCTGATGGCCAATGCGGCACAGCTTGGCGAGGCGATCCGCGCCGGTTTGCGCGAAGCTCTGGCGGGCGTTGGCGGGGTGGTGGATATTCGTGGCCGCGGTTTGATGATCGGTGTCGAACTCGATCGTCCTTGCGGGGGTTTGGTCGCTTCCGCGCTGGAAGCCGGTTTGCTGATCAATGTGACTGCAGAGCGTGTGGTGCGGTTGTTGCCGCCGCTGATATTGAACGCTTCCGAAGCGCAGACGCTGGTCGAAACGCTCGCGCCATTGATTCGCGAATTTCTGGCGCAATGACGAAGGCAGTCCAAGATGACGGCGATCAAACACTATTTGCAGTTCAAGGATTTCACCCGCGAAGAGTACGAGTACTTGTTCGACCGTACCCGTTGGATCAAGGACAAGTACAAGCGTTACCAGCCTTATCATCCATTGTTCGATCGTACGCTGGTAATGATTTTCGAAAAAGCAAGCACACGCACCCGCTTGTCTTTCGAGGCCGGTATGCACCAGCTCGGCGGTTCGGCCATTTACCTCAACACCCGGGATTCGCAACTGGGGCGTGGTGAGCCGGTCGAGGATGCGGCCCAGGTGATCTCCCGTATGAGCGACCTGGTGATGATCCGCACCTTCGAACAGGACATCATCGAACGGTTTGCCGCACATTCGCGTGTGCCGGTGATCAACGGTTTGACCAATGAGTATCACCCATGTCAGATCCTTGCCGATATTTTCACCTTCATCGAGCACCGCGGCAGTATTCAGGGCAAGACCGTGGCCTGGGTGGGCGATTCCAACAACATGTGCAACACTTGGCTGCAGGCGGCCGAGGTGCTGGATTTCAATGTCCATGTGTCGACGCCGCCCGGTTATGAGGTCGAGGCCGAGCGTGCCGGTTTGTATGGCACCGATCATTTCGAGCAGTTTGCCGATCCGTTGGAAGCCTGCAAGGGCGCCCATTTGGTGACCACCGACGTATGGACGTCGATGGGTTTCGAAGCGGAAAATGAAGCGCGCATGCAGGCGTTTGCCGACTGGTGTGTGGACGCGGACATGATGGCGGTGGCGGCGCCGGATGCGGTGTTCATGCACTGTCTGCCGGCTCATCGCGGTGAGGAAGTGACCGCCGAAGTGATCGATGGCCCGCAGTCGGTGGTTTGGGACGAGGCCGAAAATCGCCTGCATGTGCAAAAAGCCCTGATGGAATACCTGGTGCTTGGCAAGGTAGACACCCAATAACCTTCCGGCGCGAACACATTGCGGCGTCCACGGGCGTGGGTGCTGCCAACACAGCAAAAAAACAGGAAAGAGCATGAGCGACGTCAAGAAAGTGGTGCTCGCCTACTCGGGCGGGCTGGATACCTCGGTCATCCTCAAGTGGCTGCAGGACACTTACCAATGCGAAGTGGTGACTTTTACCGCCGACCTCGGCCAGGGTGAGGAGCTGGAGCCGGCGCGCGCCAAAGCGCTGCAATTAGGTATCAAGCCGGAGAACATCTTCATCGACGATTTGCGCGAGGAGTTCGTGCGGGATTTCGTTTTCCCAATGTTTCGCGCCAATACCATCTATGAAGGCGAATACCTGCTCGGCACTTCGATTGCCCGTCCGCTGATTGCCAAGCGGCAGATCGAGATTGCCCGCGCCACCGGTGCCGATGCGGTATCGCATGGTGCCACCGGCAAAGGCAACGACCAGGTGCGCTTCGAGCTGGGCTATTACGCGCTGATGCCGGGTGTCAAGGTCATCGCCCCGTGGCGTGAGTGGGATCTGCTGTCCCGCGAAAAACTGCTTGCCTATGCCGAGCGGGCTGGTATTCCGATCGAGATGAAGCATAAACAGGGCGGCTCGCCCTATTCGATGGATGCCAATTTGCTGCACATTTCCTACGAAGGCCGTCATCTGGAAAACCCGGCAGCCGAAGCCGAGGAGGAGATGTGGCGCTGGACCGTGTCGCCGGAGGCAGCACCAGATGCTGCCGAGTACGTCGAACTGGAGTTCGAGAAGGGCGATCTGGTGGCGATCAACGGTACCCGCATGAAAGCCCATGAACTCCTTGCCAAGCTCAATGAGCTGGGCGGCAAGCACGGCATTGGCCGTTTGGACTTGGTGGAAAACCGCTACGTCGGCATGAAAAGCCGCGGCTGCTACGAAACGCCGGGCGGCACCATCTTGCTGCGTGCCCACCGCGCCATCGAGTCGATCACTCTCGACCGCGAAGTGGCGCATCTGAAGGACGATCTGATGCCGCGCTATGCCAGCATGATCTACAACGGCTACTGGTGGAGCCCGGAGCGGCAGGCGTTGCAGGCGCTCATCGATCATACCCAACAAACCGTCAATGGCTGGGTGCGGGTCAAGCTCTACAAAGGTAATGTAATCGTGGTGAGCCGCGACTCCAAGACCGATTCGCTGTTCGATCCCACCATCGCCACCTTCGAGGACGATGCCGGCGCCTATAACCAAAAAGACGCTCACGGCTTCATCCGCTTGAATGCGTTGCGCATGCGTATCGCTGCCAACGCCAAGGCCAAGCGCAGCTAAGTGAGCGCCTGCCATGGACAACGAGGCTCTGATTTTTGGCCTGACCATCGCCGAGTTCGAAGACATCTCGCTGAAGGTCTGCTTTACCGCGCTGATCGTGTATATGCTTTTCATCATCGGCAATCTGGCCAAGGAGTCCAAAGCCGGCAGATATGGCACGATGTGGATGTTCATCGCGTTGGGACTGGGCTTCGTTGGTTTCGTGGCCAAGGGGCTGATCCAAAAATTGATGGGAATCGAATAAGCGGAGCACGCAATGCGCATCACCGAACAGTTAGACGGCGTGGCCATCACCACCCGGGCCAATGTTTATTTCGACGGCAAGTGCATCAGCCACAGCATTGTGCTGGCCGACGGTTCGAAGAAATCGGTCGGCGTGATCCTGCCGGCCCGTCTGACCTTCAACACGGCTGCCCCGGAGATCATGGAAGGGGTGGCGGGTTGCTGCCGTGTACGGCTCAAGGGCGAACAAGATTGGAAAACCTATGGCGCGGGCGAATCCTTCAAGGTGCCGGGCGATTCCAGTTTCGACATCGAAGTCGTCGGCGAGCCCTATCACTACATTTGCCATTTCGGCTGACACTGGGGGATATGCCGCATGCCGTCTTTCGACATCATGTCCGAAGTCGATGAGGTTGCCCTACGCAACGCGGTCGATGTGGCCAACCGCAAAATCGGAAACCGATACGACTTCAAAGGCAGTAGCGCGCGCATCGAGCAAACCGACAAACTGCTGACCCTGTTTGCCGACAGCGATTTTCAGCTCGAACAAATGATTGCGGTATTGCTGCCGGAGATGACCGGCAAAAAAGTCGACGTGCGCTGTCTGGACTACGGCGAGGTGCTCAAAGTCTCTGGCAACAAGGTCAAGCAGGACATCCGGGTCAGGGTCGGGATCGAGCAGGATTTGGCGAAGAAAATCGTCAAACTGATCAAAGACAGCAAACTCAAAGTCCAGGCCGCCATCCAGGGCGATGCGGTACGTGTTTCCGGCGCCAAGCGCGATGTGCTGCAGGAGGTGATCGCCATGGTACGTAAGACGATCACCGACTATCCGTTGCAGTTTGGCAATTTCCGCGACTAAACCGCGGCCGCCGGTAATCCTCTGTACGGGTGATGTGGTCCGGTCGTGCTGGGGTGTTGGCAGGAGTGACCGCTGCCTAGCGCCAGATACCGCCCGGCCGCCAGCGCGCATGGGACGGCAGTTGCCAGGCGGGCAGGGATGCCAAAGGCTGCGCAGTCCAGGCATGCATGGGCGAGTGCATGGAGAGTTCTAGCAGCCTGGCGATCCGCTCTTCGGTAGGCGGATGGGTACGCAGCCAAGACGGTTCCGGATTGCCCCAGCCGGGCATCAGCCATGCGCGCCAGCCGCGCTGCGTGCGCTCGATACGCGCCAGTGCGCTGGCCAAGGCGTGAGGGTCGCCGGTGAGCTCGGCCGCGGCGCGGTCGGCATCGAATTCACGCACCCGCGACAATCCCAGTTGCGCCAGCAGCGCCAACTGCGGCGATAGCGCAAGCACCAGCAGCGCCAGCCAGTTGATGGCTACTTCGCCCAGGAATACGGCCGGCAGCGATAACACCAGGCCGATTTGCGCAGTCAGGGCAAATAACGAGGTCAAGCGGCTGATAGAGTCGGCCAGACCCATCACCCGCAAGTCGCCGTGCGCGATATGGGCGGTTTCATGTGCCAGTACGCCAAAGATTTCATGCGCATCCAGGGCCTGGAGCAGCCCGCCGGTGACGGCGATGGCCGATGACGTCCGCCTTCCGACCGCAAAAGCGTTGATCAGCGGACTGGGGACATAGTAGAGCGCGGGCGTGGTCGGCAACTGCGCCCGTCGGGCCAGCGTGGTCAGCATCTGCCATAACTGCGGCGCCTGTTCCGGCGCGAGCGGGCGGGCGCCGTACAGGGCCAGAGTCAAGCGCCCGGCCGCCGCCGGCTCCAATATCAGCGCCAAAGCGCCCGCGCCCAAGGCAACCCAGATACCCGTGTCGCCAAAAAGCAAGTAGCCGGCCAGCGCGCATAGCCCAAGCAGCACGGTCACTAGCAGCACGCTCTGCAGGCGGTTGTATGTGGCATGACGTGCCGAGACGGGGTTGGGTCGGTTCATAGGAACGGGGCGCTTGTTCGCTGAAGGGGCGTTTGCTTGTAGACGGAAGTTGGGGCGTTCTCGATCCCGGATCAAGCCCTTGAAAGCGGCCGCTGTCGTTCATAGATTCGCGCTGACGGCGGCCAGTCGCGTCGGTCGCCACCAATCCGCAGACAGGAGGATATAGCACATGCTCTACAGGAGTTTTTTCCCGCGCGACATTCTGGCCCAGTTCGAACGCATGCAGCGCGAACTCGAACGCGGCCTGACACAGTCGCCCAGCATCCGTGGCGTGGCGCGCGGCTATCCGGCAATGAACGTGGGCACCACGCCGTCTTCGGTGGAAATCTATGCATTCGTGCCGGGGATGAGTCCCGAAGCGCTGGAAGTCCAGCTGGAAAAGGGGGTGCTGACGCTCAGCGGCGAGCGTACCCGTGAACCAGCCGTGGAAGGGGCGACCGTGCACATCGACGAGCGCTTTGCCGGCCGCTTCCGTCGGGTGGTGACCTTGCCTGACGACATCGATCCGAATGCGGTCAGCGCGCGTTATCGCGACGGCGTGTTGCATGTCAGCATCGCCCGCAAACAGGCGGCTCAGCCGCGGCGCATCCCGGTCAATTGATAAGGAGGATAAGGTCATGAGCGAACAGGTTAGCACTCAAGATAAAGCCGTGCGCGAAGAAGCCGCGCTGCTGCCCCCGGTCGATGTCATCGAAGATGCAGGCGGCATCACGCTGTATGCCGATTTGCCTGGGGTGAGCAAGGAGGCGTTGCAAATCCATGTGGAAGGCGAAACGCTCACCCTGGAGGGGCCGCTGACGCTCAGCGCACCGGCCGGCATGGAGGCCACGCATGTCGAAGTCGATGTGCCGCGTTATCGGCGGGTTTTTACCTTGTCCAAAGAGCTCGACAGCGCCGAAATGTCGGCTTCGTTCCAGCACGGTGTGCTCACGCTGCGCATCCCCAAGGCTGCGCACGCGCAACCGCGCAAGATTGCGATCGAAGTGGTCTGAGGCGTGAGAGGGCCAAGCGAAGCGCGCAGATGCCGGTGAGGGCGCGCTTCGCGAGGACGTCTGCTTGATTGACGTTGACGTTAACGTCACAATGGAACATTCGGCTTGACCGCCCCCTGTCAGCGCCACCTATCAGGCTGGCGGCCACTTGCAGCCGTTGAAAGTCCATCACTCAAGGAGACGCCATGACCGCCCTCGCGCAGTTTTTGCAAGCGCGCGACTTTTTGCTCGCGCATCGCACCGACTATGCCACGGCCTATGCCGGTTTTCGGTGGCCGCAGCTTGCTGAGTTCAACTGGGCACTCGATTATTTCGACGTCATGGCTCGGGGCAACGATGCACCCGCTTTATGGATCGTCGAAGAGGATGGGCGCGAAGCACGGCTGAGTTTCGCCGAACTGTCGCAGCGTTCCAACCAGGTGGCTAACTGGCTGCGTGCTCAGGGCGTCAAGCGTGGCGACCGTGTCTTGCTGATGCTGGGCAACGAGGTGCCGCTTTGGGAAACCATGCTGGCGGCCATCAAGCTGGGGGCGGTGGTGATTCCGGCCACCACGCTGCTGACTGCCGACGACCTGGCCGACCGCATGACGCGCGGTCAGGTGGCGCATGTAGTGATTGGCGTTGCCCACGCGGATAAGTTTGCAAACCTCGCAGGCGACTACACCCGCATCGTGGTTGGCGGCGCCCGCGAAGGCTGGCTGGACTTTGCCGACAGCCATGGTGCGTCGGCCGAGTTCGAGCCCGACGGGGCCACCCGCGCCACCGATCCGTTGCTGCTCTACTTCACCTCCGGCACCACATCGCGGCCCAAGCTGGTGCAGCACACCCATCAGTCCTACCCCGTGGGCCATTTGTCCACCATGTACTGGATCGGTCTGCAGCCAGGCGACCGCCACATGAACATCAGCTCGCCGGGTTGGGCCAAGCACGCCTGGAGCTGTTTCTTTGCGCCGTGGAATGCCGGTGCCTGCGTGTTCCTGTACAACTACTCGCGCTTTGACGCCCGCGCCCTGCTCGATGTGTTGGTGAAGTACGAGGTCACCACCCTGTGCGCACCGCCCACGGTGTGGCGCATGTTGATCCAGCACGACCTGGCGGCGGTGAAGACCCGTCTGCGCGAGCTGGTCGGCGCCGGAGAGCCGCTCAACCCGGAAGTCATCGAACAGGTCAAACGCGCCTGGGGGCTTACCATCCGCGACGGCTTCGGTCAGACCGAGACCACCGCCCAGGTTGGCAACACCCCAGGGCAGCCGCTCAAACCCGGTTCCATGGGGCGTCCGCTGCCGGGCTATCGCATTGCCCTGCTGGATGCCGAAGGCCGACCGTCGACCGAGGGCGAAATTGCGTTGCCGCTGGAAGCGCGTCCGCTGGGCTTGATGGCCGGTTACGCCGGCGATGCGGAAAAGACCGCTGAAGTGATGCGCGATGGGCATTATCACACTGGCGATGTGGCCAGCATCGATGAGGATGGTTACATCACTTATGTGGGTCGTGCCGACGATGTGTTCAAGGCTTCCGATTACCGTATCAGCCCCTTCGAGCTGGAGAGTGTGTTGATCGAGCATCCTGCGGTAGCCGAGGCCGCGGTGGTGCCCAGCCCCGATCCGCTCCGTCTGGCCGTACCCAAGGCTTGCGTGATTCTGGCGCCGGGCTTTGTGCCCAGTGCCGAGCTGGCGCGCGACATTCTGGCTTTTGCGCGCGGCAAACTCGCACCCTACAAGCGTATCCGCCGCTTGGCTTTTGTCGATCTGCCCAAGACCATCTCGGGCAAAATCCGCCGCGTGGAGCTACGCAAGGCGGAGGAGGGGCGCGATCCGACGGTGCGCGGCGAACACGAGTTCTTCGAGGAAGATTTCCCTGATCTCAAAGGCTGAACTGCGCGCGGCGCCGCGGGCTGCGCGTCGCATCACGCATTGTCGGCGGGTGGGGCGGCGGCTGATCGGTCGCTGTGGCGCCCCAGCGTAAAACAGAAGCGTGCGCCTTTGTCCGGCTCGCCGTGTGCCCAAATGCGGCCACCGTGGCGCGCAACGATACGCGCCACGGTGGCCAGGCCAATACCGGTACCTTCGAACTCGCGTTCATGGTGCAGACGCTGGAAGGCGCCGAACAGTTTGTCGGCATAGCGCATGTCGAAACCGGCGCCGTTATCCTGCACGCAGTAGCCGTCTTCGCCGGCCTCGTCGCGTATGCGGCCGATCCGAATCTGCGCCTCGTCGCGCCGGCTGGTGAATTTCCAGGCATTACCCAGTAGGTTTTCCAGTGCAATGCGCAGCAGGCTGGGGTCTGCATCGACCTGTAGATCGGGTTCGATGTCAAAGCGCACGCTACGCTGCGGGTCGCTGTGTTGGAGTTCCTGGGCGATCTCGGCGGCCAGTGCAGACAAATCGACACGTCGACGTTCAAGGTTTTGACGCGACACACGGGCCAAGTTGAGCAAGTCGTCGATCAGCATGCCCATGCGTTGTACCGCCGCACGCATGCGCTGAAACAGCAGGCGGGCTTCGTCGTCGAAGGCGTGGCCGTAGTCGCTGGCAAGGATGGCGCTATAGCCGTCGATGGCGCGCAGCGGCGCGCGCAAGTCGTGGGATACCGAATAGCTGAAGGATTCCAGCTCTTTGAGCGCAGCGGTCAGTTGCGCGGTGCGTTCGGCCACGCGCGCTTCCAGCTCACGGTTGATGTCGCGCATACTGGCTTCGATTGCCAGTTGCTCCGAGATGTCCGAGGCGATGCACAACAGGCGGGTTTCACTTTCGAGTTCGACACTGCGGGCGAGAAAATCGAACGGTAGTGTCCGGCCGTCGCGGGTGATGAGCTCGGCGCGTGCGCTGGCCTTGCCTTGTTGCAGTGCGCAGGCCATGCGCTCTCTCAACAGCGCGTTGTCCTTGGGGGCGACCAGGCGCATCGCCATCATGTTGGCAATTTCTTCATCCTCATAACCCAGTAACTGCGAGAAAAAACGATTCCAGAGCGAAATGGTGCCGTCCGGGCGGATGACCAACAAGGCAACAGGCAGACTGTCGATCAGCGTGCGGGTAAAGCGTAGTTCGCTTTGCAGGCGCGCTTCGGCGCGTTTGCGTTCGGTGATGTCGCCGATCGATCCGACCATACGGTAGGCACGGCCGTGTTCATCGCGTTGAGCCAGCCCGCGGGCCAGCACCCAACGGAATTCTCCTTTGCGGTCGAGCACCCGGTATTCGCACTCGAAGTGCGGGGTTTGACCCTTGAGATGAGCGATCAATGCGGATTGGAAGCGGGCGCGGTCCTGCGTGTGGATGAGTTTGAGCCACTCATCGCTGGTGGTGCGTTGGTGCTCGCCTTCGGCACCGAGCAGGCTGAGCAGGCGGCTGGAAAGAAACAACGAATGGCTGACCGGGTTCCAGTCCCATAAACCTTCGTTGGTGCCACGCATGGCCAGCGCATAGCGGGTCTCGCTTTCGTTCAACATGCTCTCGGCTTCATGCTGCGCCGAGATGTCCTCCACGATGCCAACGCCGCCGCTGACCTTGCCTTCGGCATCGAACACCGGCGTGGTGCGCAGGTTGATGCGGATTTGGCGACCGGACAGGGTGGCGAGGTATTCACCGGTGTAGCGTCCGGGCTGACCGCTCAACGCATCGCGTAGCGCGTCCAGAATGCGCAGATCGCGCAGTGTTCCCATGTCCAGGCGCTGCAGGGCATGGGGCGGCGCCCGCAGAATTTGCGCAAAGCGGTCATTGAACTCGGTGATGCGCAAATCGGTGTCGTAATGAAAAATGCCCACCGGCAGGTTGTTCACAAGCAAGCGATAACGAACGTCATCGCCCGGCTCTTGCGCCGATTGCTCGGGTTCGGGGGCGGCAGCGTGTTGCATGCTGCCCAGGGTCGTCCGGACGGTCCGCATCCGGCTGGCGACGATCGCGGCTAGCGGGGCAAGCACTACGAAGCCCCAGAATTGCAGCGTGGTGGCAGCATGCTGCAAACCCAGTGCTGCGCTCAGCGGATCGGCGAGCAGCGACACGATGATCGCCCAGACGATATACGCGACAAGGCCGCGCAACGCCGCCGCAGCGTTGCACGGTTGAGTCGTCTGGCGCGGGGTCGGGGGCTGGGTCATGAGTCATGGATAATACGATGGTTATAGGTGTCGACTATTCGGGTAATCCGCAGTCGGGTATACCCACCGCCGCTTGCCGACACGGCCTGGCGTGTTGTGCGGGCGGCTCGGGTACACTTGCGGCCTGAGCGGTCAAACGGTCGATGAGATGACGGATGAGGATTACATGCGCGCCGCACTGGAGCAGGCCCACCTGGCGGGCCGTTGCGGTGAGGTGCCGGTGGGCGCGGTAGTGGTCTGCGATGGGCAGATTGTCGGGCGTGGTTTCAACCAGCCCATCGGTCGCCACGACCCCACTGCGCACGCGGAGGTGATGGCGCTGCGCGATGCTGGCCAACGTCTGGGCAATTACCGTCTGCCGGGCTGCGAGCTCTATGTGACGCTGGAACCTTGTGCCATGTGTTCGGGCGCGATCATGCATGCACGGCTGAGCCGGGTGGTGTTTGGGGCGCGCGATCCCAAAACCGGTGTGGCTGGCAGTGTGATCGACTTGTTCCAGGAAAAACGCTTGAATCATCACGCCACCATCGTCGGTGGGGTGCTGGCCGAAGAGTGCGGGGCGTTGCTGTCGGGCTTTTTCGCCGCGCGCCGCAAAAAAGCGCTGAGCGTCTGAGGGCTGTTGCGAGGATGCGGATCGAAGTGAGTTTGTCGCGCCAGCAATTGGCGCTATTTGGCGATGACGGCGCTTGCATTCGCCGCTATCCGATCTCGACCGCGGCGCGCGGCCCCGGCGAGTTGCGCGACAGCGGGTGCACGCCGCGCGGCCGTCATGTGGTACGTGCCAAGATCGGGGCGGGGATGCCAGCCGGCACGGTATTTCGCGCACGGCGGCCCACCGGTGAGCGCTGGAGCCCGGAACTGGCGGCCGCCCAGCCTGGGCGCGACTGGATTTTGTCGCGCATTTTATGGCTGTCGGGCTGTGAGCCGGGGCGTAACCGCTTGGGTGCGGTCGACAGCATGCGGCGCTACATTTACATCCACGGCACCGGCGACGATCAACCGATGGGCGAGCCGCGCTCCCACGGCTGCATCCGTATGCGCAACCGCGACATCATCGAGCTGTTCGAATTGGTGGCCGCTGGCACCGAGGTTTTGATCCAGGAGTAAGTCCATGCAGTCAAGCTCAGCGTTGCGCATCGTAGGCTGGGCCGAGGCCGAAGCGCTGGTCATGCCCTTACGCGAGGCGGTGTTTGTCATCGAACAGGGCGTGCCGGCCGCGCTCGAGCGTGACGAGTTCGATGCGGTCAGCCGACATGCGGTGGTCACCGACCCTGCCGGCCGGGTGGTGGCTACGGGTCGCCTGCTGCCCGACGGTCACATCGGTCGCATGGCAGTGGCCGCCGATGTGCGCGGTTGCGGCCTGGGCGGACGGGTGTTGGAAGCTTTGGTGGCGGAAGCGGTGGCGCAGGGTTGCGATCAGGTGGTGGTCAACGCGCAGGTGCACGCCGAACCTTTTTACCGTCGTCACGGCTTTGTGCCCGAAGGGGAGGTGTTCATCGACGCCGGTATCGAACACCGGCGCATGCGCCGCTTCTGCCGCGGGGCGCGCTAGCCGCGGGCGCTCGGCTGTTCGATGGTGAAACCGTAGGTGGCTTCGCTTGCTAGGGTGCCGTCCGCTGCCCAGGTCCACTCGCGCAGCCTGACTTGGCCATCGCGCCGAACGGCCAGAAAAGTCGAGCAGCGCGTGCCGTAGCCGGGCGCGCGAATGAAAGCGGGCGACAGCCAGCGCTCCCACTCCAGACCGACCCCGGTGTGCGGCAGGTGCTCGTCCGCTGCGTGTTCGCGGTCACGCAGAAGCGCCAGTATGGCTGCCTCATCCGGCTCATCGCCCAAGGCAGCGGCAAAGCGCTCTCGCGCCAGGCGGACCTTGGGCCAGGGGGTATCGAGCAGATGATTGGACAAACCGTAGATGCCGGGTGTCAGCAAGCGCACCTCACCCGTGGTGCTGGCGTATAGGCCGAGTTGTTCGCCGTCGCTCACCAGCAGGTTGAAGGCGGCGTAGTGCGCGCTGCGCGCGGCGATCCCTGCAAGTGTTTGTGCGGCATCGTCGCGGGTTTTCAGACAGTCGCGCACCAACAGGCCGCGTGAGGGCGCACCCTCACGGCGCAAAGCGGGGTCGCGGAAATTGGTCAACGCAGCAAAGCGGCCGTTGCGGCTCACGCCCAGCCATGTGCCGCCGCCTTCGAGGTCGCGCCCGGCCAGAATCTCTGGGGCGTCCGGCCACCAGTGTGCCGCACTTGCCGGACGCGCCAGAAACTCATCGCGGTTGGCTGCCACCACCAGCGGATAGTCGTGATGCGCACGCCAAGCCAGCACGATCAGACACATTGTACGAATTGCTCCAGATGGCGGGCGCTGCCCGGTTCGAGCAGCTCACCAAGCTTGTGCTCGGCCACCGTTTCAGCCAGGGCATGCTCGAAGCCGGCCGGGTCGGTGACCGCCTCGTAGATTTCCATCCAGGTGCGCGGATCGCCGCGTCGCCGCATGAGCCGGCCGCTGACCCCGGTACGCCGCGCCAAGGCCGCCTGCATGGCCAGAATGCCGGCTGCCGCATCCTGTTGGTCGATGTCTTCACGCAGACGGAAATACACGTAGAAGTCGATCGGTTCGGTGCTGCGGTCCATGAGCTCAGTCCAGCGGGTAGGGCAGCTCGAGGAAGGTCAGGCGCGGCCCTTCGGGGCGGCCCAGGTGGACTTCGCCCGCTTCCCGGCTGCTGGTCTGCAAGACCGCCAGCGCCTCGAAACCGCCGCCCGGCGCTGGCGCGGCATTGACGATTTGTCCGGCCGACTGTTCGCCGAACTGTGGTGCGTAAAGGTCGTCGGCCGGCGCGGGGGCCGTGTCGCTATCGATATGTACCCGGTACATGCGTTTTTTGAGTTTGCCCAAGTATTGGGTGCGGGCGACGATTTCCTGCCCCGGATAACAGCCTTTCTTGAAACTGACGCCGCCGATGAGTTCGAAATTGAGCATTTGCGCTACGAAAAGCTCTTGCGTGGCCGCGGTGATCAGCGGCAGACCGGCGCGGATCATGGCCAGCATCCAGGCGTCGGTGCCGGCTGCGGCCGCACCGGCTTGGCGCAGCGCGGCGAAGTGTGCGGCGGCCTGCTCGGTGGGAATGACCAGAATGTAGCTAGTCGTGGTCAGGCGAATGACGCGCGCCTGGTCTGCAGCGTGGTGGCGCATCGGCATTGCCGGGCGGGGCAGGCCGGCGTTTTCCAGAACCGCCTCGGCCTGCGGGCCGCTTAGACCGATCAGCGCCAGTTCGGAGCTGGCGTCACTGAGCGCGACTTTGCTGCGCAAAATGTACATCGACAGCTTCTTGAGAATTGCCGGTTGTATGTCGGCAGCCAGCGCAGCCAAGTGGCCATCGGCCTCACGCCACATCAGTAAGCTCGCCAGCATGCGCCCTTTGGGGGTGTTGAAGCTGTTGTGGATGACGGCGTCTTCGGCCAGTTTATTGACTTCGTTGGAGAGCAGATTATGTAAAAACGGCGCGGAATCTTCGCCGCGGCTACGGATCAGCCCCAGATGCAGCAGTGGCACCACGACAGTGGCGTCGTCTGCGGGGTGTTGGTGAAAGCGGACGTGACCGGCGTCGATTTGGGCGCCGGTCTGGGCAAGATAGTCGGTCCAGGTCGTGTTCATGATTTGGGTGTTGCGCAGTCGGATGTTTGGATTGCGCCGCGCGCGGCCGGCTTGGGGCGCAGAACGTGAAGTATTATAGAGCCCCCCTGCCGGGGGCTGCCGTGCTGTTTGCGGGGCGTTCCGGCGCGCACGCCACCAACCTTTACGCATGAAGCTCCTGCTGCGCCTTCTCATTGTGTTCGTCGTGCTTGCCGGCCTGGGCGGGGCGGCGCTGTGGTGGATCGCCGCCCGCCCGTTGGTGCTGCCCGCCCCGGTGGTCGACTTCACCGTGCCGCGCGGACACAACCTGCGGCAAGCGGCCAACACGATCGCCGCTGCCGGCGTGCCGGTCGATCCCCGTGTGCTCTACTGGACAGCGCGCCTTGCGGGCAAAGCAGAGTACATCAAGGCCGGCAGCTATGAAGTGCATAGCGGGCTGACCCTCTGGCAATTGATTCTCAAGTTGTCGAACGGCGATGTCGCTCAGGCCGATCTGACCGTGCCCGAAGGCTGGACCTTCCGGCAGCTACGCGCAGCCATCGAGGCGCATCCGCTGCTCACTCAGGACGCCAGAGATTTGTCGGATGAAGACATTTTGCAGCGCATCGGCGCGGCTGAGACCCACCCAGAAGGGCTGTTCTTTCCCGATACCTATCTGTTCGACAAGCATTCCAGCGCGCTGGCGCTTTACCGGCGCGCCTACCAGGCCATGCAACAGGTGCTGCAGCGCGAGTGGGCGACACGCCAGGCGGATCTGCCGCTGGCCTCACCCTATGAGGCGCTGATTCTGGCTTCGATCATCGAAAAGGAGACCGGCCGGCCTGATGAGCGAGGGCTGGTTGCATCGGTGTTCATCAACCGGCTGCGCATCGGCATGCGCTTGCAGACCGACCCCACGGTGATCTACGGTTTGGGCGAAAGTTTCCAAGGCCGATTGCGTCGCCACCACCTGGATACCGATCATCCCTGGAATACCTATACCCGTGGCGGTTTGCCGCCGACGCCGATTGCTTTGCCGGGACGGGCGGCGCTCTATGCGGCCTTGCATCCGACAGCGTCGGATTATTTCTACTTTGTCGCCCGCGGCGATGGCAGCAGCGCCTTCTCGCGCGATCTTGCCGAGCACAACCGGGCGGTCAATCGCTACCAGCGCGGAGACAAGGGCAGTTGAAGCACGGATCATCCAAAGCGCGTTTCATCACTTTCGAGGGCATCGACGGTGCCGGCAAGAGCAGCCAAATCGACGCCGCGGTAGCCCTGCTGCGTGCGCACGGCATCGTAGTTGAGCAGACCCGGGAGCCGGGCGGCACGCCATTGGGCGAGCGCCTGCGTGAGTTGCTCCTGCATGAATCCATGGATCGGGAAACCGAGGCCATGCTGATGTTCGCCGCCCGCCGCGAGCATCTGGCTGCACGCATTCTGCCGGCGTTGGCCGCCGGACGATGGGTGGTATCCGACCGCTTCACCGACGCCACCTACGCTTACCAAGTCGGCGGACGCGGTTTGGACGAGGCGCGTTTTGCCGCGTTGGAGCAATGGGTGCATGCGGACTTTCAGCCCGACCTCACCTTGCTTTTCGATCTGCCGCCGAGGGTGGCCGCCTCCCGGCTGGCCGGTAGCGGTGCGGCGCCCGACCGCTTCGAGCGCGAGCAGCACGACTTTTTCGAGCGGGTACGGGCGGCCTATCTGCTGCGCGCCCAACGCCATCCGGAGCGGATACGGGTGATCGATGCTCACCGCTCGCCCGAGGAAGTGCGCGCGGAAGTCGAAACCATCATTAAAGCGCGCTTTCTGTCATGATCCAGCCGTGGCTGCTACCCGCCTGGCAACGTCTGCTCGACTTGGGCGAGCGGCTGCCGCATGCGCTGCTTTTCGTCGGACCGCCCGGCCTGGGCAAGCGCGAGCTGGCCGAAGCGTTGGCCGCCCGTCTGCTGTGCCAGTCCCCGGCTGCCGACGGTTACGCCTGCGGGCGCTGCCCGGCCTGCCAGTGGCGGCTTGCCGGCAACCACCCGGATCTTTTGCGCATTGTGCCGGCGGCCGAGGAGACGGCGGACATCGGCGACGCCGAAGGCGGTGCCGAGCCGTCGACCGGTAAAGCCAAGTCCGCGCAAATCCTGATCGAGCAGATTCGCGCGCTGCAGGCTGCGCTCGCGGTGACCGCACACCACGGCAGCGGCCGTGTCGTGGTGCTGGATCCGGCCGAGGCCATGAACGTCTACACCGCCAACGCATTGCTCAAGCTGCTCGAAGAGCCGCCGGCCGGCTGCGTGTTCCTGCTGGTGTCGTCCGCGCCGCGCCGGCTGTTGCCCACCATCCGCAGTCGCTGTCAGCAGTGGTCCTTTTCCAGACCGAGTAGCTCAGCGCTCCAGGCTTGGCTGGCCGCCCGGGACGGGCAGGCCGAGGCACTGTTGGCCCTTGCCGGCGGTTTGCCGCTCGCCGCCGAGCGCATGGCGGCGCAAGGTCTGGGCAGTGTGCTGAGCCGCTTCATGCGGGACATCGCCCAATTGCCGGCGGGCGATCCGTTGCGTCTGGCCGCGCAATGGGATGCGTGGCTCAAATCCAAAGAGGCGCTGGCTGCGGGTTTTGGCATGGTCACCTTGGCCGATTGGATGTTGCGCTGGGTGACCGATCTTGCTGCGCTGCGCCTGGGCGGACGGGTACGTTTCTTCCCGGCCTGCGAGGCGGTGCTTGCCGCACTTGCCGCGCGCGTCAGCATTGCCAGTGCGAGCAACTGTTACAATGAGTTTGTCCACATCCGCCGGGTTGCCCAGCATCCGCTCAATGCCCGGCTGATGCTGGAAGATATGCTGATGCGTTATAGTCGCGCGCTGTCGGAATCCACACCATGAGTGAACATGCCCATGCCCAGGTGGCACGCCCCAGCGTGCTGTCGTTGAACATCAACTCCAAATCGGCGCTCTACGCCGCTTACATGCCTTTTTTGGTCAATGGGGGCATCTTCGTGCCCACGCCCAAGCGCTATGCATTGGGCGATGAAGTATTCATGCTGCTGCAGTTGATGGACGATCCGACCAGGCATCCGGTGGCGGGCACCGTGGTGTGGGTGACCCCGCACGGGGCGCAGGGCGGCAAAACCCAAGGCGTAGGGGTGCATTTCAGCTCGGATGAAGCCGGCAAGGCGGTCAAGCATCGCATCGAGCAGATTTTGGCCGGGCACTTGGGTTCCAATCGCCCCACCCATACTTTGTGACCCATCGATCACCCGCGGCTTCGGCCGACCGGCTGTCCCTGAAGCACGCGCTCATTTGGCTCAGTCAAGCTTTGCATGTACGTCGATTCCCACTGCCATCTCGATTTTCCGGACCTGAACACTCGTCAAGACGAGGTGTTGGCGGCCATGGCCGCCAGCGCGGTGACGCACGCCTTGTGCGTTTCGGTTCGCTTGGAGGATTTTCCGGCAGTGCGTGCGCTGGCCGAGCGCCACTCCAATCTGTTTGCCTCGGTCGGTGTGCATCCGGACAACATCGATTGTGAAGAGCCCGATGAGGCCCGCCTCGTCGCGCTGGCCGATCATCCACGGGTGGTGGCCATCGGTGAGACCGGGCTGGATTACTACTGGCACAAGGACCAGCCGGAATGGCAGCGGGCGCGTTTTCGCACCCACATCCGCGCTGCGCGGCGTGCCGGCAAACCGCTGATCGTCCATACGCGCAATGCCGCTGCTGACACCCTGCGGCTGCTGCGCGAAGAGGGCGCTGACCAGGTGGGCGGGGTGATGCATTGCTTCACCGAAACGCAGGAGGTGGCCGATGCGGCGTTGGAACTTGGGTTTTATATTTCCTTTTCCGGCATCGTCACCTTCAAAAACGCCACCGCGCTCAAAGCGGTGGCCGCCCGGGTGCCGCTGGACCGTTTGCTGATCGAAACCGACGCACCCTATCTTGCGCCCGTGCCGCACCGCGGCAAAACCAATGAACCGGCGTTCGTGGTGCACGTGGCCGAAGAAATCGCCCGTCTGCGCGGCGAGTCGCCGGAACGCATTGCCCGGGTCACCACCGACAACTTTTTCAGGCTGTTCCGCCATGCTTCGCGCCATTGATCGCTGCCGACATCTGCTCATCGGTCTGATTTTTGTTTTGGCGACCGGACTTGCGGTTGCGCAAGGTGGCAGTTATGACGATGCGCTCAGCGCCGCCCGCCTGGGCGATACCCGCCAGTTGTCGGCGTTGCTGGCGCGCGGTCTGGATCCCAACACGGTGGATGCGCAAGGCAACAGCTTGTTGATTCTTGCCGCACGCGAAGGACATGCCGACACCGTTGCAAGCCTGCTGCCGTACCGGCCCAAACTGGGCTGGCGCAATCTGGCCGGCGACAGCGCGCTGATGCTGGCAGTGCTCAAGGGCCACGAGGCGGTGGTGGACCTGCTGCTCGAAGCCGGCGCACCGCTCGAACATGACGGTTGGGCGCCTTTGCACTATGCGGCTTTCGAGGGGCGGCTGTCGATTCTGGATAAGCTACTTGCCCGCGGCGCGGCAATCGACGCGCTCACTCCCAACCGGGCCACCGCCTTGATGCTCGCGGCGCGTAACGGCCATATCCAGGTGGTACGCCGCCTGCTCGGCGCGGGTGCCGACCCCACGCTCAAAAACGACCGTGGTCTGACCGCGGCGCAATGGGCGCGCGCCCAAGGCAATACCGTTATTGCCGATCTCATCGAGCAAGCGGCACCCACGCGCTGACCGTTTGCATCGTCGGCCGGCCGCCACGCCTTTTTGCAGGCCGCCAAAAGCTCTTCGCCAAATCGATGCACTTGGTATACGATTTGCATGCTTTTGGGATGATTGCCTGCGGGGCGGAGGTCATCGGTGCAAAAACATGTGCTTGCAAGTGTGCTGCTGCTGGTCGCGGGCGTGTCGACGGCCGTGGCTGCTCCAAACGATATCAAGGCCAGAGGCTGGGCGGCCGGCTGTTTTGCCTGTCACGGTCCGGACGGGCACTCCGAGGGGGGGCATGCCGACGCTGGCCGGGCGCTCGGCCGAGTTCATTTATCAAGCCTTGATCGATTTCAAAAGCGGCAAGCGCGCGGCCACGATCATGGATCGGCTTGCCAAAGGCTATTCCAATGAACAGTTGCGTCATATTGCCGAGGTGCTTGGCGCGGCAAATGACGCGGTAAAAAAGTGAGGCGCGCCATGCAACGTAGGCACTTTCTATGCGGGTTGGCGGCTTCGGCTCTCGTTGGCAGCCTGCCTTCGGGAGCTTTCGCGCAAAACGGTGCCGGCGCGCGGATCGTGGTGGTCGGCGGGGGCTTTGCCGGTGCAACCTGCGCACGCTATCTAAAGCGCTGGGCGCCCGCCGCCGAGGTGGTGTTGATCGAAGCGGCCGACGCTTTCGTGGCCTGTCCGATGAGCAATCGGGTGATTGGCGGGACGATGAGTCTGCGCGACCTGACCCGTTCGTACGCTGCGCTATCGGCCGCCCATGGCGTGCAAGTGGTACGCGATACTGTGACCGCAGTCGATGTCGGAGCACGGCGGGTGAGCCTTGCGCGCGGCGACTCGATTGCCTGGGACCGTCTGGTACTCGCCCCCGGCGTTGAATTTGCCTATGACAGCTTGCCAGGGTTGGAGCACACGGACGCCCAAGCGCAGGTGCTCCATGCCTGGGCAGCCGGACCGCAGACCCAGGCATTACGCCGCCGCCTGATGGCCTTGCCGCAAGGCGGCGTGTTTGCCATGCATATTCCACCCATGCCTTATCGCTGCCCGCCAGGCCCCTATGAGCGGGCGTGCCTGGTGGCGGGGGCGTTGCAGCGCAGCAATCCGCGCGCAAAAGTGCTGGTGTTCGATGCCAATCCGGATGTGGTGGCCAAGAAAAACCTGTTTGCCGACGCTTTCCGGAACCGTTACAAAGGCGTGATCGAATATGTGCCCAATGCCGCCTACCGGGAAATGGATGCGGCCGCCGGTACCTTGCGCTTTGATTTACAAGCGGGTGTGAAGGCCGATCTGTGGAACGTCATCCCGCCCCAACGCGCCGGCCTCATCGCCCGCCAGGCGGGGCTGGCCAATGTGGAGGGGCGCTGGTGCGAAGTGGACTTTTTGAGCTATGAATCCAAGATTGCGCCAGGTGTGCATGTGATCGGCGACGCGGTGGCTTCCGCGCCCGGGGTACCCAAGTCCGCGCATATCGCCAACCAGCAGGCCAAGGTTTGCGCGGCCGCGATTGCCGCCCTGCTCAGCGATCGACCGCTCAGCGACGAGCCCATGCTCACCAATACCTGCTACAGCTTCGTCAATGAGAAAGAGGCCGCCCATCTTGCCGCCGTCTATCGCTATGACGCGGACAAGCGGACCATGGTGGCCGTGCCGGGCGCTGGCGGCGAGTCGGCCGCAGCGACCAGCGAAGAAGGTTTCATGGCGGTGGCCTGGGCCTTCAACATTCTCAACGATACGCTGGGGCGTGCCTGAAACATGGTACGCATGCCGGCCGCAGCCTGCCTGAGGCGATCTATCAGGCCACCGTCTGGCTGGATGCTTGATTGTCCATCAGGGTTTGCAGCCAGCGCTGGGTGAGTTTGCGGGCGCGTTCTTCGGTGAGCCGCTTGCGTAGCGCTTCGGCCACTTCTGCCCAGCGCAGCGTGCGGGCCGGCTGGATGCGCTCGCAGCGCAGGATGTGCAGGCCGAGTTCCGATTCGACCACCGTGCTGAGCTGCCCGGGCTTCAGCGCAAAAAGCGCGGCATCGAGCGCGGGGAAGAGCTGCCCGCGGGCGATTTCGCCTAGCAGACCGCCGTTGAGCGCGCTTGGGCATTCGGAATGTTTCAACGCCAGTTCGGCAAAGCGCTCGGGGTGCTCGGCCAGATTGCGGGCGATCTGCGCCATGCGTTGGGTGGCGATCTCGCGTCGGTTCTCCGGTAGATCTTCGTTGATGGTGATGAGAATCTGGCGTGCGGTGCGTGTTTCCGGGGATTGAAAGCGGTGTAGGTGTGCGTAGTAAAAGATTTCCGCGTCGGTGAGCGTGACCGGCTCGACGCGCCCGCCGACACGCTCGATGATGGCTTCGACCAGCAAACTGCGTTGTACCGCCATGCGCAATCGAGCGCTATCGAGTCGTGCTTCGTCCAGTGCGCGATGAAATGCGGTTTGGTCGGCGTAGCGCGCCTGCAGCGCATCCAGGGCTTTGTCTACCGCGCCGGGTTCGAGCACGACGCCGCGCGCCTCGTCGCTACTCAGCACCAAGGACTCGATCCGCGCATAGCGCTTTGCCACCGCGCGCGCTTTGCGGCGCTGGCGTTCGTCCAGCGCGGCGCTCGACTTGCCGAACAAACGGAAGGCGGCTTGCAGCTCATGATAGGCCAGTGCTGTCATGCGGGCACCTCGCCGGGGGGCGCTTGATCGATTGCCTCCAGGGCGGCTTCCGGAACGGCCAGGACGCGGTCGCCAAAGATCACGTGGTAGTGCACCGCACCGGGTGAATCGCGCAGCACGCTCAGGATTTCGCCCACGGTGCCGCGCGGGGCGACGATTTGGCCGCGCAGCGCAAGGGCGCGGCCGGCGCGCACTCTCTCCCGCGATTCGAAACGGCTGGGCGTCCATGCCGCATCGGCGTCGATCAGTTCTTCTTCACGACAACCGACAATGCGTCCGTTATCCAGAAAATGCACGCTGTAGATGAGCTGATCTTGTAAAAAAGTGCCGATTTCGATCACCGTGCCCACACTACCCCGGCGCACCAGCAAATCGCCGGTGGACAGCCCCGGGTAGGTGCCGTCGTTGCGAACGTTGCGGATCACCCGGACTGTGTCCCCGTATTCAAATCTTGGCAGCATGGTTGACACACCGTTGCGGATGAACACATCGCGGGATCAGCGCCGTACCGCCTCGAGCGGCACGAAGGAGATACCGCTGGCCTTGCGGAAAACCGCAAACACCTTTTCGGTGAGCGCGTCCGAAGTGGCGAAATCGTGATAGGCGCGTTGCAGAAAGGCGCGGTAGTGGGCCCGTGCCGCCCGCTCGTCGCCCATCGGCGGCGGATCATGCGACAGGTAGTCGTGATAGCGCTGCAGGATATGCAGCCGATTGACCGCTACCACGGCGGGATCGAATTCGATTTCGAAGAACTGCAGAAAATCCTCGGCGGAGCTAAGTTCTGCCAGGGCGTCTTGCAAAGGGAGGTCGTTCATGGCGGGGCTCCGGTTGCTGGCTCAGGGAAGGGCGGGGTAAAGACCTGTGAGGAGGCGGTTAACAAAGAGTCCGCTCGACTTCGGGCTGGAAGGTGCAGTCTGGGCAGGCGGACGCGGTATGCGCCAGGCAATCCTTGACGGTTGCGGGTTTGCGTCCGCTCAGGGTGTGCGAATCGGCGGCTGCCGCGGCGCGCAGCCCGACCAACTCGCACTCCAGCGCGTCGATGCGTTCGCGCAGGCAGTTCAAGGTGTGGCCAACCGGATCGGGTAGCAGGTGATGATCGAGGTTGACGCCGTCGTTGGCTGCAAGGACGGGGCTGTGGCGTCGCACCGGACGCGCCGGAATGCCGACGACAGTATGGTCGGCCGGCACATTCTTGATGACCACGGAATTGGCGCCGACACGGACCCGCGCCCCCAGGGTGATGGCTCCCAGTATCTTGGCTCCGGCTCCGACCACCACGTGGTCACCGAGCGTTGGATGGCGTTTGCCGGTGTTCCAAGTGGTGCCACCCAGCGTGACGCCGTGATACAGGGTGACATCGTCGCCGATTTCCGCCGTTTCGCCAATCACGACACCGGCGCCATGGTCGATGAAGAGCCGTCGGCCGATGCGCGCACCGGGGTGAATATCGACATTGGTGGCAAGACGGGCGATGAAACTCAGCAAACGCGCGCTATAGCGCCAGCCCCGCTGCCAGAGCGCATGCGCGATGCGGTAAAAGATGATGGCGTGCACGCCCGGATAGGTGGTCAGCACCTCCCAAGTGTTGCGTGCGGCCGGATCGCGCCCGAAAACACAGCGCACATCTTCGCGCAACAGGCTCAATAGCCGCGCAGGGGCAGGCGTGGCGGTCAGGTGGGCGGTATCGCTGCGCATCGGTCAGACTCCTTGGCCGCAGAGAGATTGGCTATTGGCTAAATCCGTACGGTGGCTTTGCAGCTCGGCATAGAGGGTCTTTAATTCGTCGTCTCGCGGGCTACGCTTATGTGTGCAGACAAAACGGCGAATGCGCGCCAGCAGGCAGGCAGCTTCCTCGGCGGTCAGGCAAATGCCCAAGCTTGCGTAGGCGTTGCGGACCGCTTGTGCGCCAGAGTGCTTGCCAAGCATCAGCGTGTGGCGGCGCCCCAGCAGGGCAGGGTCGATGTGTTGGTAGTTACGTGGATCTTTCAGCAGGCCGTCGACATGGATGCCGGCTTCGTGGGTGAATGCGCCTTCGCCGACCACGCTTTTGTGCCAGCCCACCGGTCGCCCCGCGGCCCGTGCAACTTGTTCGGAAGCCTCCAGCAGACGGCGAAAATCCAAAACGTCCGTCATGCCGTGGAACAGCCGCAGACCCAGCGCCACTTCTTCCAGTGCGGCGTTGCCGGCGCGCTCACCCAGACCGTTGACCGTGGTATTCACATGACTGGCGCCGGCACGCACTGCGGCCAAGGTGTTGGCCGTGGCCAGGCCCAGGTCGTCGTGGGCGTGCATTTCGAGTTCCAGGGCGCTTGCGCGGCGCAGCGTGGAAACGATCTCGAAGGTGGCAAACGGGTCCAGCACGCCGAGCGTATCGGCAAAACGGAAACGGCGTGCGCCGGCCTCGGCTGCCGCCTGCATGACCTCGACCAAAAATGCCGGATCTGCGCGGGAGGCATCCTCGCCGCCGATGCCGACATCGAATCCGGCCTCCCGGGCTGCCGGCGTCCAGCGTGCAATGCGGGCCAGCACAGTATCGCGGCTCACACCCAGCTTATGGCGGATTTGCTGATCGGATACCGGTACCGAAAGTTCCAGCATGTGCACTGGCAGCTTGCGACAGGCGTCGATATCGGCTGCGCACAGCCGGCCCCAGACGATGAGCCGCACACCCGCCGGCACGCTGTCGGCAACGGCACGGATATCGTCACGCTCGTCCGCGCCCATCGCGGGGATGCCGATTTCCAGTTCCGGAACCCCGATGCCGGCCAGGGTGACCGCAATGGCGCACTTTTCCGCACGGGTAAACGCCACGCCGGCCGACTGCTCGCCATCGCGCAAGGTGGTGTCGTCGATGATCACCGCGGTGTCCATGATCGCGCCGCTTCCTGCGATTCAGGCATAACTCGGGTTGAACGCCTTGGCCGGATCGCTTACCGGGCCGTCGCCGCTCCAATAGGGCGACAGCTTGCGCAATTGGGCGATGATGTCCGGCACCGCGGCGGCTACCCGGTCGATTTCCTCCACCGTGTTCTCGCGCGATAGCGAAAAGCGGATGGTGCCGTGCGCGGCGGTGTAGGGAATACCCATGGCGCGCATCACATGTGAGGGCTCCAGCGAACCCGAGGTACAGGCCGAGCCGCTGGAGGCGGCAATGCCCTGCTTGGAAAGCAGCATCAGGATGGCTTCACCTTCCACGTATTCGAAAGCGATGTTCAAAGTGTTCGGCAGCCGGTGGTCGATGTCGCCGGTGGCAAAGCAACAGGGCACTGCGGAAAGAATGGCGTGCTGCAGGCGGTCGCGTAGCGCGCGCACCCGGGTGTTTTCTTCCTGCATGTGTTCCAAGGCGAGTTCGGCGGCCACACCCAGGCCAACGATGCCGGGCACGTTTTCAGTGCCGGCGCGCCGCCCGCGTTCTTGCCCGCCGCCGCGCAGCAGCGGGCGAAAACGCACCCCGCGGCGCAGGTAGAGCGCGCCAATGCCCTTGGGCCCGTGTAGTTTGTGGCCGGACAACGACAGCATGTCGATGGCCGAATGTTTGAGCGCCATCGGCAGTTTGCCGACTGCCTGGACCGCATCGGTATGAAAGAGCACGCCGGCGGCACGGGCCATTTCGGCCATTCTTTCCACCGGGAACAGGGTGCCGGTTTCGTTGTTGGCCCACATTACCGAGACCACCGCGACTTTGTTGGAGAGCAGCGCCTGGTATTCGTCCAAGTCCAGCCGGCCACGGCTGTCCACCTTGAGCTTGCGGACCGTATAGCCTTCCTTTTCCAACTGGTCGCAAAGGTGCAGCACCGCGTGGTGTTCCACCGTGGTGGTGATGATTTCCTTTTTCTCCGGGTTGGCCTTGAGCGCGGAGAGAATCGCGGTGTTGTCCGCTTCGGTGCCGCCGGAGGTGTAGATGATCTCCGAGTCGTACTCTGCGCCCAGAAGCTTTTGTAGAGAGGCCCGCGCGGTTTTGACCGCGGAAGCCACCTTGGCACCAAAGCTGTGCATCGACGAGGGGTTGCCGAACTGCTCGGTGAAAAATGGCAGCATCGCGGCCACCGCTTCCGGGGCACAGCGGGTGGTGGCGTTGTTGTCCAGGTAGATCGGTTTTGACAGGGCATTCAAGGTGCTCATGATGCGCTCCGCAGCAGTGCCGGATTTGTGGCGCCGGCGCGTTTCGGGCGGCCCGCTGCAAGAGCGCGGGCCTTGGGGCGGGCCAGGGTTGGCGCCATCAGGCCGGGGACAAGGCCGAGGGCGAGCGTGTCGATTTCACCGGAACCAGCTTGACGATTTCTCCCAAGGCGTCGATGAGCTGCTGCTCCACCCCGCTCAAGGTGAGCGCTTCCATCTGACAGCCGGCACAGGCTCCCTTCATGGCCACGTAGATGTGTTTGCCATCGACATCCACCAATTCAATGTCGCCATGGTCGCGCTGCAGGTTGGGGCGGGCGCGCTCGATAACCTGTTCGATGCGGCGGATGCGCTCCAGCGTCGACAGCTTGCCGCGCGGCTTCTTTGCTGGCGGCGGCGCCGGCGAGAAGCGCTCGCCGCGCTCGGCCAACACCCGGGCAAGGATCTCCTCGATGCCCTCGTGGCAGGACGAGCAGCCGCCGCCCGCCTTGGTGTAATGGGTCACTTGCTCCACACTGCACAGATTGTTGGCGCGGATGGTCTTTTCGATCATCGCCGAGTCGATGGCAAAGCATTTGCAGATCAGCTCGCCTTCTTCGTGATCGTCTTTCCAGGTCGTGCCGCGGTAGTTGGCCACCGCGCTTTGCAGCGCTTCGCGCCCCATCACCGAGCAGTGCATCTTTTCAGGCGGCAGGCCGCCGAGAAAATCGGCAATATCTTGATTGCTCACCTTGAGCGCTTCGTCCAGCGTTTTGCCTTTGATCATTTCGGTCAGCGCTGAACTGGAGGCGATTGCCGAACCACAGCCGAAAGTCTGAAAGCTTGCATCCAGGATTGTTTCGGTGTCCGGGTCCACTTTGAGCATCAGACGCAACGCATCGCCGCAGGAGATCGAACCGACCTCGCCAATGGCGTTGGCCTCCGGTAACGGGCCGGCGTTGCGGGGGTTATAGAAATGATCCTTGACGGTTTCGGAGTAGTCCCACATGGCGGTATCTCCCGGATCAGGCGGAGAAGGACTGCCCACAGGCGCAGCCGCCCGAGGCATTGGGGTTATCGAATTTGAAGCCGGAGCCGGTCAGCGACTCGACGTAATCCACGGTCACGCCGCTGAGCAAGGGCGCCGAGAACGGATCGATCAGAATCGTGACGCCGTCCAGCTCGACGGTGAGATCGTCATCGGCCTTTGCGCTCTCCAGCTTCATACCGTACTGCAGCCCGGAACAGCCGCCGCCTTGCACATGGATGCGTAAGCCGGCCACCGGATCGGCAGAACCGGTGATGAAACGGCTGACGGCCTTCAGCGCGGTGGGGGTCAGAGTGATCATGATCTTGGCGCTCCATAAGGGAAGGGGTGTCGAAAGACGATCTGCAAACCGCGTGCCACCCGTTCGCAGGGTGTAACACATTGATTTACATGAAGTGGTGTGTTGGCTGCGTTGTCAGATGAAACACGCGGGGTGCAGCTTGTCGGGTTTGCGACAAGGCAAGCGGGTAGTCCGGCCGCTCGCCTTGTCGCCGCGTGACCGGGCACTATGGCGTGGCCTTCCCTAAGGCGCAGGCGATCCCCGCAGGGAAAAAACCGCCATGTCGATCTGCCGCAAAATGCTTATCCGCCCGCATAGGCAGGTGTGCAAAGCACCGGCCACTGCGCCTCATCCCAGCACATGTTCGTACACCAGCCGCAAGACATCGCGTTCGGTGTCGGGCAGTCCGCGGATGTCGGTAAGGGTGACAAAGCGCCCTTGGGCGGCGGCCACCGCTTCGAAGGGCGGATCGATAGTGGTGAATTCACCCAGATGCACCGCCAGCGCGCCGCCGGCTGCCAGTAGATCGGCGTGAAATGCGCTATCGATGCGCACCGCTGCAGGGGAAAGACCCAGGCGGCTGGCAACCTGGGCGGCAAGCGGCGCTGGGTGAGGGCGCACCGCAGCCGCCGCACCAACCGCAAGCCGGGCGGCAATCACGGTATTGCCAAAGCGGGCAAAGCGCACCATGCCGCTGGTGGCTTGCTTGTGATAAAGGATCAGCGCCAGCCCGCCCATATGCGCGATGCGCCGCACACTCAACTGGCCACGGGTGCCGGGCCGTGGGTGTGGCAGCCTTTCGGGCATACCCGGGAGCATGCGCCACAGCCGATACAGTCCATCGCGTCGGCCAGGGTCATCACCATCATGTTGTCGTCGTCGAGGTCGCCGTCCAGCTCCTCGTCATCGCGCTCGACCAGGTCGAAAACCTTGCGCGGACAAACTTTGAAGCAGCGTCCGCAACCGATGCATTTCTTGGCGTCGAGGGCAAGGACAAACTGCGGCTCCCAGGTGGCGCCGCCACGGGTCAGACCGGTGATGTTGCGCATGGCATGTTCCCCGATTGGTTTGCCGCGCTGGCGAGCGTGTTCAGGCGCTCGTTGGCCTGCGCCCAAGCCTGGCATGCCTCGTATGTGGATTGGGCAATGGCAGGCAGGTCCTGGTACCCCGCGGGCAGTCGGTCTTCGACCAGATCATGTAACTGCGAAGCCCATTCACTGGCCACTCGCTTGAGCTTTTTGACTTCCTTTTCAAGCGCCTTGAGTTCCTCTTCAGTCATGCTTGCATTCCTCACAAACCGGCTACTTCAGGGTATTTGCCGATGATCTCCAGTGCCACGGCAAGGTGTTTGTCACAGTCGTCCTTCATCTTCGAGTAACTCTCAAAACCAAAGCGGTGCACATCGCGCAGGGTGCGGTCCATGACTACCAGTTTGCCCACGGTAATCAGCGCGCGCCCGAAGCCTTCATGTGTGATGTTGATCATTGGCACCGCCATCCGTCCGCATTCTTTCTCGATCAGCGCGGCGATGGCGTTGTGATAGGCCCTCACGCGTGCCAGCACGATGTCGTCCGGATCGCCGATGACCGGGATCTCACGGCGCTTTTCCTTGGTGACGATGTAAGGCGCGAGCAAGCGCTCGGGGGGCCAGTTGTCGTAGGTGCCGTAGCTGTCCATGGCGCGGGTCTGGCGCACCATTTCCTTGATGAAGTCGGTGCCGGCCAGATCGGGGTCGAGTTCCGGGACGGTGGCGGTGGTGCTCATATGTGGTTCTCCTGATCGAGTGTGCGAACGCCCGGCGCAAGCAGCACGGGCTGGAGTTGAAAACCGGGACGGCGAACGATGCGCCGCAAGGCGATGAAGCCGGCGGCCAGCCCGGCGAGGCTGGCGGCCAACACCGCGGCATCGGGCAGCGCGCAAGCGGCTGCAGCAGGGCAATCGCACCTACTTATCATACGCATAACAGATAAGCCGTTTACGATCATGCACTTAGGCACCCCCTGTTCACAGCGTCATATTTTGTGTAGCTTACTGTCTTTTTGGGGATCCCATGAAGGCAGTAAGCATCATGCCGCTGACGCAGGTGTTCGTCTCGGTTTCCGACCCGCGCAGCAAGCGCCACACACGCCACGACCTGTCCGAACTGCTCACGGTCGCGGTGTGTGCAGTGCTCTCGGGCGTGGACGACTTCGTCGACATCGAGTTGTGGGCCAAGGCCAAGATCGATTGGCTGCGAGGGTTCATGAAGCTTGAGCATGGCATCCCTTCGCACGACACGATCGGGCGCGTGTTCGGCCTGATTGAGCCTGACGAGTTCGAGGCGGCGTTTCGGCGCTGGGTCGGCATGGTCGTGCCGGTGCTGGCCGAAGACACGGTCGTTGCGATCGACGGCAAGAGCAGCCGAAGAACGGCAAGCAAGGGCAAGACCCCTGCAAGTGCCCTGCACATGGTCAGCGCGTTCGCCGCCGGGATGGGCGTGGTGTTGGGCCAGAGGGCCACGGCCGAGAAATCCAACGAGATCACCGCCATTCCCGAGTTGCTCTCGAAGCTCGCCCTGGAAGGCTGCGTGGTGACGATCGACGCGATGGGCACACAGGCGAAGATTGCGCGCACGATCCGCGAACGCGGCGCCCACTACGTGCTGTGCGTGAAGGACAACCACCCGAAGTTGCTCGACTCGATCCGCTTTGCCGGCGTCGCGGATCCACGGGGACCGCTCACGCCGGCCTCGACGCATGAAACCACGAATCTTGGCCATGGACGCACGGAGATCCGCCGCTGCGTTGCGTACGACGCCACCGATCGGCTCTACAAGGGCGAAGAGTGGAAGGACGTCGCGAGCTTCGCCTTGATCGAGCGGGTGCGCACTGTCGGCAACAAAACCAGCACCGAGCGTGCCTACTACCTGAGCAGCCTGCCCGCGGACGCCGAGCGCATCGCCAAAGCAGTTCGCAGCCACTGGGAGGTGGAGAATCGGCTTCACTGGTGTCTGGATGTGCAGTTCAACGAGGATCAGTCCCGGGTGCGCAGCGGTTACGCGGCCAACAACTTGGCTGTTGTTCGCCACATCGTGATGAACCTGCTGCGGCTGAACACGACCCGTAAGGCGAGCATCAAGTCCAAGCGCATGCTGGCTGCCACTATTGACGAATTTCGGGCCGAGTTGCTCGGAGTTATGACATGAAGGTGCGATTGCCCTGGCGGCTGCAGCCAGCATTGCCAGCAGAAAGCCGGCCAGCGGTATCAGGTAGGTGGCCAGCATGGCGCGCAGGGCGATGTGCTCGAGAACGCCTACCTCGATGCTGTCGCCGGTGCAGTAGCGGCCGCCGGCGGGCAAGGGGATTGCCAGCTCGCCCTCCGGCGCGGCCCCGGCGCAGGCTTTGGCAGCGCGGCAGGCCGCACAGGCGGATTGGCGCTCGAAGCGCACGGTCACATGGTGGTCGGTAACGGCCACGATGCGCCCGAGGCGCGCGATCATCGGCTGGGTGCTGACAGGCGCGTTCATTCCTGCCAGCCCTCGGCTTCCATGGCATCGAAGCGTGCGCGGTCGGCTGGCGCACGCCGCTTGAGCGCCTTGGCCAGCCAGCCGGCGGCACCTTCAGCCAGTTCCATCTGCAGGTCGGCGATCAGCGCCTCGATGGCGGTACCTTCTTCCACCCGCAGCGGTTGTACCCCGGCAGCCAGCAGTTGCTTGACCGCCGAAGCCCCCACCGCCAGGCAATAGACTGCGCTGCAGCCGGCCAGCGTGGCGATCTTGCCGGGCAGTTTGGCATCGAAACCGTCTTGAGCGGTGTCGATGAATTCGCACACTTCGATCAACTGCGCGCACCGTGCGCTCACCTCAAAGATGACAAAGGCTTGCGCAGCGCCAAAGTGCTGGTCGACCGTGCTGCGGTCGGAGCTGGCAAAAGCAATCCGTACGCTGTCCATGGCATCGACCGGGTTGTCAGTGCCGCACACCAGTCGCAACCAGCGGCGACGCGGCATGCGGGCGTATGGCGAAGCGGGAGCGGTAGGGGGCGATGTGCTCATGGCGATGCACCACCAGGTTGGCCAGATCGAACAGGGCCTGCCGGGTACCCCGGTAGCCCACCCAGGTTTTGCAGTGACCGCCAACCAGGTCGTACTGCGGGATGCCGGCACGCAGCAGCGGCACGCCCAGGCGTTCGGCGGTGGCGGCAAGATGGGAGTTGCCCAGCAGCAACTCGGCTTTGGCGGCGCGGGCAAGGTCTTCCAGGTCTTCCAGATCGCCGATATGCACGCTGGCGGCCGGCACATCGGCCAGCACCGCGGCCTTGACCGGCGCCACCGCGGCGACGATCTCACTGCCCATGCCGGCCAGCCAGCTCGCCAGCTGATGCAGCAGATCGGGGTCGGCGGCCAGCCCCACGCGGCGCAGGCCGGTCATGAAATGGGTGTCGACCATCGCGTCCTGGAGCTGGGCACGGTGGCGCTCGATCTTCTCCGGCACCTTGCGCCCGGACAGCTCGGCCAGCAGCGCGGTGAAGCGGTCGCAGGCTTGCAGTCCCATCAGCCCGTCGAAACGCCAATCCGGCACCCCGGTGCGATCATGCAGCAGGTCGGCGGCGGCGTTGAGCGAGCGGCCAACGACGACGGTGGCGGCCGCTTCGCCCAGGGTGGCGAGTTCGCTGACCGGGGTGCCACCCAGGGTGACCGGCAGGAAGTCTTCGGCGACCAGGTGGCCATCGAGCGAGTCGGCCAGATCCGGCACTGCGACCGGGCGCAAGCCGAAGGCTTCCACCCATTCCTTGATCGCCTCCACGTCGCCCGGCGTGAGGTGACTGCCGAGCAGCAAATTGACCTGCTTTTTGCGTCGGCCGGCGTGGCGGCTGTGTGGCACCGTGGTGTCCAAGATGCCTTTCACCGCGGTGGCATAGCCGCTTTCCAGGCAGCCGGAGAAATCTGGGGTATTCACCGCGACAATCGGAATCGGCCCAAACGCCGGGTACTGAGCGCGGAATTCGCGCAGCAGGCGGGCGATATCGGTGCCCTGGGTTTCGGCCAGCGCGGTGGTGGCAAGTGTCACCAGCGCGGGCTTGGCTTTCCCGCACACGGTGGCCAGCGCCTGGATGACATTCTCGTCTGCGCTCATCACCGTGGCGACCTGATCCATTGCGGTGGTTTGCAGCGGGATGGGCTCGCGAAAGTGGCGCACGAAGAACACTTTGGCGAACGCGGTGCAGCCCTGCGAGCCGTGAAAGACGGGCATGGCGCGATGGATGCCCAGGCAGGCCAGCGCGGCGCCGGCCGGTGCCGAGGATTTGAGCGGATTGACCGCCAGGGCCTTGGGGTGACGGATGATCTCAGCCATGGTTCAGGCTCCTTCAGGCTGCGGCCAGCGGGTCGAAAGCGGCATCACCCACGCCGGGAGCGGCCGGTTCGTCATCTTCCGCGTCCGGGCTGTCGCCCATCTTGGGGCCGGCCACCACCATGGCCTTGGCCGACCACGGGGCCGGGCGGCGCACCGCATCCCACACCGGAGACTCCAGGGTGAGCGCGAGCTGGCGCACCAACTCCTTCATGCCCTCGTAGCCGGCGTAGGCGAAGTCGCGTTCCTGGTTGATGTCCAGAAAAGGCAGGCGGGCTTTGAGCGCGGTATAGAGGTTGCGTCCGCCGGCGATCAATATATCCGCCTTCAGTTCATAGACCGCGTTGAGCAGCTCGCGCGCGCCTTCGCTCTTTAGCATGATGGCCTGGTCGCCCATCAGCTCCAGAATCCGCGCCTTGTCTTCTTCGGTGGATTTCTTGGTGCCGCTGGCTACCACGGTCATGCCCAGTTCCTGCAATGCCGAGACCACCGACCAGCTCTTTACCCCGCCGGTAAAGAGCAAAACCCGCTTGCCTTCCAGGCGCGGGCGCCAAACTTCCAGTTCGGCGCGCACCCGGGCTTCCTCGCGGGCGATCAGCGCTTCGGTGCGGGCGATCAGGTCCGGGTCGCCGATGATGCGGACCATGTCGCGCAGCGCCTGGCTGGTGTCGGTGATGCCGTAGAAACTGCCTTCGAACCACGGTACCCCCCAGCGCTCTTCGATCTTGCGCGCCACATTGATCATGGCTTTGGCGCACACCAGCATGCTGACTTCGGCGCGGTGCATGGTTTGCACCTCGTGGAAGCGTGCGTCGCCGGAAAGCGTACAGAGCACACGGATGCCCAGTTCATCCAGTAGCGGCAGCACATGCCAGAGCTCGCCGGCGATGTTGTATTCGCCAATCAGGTTGATGTTGTGCACGGTGATGCCCGGCGGCACCAGGTCCGCAGGCAGCGGGTCGGGCTCGCGGGTGCCGATCACATGCTTGACCATGGCCTCACCGGCGATGCGGTTGCCGAGGTTCTTGGTGCCGTAGAAACCGGCCGCATCCACCGGCACCACCGGTACGCCCCAGCGCTCGGTGGCGGCCTTGCACACCGCGTCCACGTCGTCGCCAATCAGCGCTGGCACGCAGGTGTTGTAGACGAACACGGCGGCCGGGTCGTAGCGCTCGATGGCTTGCTTGATGCCGTGAAACAGGCGTTTTTCGCCACGGCCCATGATCACATCCTGTTCGGACAGATCGGTGGTCATGCCGATTTTGTACAGCGTCGGCCCCGAGGAACGGGTGCCGCGGTTATCCCAGGAATTACCCGCGCAGGCGATCGGCCCGTGCACGATGTGCGCGACATCGGCAATCGGCAACAGCGCAATCTGGGCACCATCGAAAGCGCAACCGCCGGCCGAGGCACCGGGTTTGGGGCGGGCGCAGCCGGATTTTTCCTTTTTGTTGTGCGCACAGGCCGGCTCGTTCAGTAGTGCAGCGATCTCGGAAGCTTTCACGGTGGTGCTCCAGGGACGGTTCGGCAGTCGTTCTGCAAGGCGCGTGCCACCGGCTCGAAGCGGCTGACATCCAGGCGGTGCAACGGTTTGCGTGGGGTGGCGCGATGTGCGGAATCCGACAATGCCTGTCGGATGTGTGAGGTTTGCAGCGGCAAGCACGCGGGTTTTGGCTGGGGTGTGGCTCAGATGCTGTAAGGTGTGCGCACCCAGTCATTGACCAGCGCAATGTCGCGCTGCGGCAAGTAAGCGAGCCCGTCATTCAGATCGGCATACACCAGAGCGGGAATCGTGCGTGGTACGCGACGGCCGCTGACCATATGGAAATACCATGCAAAGCCGTAACCGGCGGCGCAGTCAAAATCATGTAGTTGCTGAGCCAGCGCGGTGCCGCGGGCGTTGTCGTGGCCCGTCCAGGTCGGTGTGCGAGCGGCCACCGGTACTGCGCCATAGCGGATTTGGCGGTAACGGTCCAGGTGTTCGGCCAGTGCCAGCACCCAGTGGTCGCAGAAGTGCCGGTGCTGGCCGGCGCTGGCGCGCGCCCAATCGTCCAGAAAGCGCAGAACCGGCGCGCGGCTGCCGGGCTGATTGGCGATGCGGGCGATGTAGGCGGAAATGTCGGTCAGACGGCGGCAGTTGTAACGCGGCTTGTTCAGAGGCTGCGGCGGCGGCAGACCGGCGGGGCGTTCGAGCAAGGCTTCCACCGAGTCGGCGGGGCGGTTGCAGCCGCCCAGCGGATGGCTGATGACCTCCTGTAATACTTCAATCTCCAGTTGCAAATAGTCGGTCGGTGCCTTGCCGCGGAGGGCGACCAGATAATGGCTGGTGCCCTGCTCACGGGTGAGGTGGTAGCCCTGCGTGCGCAGGCGCTCGGCAAGTGCTTCACCGTCTTCGCCTGCATCCTCCCAAGCCGCCTCCAGCCAGCCCAGTGCATCGTCGGCCACGCAGCGGCCGTCACGGTCGATGATGCGTCCGGGGCGATACCAGCCGCCGCGTGACAGGCGCGGCGCAAAATCCGGTCCGCCCTCACGGCGCAAGGCATCGAGCAACAGTGCGTGGCCGGGGACCGGTTCGGTGCTCATGCACAGACGAAAGGCCAGTTCCTGGAGTTCGGCCGAAGCGATCAGGGTCATGATGACCTCCTTGGCGGTGGTGGCACGGCCAGACCCAGACGTTCGGCGGCCAGTGCGCGCACATCGGGTTCCGGGTCGTCGAGTAATGCGTAGAGCGCTTCCAGTGGCGCTTGCGCCAGCGCTGCGGCGCGAACGCTCCAGTCCGGGTCGGTCAGCAGCGCTGCGGCGGCCTCGGGCAGCATGCGCCCCGCAACCACGGCGCGGACTTGCGGGTCCGGATCGGCGGCCATGCGTGCCAGGGCGAATGCCGGCAGGCGGCGGGCGACTTCCTTGCGTACCACCGGGTCGGGGTCATCGGCCAGGCGCGGCAGACGGCCATGCGGCAGGCGGCGGGCCACCTGTCGGCGGACTGCGTAATCGGGGTCGTGGATCATGCGTTCGAGCAATGCCGGTGGCAGACGGCTGGCGACCGTCAGGCGCACCTCTCGGTCAGGGTCGCGCGCCAAGCGCAGCAAGGCGTCGCCCTCCAGGCGAGAGGCCACCGCACGGCGCACGGTTTCGTCCGGATCGTCGGCTAAGCGGGCGACTCGCTCGGCCGGCGCCCAGCGGACGGCGATGGCACGGCGTTCCCAATACGGATCGTCGAGGCAGCGTTCGGCCCATTGCACATTGCGCGCCATGAAACGGTCGATTTGGCGACCGCTATCGGCCATCAGACAGGCCTCACCCGGCGCGCAGGTGCCGCGTGCAAGCGTGTCCTCGCGCAGCGCGCACTGCCCACAGCGGCGATCTGCCGAAGCGGCAGAGGACGCGGCGTCCGCCTCAGTCCTGCTCATCCCGGTCACGTCGCGGCACCTGGGTGGGATCGCAGATGATTGGGCGATAGATTTCTACGCGGTCACCGGGTTGGAGCGCGGTGTCGAGCTTGATCGGCTTGCCGAATACGCCCACTTTCTGGGCTCCAAGGTCTATCGTCGGGCATAGCTCCAGCACGCCGGAGCGCTGGATGGCCTCCAGCGCGGTGGCACCTTCGGGCACGTCCACCCGCAGCCAAACCTGACGACCTTGCTCTGCGTAGGCAACTGCCACTCTCATTGCCCATCTTCTCCACAATCGTTCAGACCCGTGCGGCTTCCGGCTGGGTGCGCGCTCGTGCGTGTGCACGCTTGCCGTCCCAGACCCGTTTGCCGGCCATCAGCATGCCCAGCGCCAGAAAGCCGCCGGGCGGCAGGATCATCAGCAAAAAGCCTTTGTAATCCGGGATCACGGTGATCTCCAGAAAGCGGAACGTATCGCCCAGCAGCAGGCTGGCGCCGGCAAACACGGTGCCGGAACCGAGCAATTCACGCACCGCGCCGAGCACCACCAAAGCCAGGGTAAAGCCCAGTCCGATGGCAATGCCATCCACCGCCGAGGCAGCCACCGGGTTCTTGGAGGCGAACGCTTCGGCCCGTCCGAGGATGCCGCAGTTGCACACGATCAGCGCGATGAACAAACCCAGCACTTTGTACAGCTCATGCAGCCAGGCGTTGATCCCCATATCCACCAAGGTGACCAGGGTGGCGATCAGTACCACGAACACCGGAATACGCACGCTGGCACTGACCCAGTTACGAATCAGCGCCACGACCATATTGGCCAGGATCAGCACGGCGGTGGTGGCCAGGCCCATGCCCAGGCCGTTGGTGGCGGTGCCGGTGACCGCCAGCAGAGGGCACAGGGCAAGCATTTGCGTAAAGACCAGGTTTTCGCTCCAAACGCCGCGCCTGAGGATGCCGCGATAGTCCACCGCGGCTTGGGCGTTGGCGCCGGTGACTTTGCTGCCAGCCGGGGCGGCTGCTTCGATCGTCATGCTCATGGTGTTGTCCCTTTGGTGCCGTCTGCAGCCGGGTCGGCGAACATCGTCGCCCGTTGCGCCTGGTAGAGCTCCAGCCCCGCTTTGACCGCGGCGACGACTGCGCGCGGGGTGATGGTGGCGCCGGCGAACTGGTCGAACACGCCACCGTCTTTTTTTACCGCCCAGCGTGCCGGACTGGGGTCATCCAGCGATTTACCGGCAAAGCCCTCGATCCACGGGCTGCGTGCGGCTTCGATCTTGTCGCCTAAGCCGGGGGTTTCGGCGTGGCCGGTGATCCGCACGCCGGTGATACGGCCGTTGCGGTCGACACCCATCACCAGACGCACCGGCCCGCCGTAGCCCTTGCCGGTCATTTGATAGATGACCGCCACGATTTCGCCGCGGCGCCGGGCGCGATACACAGTGACCGGGTGACCATCGGCAGCGCTGACCGCGATGGTGTCGGTCAGCAGATCGTTGTCATGGAAGTCGTCCGGCAACACCTGCGCCAATGAAGTGGCCACATCGCGCGCTTGCGCGGCGGCAATTAGCGGCGCGGTGGCGGTATGGGCCAGTGCCAACGCCGCGCCCGCGATCAGGGCAACCACGCCCAGCGACACGGTTTGATACCACAGCGTGTCCAAACGCTCGGCGCGGGCGGCCGGGGCCGACGGGTCAGATGTGGTGCAGGGCATCGCTCAGGTCCCTTTCGGTGCGGCCGTGGTCAGGGTATTTCCGCTGCGGGTACGGCCAAAGATGCGTGGACGGGTGTAGTGGTCGATCAGCGGCGTGGCCGCATTCATCAGCAACACCGCAAAAGCCACCCCTTCGGGGTAAGCACCCCAGGTGCGGATGATCCAGCTCAGCAAGCCGCAGCCCAAACCGAAAATCCAGCGACCGAGCGGCGTCGAGGGCGAAGTGACGTAGTCGGTGGCGATGAAAAACGCGCCCAGCATCACCCCGCCGGTCAGAAGGTGGGCCAGCGGCGCCAGAAAGCGCTCCGGGGCAAGAAAGTGAGCGATGGCCGCGGGCACCATGAGGCCAAGCAGGAAGGCAGCCGGGATGCTCAGGCCGATCACCCGCATCAAAATCAGAAACAGGCCGCCGGCGGCCAGCAGCAGCGCGCCGGTCTCGCCCAGGCTGCCGGCGCGCTCGCCCAGGCTCAGGGCCAGCGGGTCCAGCTCGCCGCCGATCGGCAGCGCGCGCGAGACCGCGGTGCGCGTCTGATCGAGCAGCGAAGCGCTGGTCATACCGTCGGGGATGGTGCCGAAAGTGATCGAAAGCGCAGCCAGCGCATCCGGCGCGCCGGCGCTGCCAATCGGCAGTGGGGTGAGCCACTGGGTCATTTCCACCGGAAAGGAAATCAGCAGCATCACCCGTGCGGCCATGGCTGGATTGAACAGGTTTTGGCCCAGGCCGCCGAAGGCGTGTTTGCAGACGATGATGGCAAACGCGCCACCCGTAGCGCCCAGCCACCATGGCGCCCATGGTGGCAACGACAGCGCCAGCAGCCAGCCGGTGAGCACCGCCGAGCCATCGGCAAGTACCGGTTTGGCCGGGCGCTCGGCCACACGCACGCACAGCGCTTCGGCGAACACACAGGCCAGCACGGTGACCAGCCACAAATACACCGCCGGCCAGCCAAAGCGCCAGAAGCCGGCCAGCGTGGCCGGCAGCAGGGCGAGCATGACCAGGCCCATCACCTGTCCGACCGGGCGCGCGCCGTGGATATGCGGGGCAGAGACGATGTTCATGCGGTGGCATCCTCACGGGTCGGCTGTGCGCTGGCTTGTGCGCCGCCCAAGGTCTTGGCGCGTTCGCGTTCGGCCTTGCGGCGGGCGGCCGCTTCGGCCTTTTCGCGCGCTTCGCGCGCCATGCGCTGGGCGCGCGCTTCGACCAGTTCGCGGATGGCCTCTTGCTTGAGCTTGTTGCGCTCACGCGCGGCCAGCTCCCCCTTGGCATGATTGAAGTACTGCACCAGAGGAATTTTGGAGGGACACACAAAAGAGCACGTGCCGCAGCCAATGCAATCTTTGAGTCCCAAGTCCAGCGAAGCGGCCAGGTCGCCGGCACGGATGCGCGCGGCCATCTCGAGCGGCATGAGGCCCATCGGACAGGCTTGCGCGCAAGCGGCACAACGGATGCAGGGGCCTTCGACGCGCCGACCGGCACCGGCTTCGGCGGCGGTCAGCGCCAGCACGCCGCCCGAGCCCTTGACGATCGGCAGTTCTAGGGTAGCGACCGCGATGCCCATCATCGGCCCGCCCATGACCAGGCGCGCCGGGGTTTCGGTCAGTCCGCCGCAAAAGTCCACCAACGCCGCGGCCGGGGTGCCAAGGCGTACTTCCAGGTTGCGGGGGGTACGAATCGCGCCGCCGGCCACGGTCACGATACGGCGGGTGAGCGGCTCGCCAAAGCGGATTGCACGATGGATGGCGGCCGCCGTGCCGACGTTGTGCACCACCACACCGATATCGGCCGGTCGGCCCTGCGCGGGCACCTCGCAGCCGGTGAGCCAGGCGATCAGCTGCTTTTCCGAACCCATCGGGTAGCGGCTGGGCACGGTGACCACGGTCACTTCGTCGAAGCCGGCAGCGGCCTCGCGCAGCGCGGCAATGGCCTGCGGCTTGTTCGATTCCACGCCAATCAGTGCACGGCGGCCGCCGATGGCGCGCAAAATGATCCGCGCACCGTCGATGACTTCGGGCGCGCGCTCTTGCATCAGCCGATCATCGCAGGATAGATAGGGTTCGCATTCGCCACCGTTGAGAATCAGGGTGGAAATCGGGGTGCTTTGCCCCAGACTGAGCTTGACCGCAGCCGGGAACGTGGCGCCGCCCAGGCCGACGATGCCGGCCGCGGCCACCCGCCGGGCGATCTCGGCCGGTGCCAGCGCAAACGGGTCGGTGCCGGCCCATTGCACCGCTTCATCCAGACCGTCGCACTCCAACAAGATGGCCGGACCGGTCAAGCCGGACGGGTGCGGCACCGCTACGTCGCCGATACCCCGGATGATGCCCGAAGTGGGCGCATGCACCGGGGCCGATACCGGCCCGGCCGCTTCGGCAAGCAATTGACCGGCTAACACTCGTGCGCCAGCGCCAACCACCGGGCGTGCCGGTGCGCCGATGTGTTGGCTGAGCGGCAGGGTCAGAAGCGGTGGCAGCGGCAGCGCAGCGATCGCAGTGCCGGCGGCGGGCTGTTTGCGACCGTCAGGGTGGGCTCCCCAGCGCTCGACCAGCCGCCTCATGCGGCGCAGCAGGGAAAGATCGGGTGCGCCCATGATCGGTCCTCCTCAAGCGTTTGCGCCGGCCAGCCCGGTAGCGGCCGCGGTCGCCGGACCGGCTTCCAGCACCGGTTTGGGCCACACCCAGGTCTGCAGGGTCACCGGCACTGGGCTCAAGGTAATGGCTGCGGTCGGGCAGATCGGCTCGCATTTGGCACAACCGGTGCAAGCGTCGCGGATGACTGCGTGAATCTGTTTGACTGCGCCGATGACCGCGTCGGTGGGGCAGGCTTTGAAGCACTTGGTGCAACCGATGCAAAGCTCCTCGCGCACGCTTGCGACCCGTGGCAGGTCATCGGTCAGCGCTGCGGCGTCCAAAGAAAGCCCCAGGCGGGCGGCGAGCGCTTCGGCCAGCTCGCGGCCGCCGGGCGGGCAACACGTGGCGCCGGCTTCGCCCTTGGCCAGCGCGGCGGCCGCGCCCGCACAGCCGGGGTAGCCGCACTGCCCACAATTGGTGCCGGGCATCATGGCTTGCAGCTCGGCTTCGATACCGCTGGCTTGCACCCGGAAGCGGCGCGCGGCAACCCCCAGGATCAGTCCGAGCGCAACGCCAAGCAACGAAAGACTGAGGATGGCAGACAACATCTTGGGCACCCCGTGTCAGTGGTTGGTGAGGCCGGCAAAACCCATGAAGGCCAGCGACAGCAAACCGGCGGTGATAAAACCGATCGGCGCTCCGGCAAAAGCGGTCGGCACCCGCGCCAGCGCCAGGCGCTCGCGCAGGCCGGCAAACAGAATCAGCACCACGGTAAAACCGATGGCCGACCCCAGCGCGTAGAGCACGCTGGTCACAAACCCCGCACCCTCCTGCACGTTGAGCAGGGCCACGCCCAGCACCGCGCAGTTGGTGGTAATCAGTGGCAGATAAATGCCCAATACCCGATAGAGCTGGGGCGCGTTTTTCTTGACCGCCATTTCCACGAACTGCACGGTCGCGGCAATCACCAGAATGAAGCCCAGCAGGCGCAGATACCCCAGTTCCAGCGGCGCCAGCAGCCAATGTTCCAGCGCCCAGGTGAGCGCGCCGGTCAGCACCAGCACGAAGGTGGTGGCCAGTCCCATGCCCAAGGCGCTGTCGATCTTGCGCGACACCCCCATGAAAGGGCACAGACCGAGGAATTTCACCAGCACCACGTTGTTGACCAACGCTGTGCCCAGCAACAACATCAGCCATTCGTTCATTGCCTTGCTCTCCAAGCAGTCAGGCTTTGCTCAGCAGAACCCGTGCCACGTCAAAGAGCAGTCGTAATGCCTTGATTTAGTGGAATTGGTGCGTTGCGGGGAGGTTTGCCGACTGTATCGAGTCCGCCATCTTGCGGGCCATTGTCGGGATTGCGACAGCCGATCGCACGCGCCGGCGGCGGACCCTGTGGCTATCAATTTGGCACATTGATTGCTAATACGTTCTGGATAGCGTTGCGAGATTGCCCGCATGGCCACTTCCACTCCCGCCTCCTCACCGCTGCCGCAGATTCCCGCGGACATCACCGATGCGCTGTTTCACCATGCGGTCGATGAGTCCGCAATTGCGATCTCCATTACCGATGCCGCAGCCACCATCCTTTATGTCAACAAGGCGTTCTGTGCGATCACCGGCTACAGCGCCGAGGAGGTGGTGGGGCGCAATCAGTCGTTGCTGTCTTACAAATCCACGCCCAAGTCGGTGTATCAGGCCCTGTGGGGCGCGCTCACCGAAGGCCGTCCGTGGACCGGCCGCCTGCTCAACCGCCGCAAAGACGGGCGCCCCTATGTGGCCGAACTCACCGTGACCCCGCTGGCACCGCAAAACGGCGGAAAAAAGCATTACCTGGGGATGCACTGGGACGCCACCGATGAACACCGCCTGGCCCAGCAGCTCACTAACCACAAGCGGCTGATCGAATCGGTGATTTCGGTTGCCCCGGTGGCGGTTGCGCTGCTCAACGACGACGGTCAGGTGGTGCTGGACAATCCGGCCTACCGGCGCATTGCCGCCGAGCTGCAGGTGGCCGAACCGGCGCACGCGGTGATCGACGCGCTGCAGCAAAGTCTGGGCGAAACCTTCCACACCGCGCTTGGCCAGCGTCGCCCGCTGGTCAATCATGAACTGCGTTTCGACAGCGCGGGCAGTGGCGAAGCCCGCTGGTATGCCTGTTCGCTGAGCTGGTTCGAAGAACGCTCCACCTTGCCGGACGCCTTCTATGGTGACCACCGCAAGGACTACCAGCTTTTGATCATGCACGATATTAGTGCATCCAAACGCCAAGAAGAGGCGCTGCGCCTGGCGGCGATGCGCGCCATGCTCTCGGAAGGCGAACTGAATCAAAGTCTGCGTGAGGCATTGTCCGGCGCCATCTTCCAATTGCAAGGGCCGGTCAACCTGATCTCGGCGGCTGCGGCCTTGCAGAAGCGGCGTGCCGGACAAAATGCCGCGTCCGATCCGTTGGCGCGCGCACTGGCCGACGCCCAGACTGCGGGCGAACGCGCCATCGCCACGCTGCAAGCGGCCATGCCGCCCGAGCCGCTGGAGCCCAGCGGGCCGGTGAATCTCAACGAGGTATTGCGCGATGTACTGATGCTGGAAACCGATGCTTTACTGTCGGCCGGCATCACCGTGGACTGGCGTCCGGCCCATGTGCTGCCCTCGGTGCAAGGCGATCCGGCAGCCTTACGCAACCTGTTCCGGCAACTCGTCGGCAACGCCATCGAGGCGATGAATGTACGCGGCTGGAACGAGCGCGCGCTGTATCTTGCCACGGCGGCCCGCAACGGCCAGGTGGAGGTCGAAGTGGTCGATACCGGTCCGGGCATCCCGGAGGCCCTGCGCTTGAAAGTGTTTGAGCCTTTCTTTTCCACCAAGGCTTCGCGCGGCGGTGCCCGCGGGGTGGGCCTGTCCTTGGCGCAGGAAATCGTCAACCGCCACCGTGGGGTGCTGGAGATCGATCCGCAGCATGTCGGCGGCTGTCGTCTGCGGGTCAGCTTTCCGGCCAACCGCGCGGTGCTCGCCGCTGCGGAGGCCAACGGATGAGCACGCCGCTGTCGGCCGATTCCGGCGAAGCCCGCGTGGCATGGCTGGAATCGGCACTGGAGTCGATATACCGGGTCAGCCGCGTGCTGTCGCGCTCGCTCGAGCTGCGCGAGACGCTGGCCGAGGTGCTGCGTGTGCTCGACGAGGAGTGCGGCTTCAACCGTGCGCTGGTCACCTTGACCGAACCGGACGGCGAGGCCATGACCATATCCGCGCTGCATGGCGTGGATGCGCCCTGTCACCCGGACTTGCGCTGGCGCGCCGGCGAGGGCGTGATTGGGCTGGTCTTGCAGCGCGGCCGCGCACAGGTACTGGAGCGGCTGGCCGACGATCCGCGTTATCTGGCTCAGCGCGGCTTGTTCGACGCCGAGGCGCCGTTCATCGGTGTGCCGATCCGTGTCGGCCCGGAGACCTTGGGAGTGCTTGCACTGCAGCCACCGCTGGCCGCGCGTGAGCGCCTGGAAGACGATGCCCATCTGGCCGAAATGGTCGCCAATCTGATCGGCCAGACCGTACGCCTGGCCCTGCAAGTGCGCCAGGAGCGCCGCGACATCGCCGAAGAGCGCGACACACTGCGGCGCACGGTGCGTAACCGTTACGGCTTTGACAACGTGGTTGGCCACACCGCAAAGATGAAACAGGTCTTCGAGCAGGTGCGCCAGGTGGCCAAGTGGAACACCACCGTATTGGTGCGCGGCGAAACCGGTACCGGCAAAGAGTTGATCGCCCAGGCCATCCACTACAACTCGCCGCGCGCGGCCGGCCCTTTCGTCAAGCTCAACTGTGCCGCCTTACCGGAAAACCTGCTCGAATCGGAACTTTTCGGGCACGAAAAAGGTGCGTTCACCGGCGCCCTCACTCAGCGCAAGGGCCGCTTCGAGATGGCCGATACCGGCACGCTGTTCCTGGATGAGATTGGCGAAATATCAGCCTCCTTTCAGGCCAAGCTGTTGCGGGTGCTGCAAGAAGGCGAGCTGGAGCGCGTGGGCGGAGCGCGCACGCTGAAAGTGGATGTGCGGGTCATTGCCGCCACCAACCGCGACCTGGAGGCTGAGGTCGAAGCCGGCAAGTTCCGCGAAGATCTCTATTACCGCTTGAATGTCATGCCCATCGTGCTGCCGCCGCTGCGCGAGCGGATGGAGGACATTCCGGAAATCGCCCGCCATCTGGTCGATAAGATCGCAGCCGCGCAAGGCCGCCCGCTCAGCATCACCGACAGCGCGCTGCGGGTGCTGCTGCACCACGCCTGGCCGGGCAATGTGCGCGAGCTGGAAAACTGTCTGGAGCGCGCCGCGGTGATGAGTGAGGATGGGGTCATCGACCGCGACATGATCTTGATCTCGGGGATCGAAGAGCGTGTGACCCCGTTGCGCGGCGGCGCTACGGTCAAGCTCGACGATCCCGATCTGGATGAGCGCGAGCGGGTCATTGCCGCGTTGGAGCAGGCCGGCTGGGTGCAGGCCAAGGCCGCCCGCCTGCTCAACATGACGCCGCGGCAAATCGCCTACCGTATCCAGACGCTCAATATCAAGGTCCGGCAGATCTGAGTGTCGCCGCCTAAAAGCGAATAAAGACGGCTGCAAAAGCCCGGGTACAATCCACGCTGTGTTGGCGCCCCCCGGCGTCATGGCCATCGCGCGGGTTTGTACCGGGCGGCTCGCACCGTACCCGCCTGTGGCCGATCGAGTTTCGATACCGGAGGAGGAAAAGCGCCCTATGCGCGAGGGCTTTGCAGCCAATCTCGCCTATTTCAAGCTGGACTTCCTCGACAAGGATCGCGTCGCGTTGAAGCGCGCCTTCCGCGAAATCCTGCCGCTGTTGTGGCTGAAGGCAGGGGCGGTGGGGCCGCGACCGGAGCTGGCACCCGACGCGCCGGAGCCGGTGGTCTTTGCCCCGGCCGGCAGCAACTTCGTCGTGCTGTTGCAGGAGTCCCGGCTGGCGCGTCTGCTGCAGACTGTGCAAGGACAGAAAGGCTTGTCCCATGTCTTTATCGTCACTGACTCGGATGAGTCATTCAAAACCATGGCAGCAGAAGTACTCGAGGCGGTGGGGCGCGCCAATCCCGACTTGCAGGTGGTGCAGCTTTACCGCGACTATCAGGTGAATTTCATGATCAACCAAGGAGCTTCCCTATGACGGCACAGATCGATGAAAAACCGAGCGCCAAGAGCGTGTTGCGTGCCGTGATCGACGCGCAGCCGGAAGATGCGACCTTTGAAGAAATCCTGCGCGAACTGGCCTTCGAACGCATGATCGAGCGCGGCCTGGCCGATGCGCGCGCCGGGCGCACGGTCAGCCACGAGGAGGCACTACGGAGCATCCGTTCATGGCGGACTTGAGATGGACGGCGGAAGCGCTGGACTGGCTGGAAGACATCCATCGCTATATCGCCGAGGATAATCCGACCGCTGCCGCCAAAGTGATCGACGGCATTGTTGCCAAGGCCGAACTGCTCATGGATTTTCCCGACATCGGCAGCCGCCTGCGCGCCGTACCCGAGGGCGAGGTGCACATGGTGCTTTACGGTCATTAACGCATCGCCTATTTGCATCGTCGGGATGCAGAGGTCATCGAGATTCTGGGCGTGTTCCATGGCGCCATGGACATCGACAGGTATCTGCCATGAAGGTCACGCTGTTCGATTTTCAGAAGGATGCGCTGCATCAGTTGCGCGACAAGCTCGCCGCCGCACGCAATTTTGCAAGCAGCGACCATCCACAGGCCATTGCCTTTTCGGCACCCACCGGCAGCGGCAAGACCATCATCATGACGGCGCTGTTCGAGGCGATTCTCGATGAACCCGACGATCAACTGGAGTGGCCGACAAGTCGTTCGCCGGGCCGCCCCAAGGACGACTTGGCCCCCTCGGGGGGCGGCTCTGTGGTAGCGTCACTCAACAATATCGAAGATGTGCCGCCTTCGGAAACCGGCTCCAGCCGTGAGCTGGTGGTGCTCAAGCGGCGCGCCGGGATGGAGGATGTCTTCGCGGCACTTTCCGAGTTGGTCACCTACCGCGTCAATGCCGCGCGGGCGCAGAGCCATTTGCGGCGCTTCATGGCGATTGCGCGCCATCTGACGCTGGACGAGATCGATGACGATGCGTGGGACGGCGCCAAAGGCCAGATCGTCGAATGGATGGCGGCGCAGATTACGGCCATGAAGTCCGCAGGCACATTGGAGGCGGCCGCGCAGACCATTACCCACGTTGGGTTGAGAACCCTGGCTGTCGAGCATGGCACGGGTGTCGCCGAACCCGAGACGGACTATCGCATCGAGGCATCGAGCTTGGACATTGACCGGCTGTTCGAGGAAGCCGGCCGGGTGTTCGGCAACGGCTCGCACATGACCTACTGGCAGGCCAATGCCGACCGCGATGCGTTGGATGTGAAGGTCGAGGTCATCGTGTTGAGCCGCCAGCCTTCGGCCATGGCCGCGCTGGAGTCGGCGGCCGAGCAGGCGTTCGATGCGCTCTACGATACGCACAAAAAGGCTATCGCCCAGATCAAAGAACACCGCCGCGTCCAATACGAAAAGCTGCGCCTGGCCACGGCCAAACCCGTTGAGGTGCCTTGGCATCTGCCGGAATCCATCGACTTCAAGCGTTTGCCCACCGATCCGCACTGGGATCGCCATCTGTACGTGGAGAGCGACGGGCAATTCCGTGCCGGGCTGGGCACCTGGGAAGCGGGGGTACTGAAGGAAGAATTGGCCAAGCCGGAGGTGATCGGTTGGTTGCGTAATCTCGACCGCAAGCCCTGGTCGCTGGAAATCCCCTACGAGACCGGCGGCGAGATTCGGCCGATGTTTCCCGATCTGATCATCGTGCGAAAGGATCGCGACCATTTTATGGTGGATATTCTCGAACCCCACCGTCCCGATCTTGCCGACAATTTCGAAAAGGCTATCGGTTTGGCGCGGTTTGCAGAGCGCCACGGTGCCCTGTTCGGACGCATTCAGCTGATCCGCCTGCATGCTGTGGCCGCTGGCGCGCACTTTCTTCGCCTGGAAATCAATCGGGCTGCAACGATCCGGGCGCTGCTGCGCATCGGCAGTAATGCACAGCTAGACGATCTGTTTTTAGAAATGGGAACCGTGGCGTAACCGAATGTGCGGTAGCGCGTTGATTTTGCGGCCGCAGCCGCAGCGATGCCTATGAGCCGGGGCGAAAAAGACATGCGCAGGCTGTCCGCCGTGTTGCGAATGTCACAAAGTCGAATCCGGCTGGCTGTCGGATGTGCGACAAACTTCCCTTTGTGCGCCTGTAAAAAAGCTTTAAAACAATGACTTGAAGTGTCCACGCGACTGGCACGGCGCTTGCGGAAGATGGGTGTCAGAGACATCGCAAGGGGAACGACGATGGAACTTCCGGTCATCAGCAATGCCGCGCCGGCTGCCGCCGGGGGCTGTCATGCCAGCGGTTGTGGCAGCGCGCCGGATGCGCTGGCACATCTGCCCGATCATATCCGCGCCAAGGTGCAGGACCACCCCTGTTACTCGGAAGAGGCTCACCACCATTTTGCCCGTATGCACGTGGCCGTTGCCCCGGCCTGTAACATCCAGTGCAATTATTGCAACCGCAAATACGACTGTGCGAACGAATCGCGCCCGGGCGTGGTCTCTGAGCTTTTGACACCGGCCCAGGCGGTCAAGAAAACGCTGGCGGTGGCCGCGGCCATTCCGCAGATGAGCGTGCTGGGCATTGCCGGACCGGGCGATCCGCTGGCCAATCCGCAGCGCACCTTCGAAACCTTCCGCCAACTCGCCGCCCAAGCCCCGGACATCAAACTGTGCGTGTCGACCAACGGATTGGCGTTGCCCGACTTTGTCGATGAGCTTGCCCGCTACAACATCGACCATGTCACCATCACGATCAACTGTATCGATCCGGACATCGGCGCGCAGATTTATCCGTGGATTTTCTGGAAAAACCGGCGCATCCGCGGCGTGGAGGGCGCCCGGATTCTCATCGAACAGCAGCAGCGGGGGCTGGAGATGCTCACCGCCCGCGGCATCCTGGTCAAGGTCAATTCGGTGATGATCCCTGGCATCAATGACGAGCACCTCAAGACGGTGAGTAAGATCGTCAAGGCCAAGGGCGCATTTTTGCACAACGTCATGCCTTTGATTGCCGCAGCCGAACATGGCACTTACTACGGCATCGTCGGCCAGCGCGAGCCTACCGCACTGGAGCTGGAAGCGCTGCAGGATGCCTGTGCCGGCGATATGGCGATGATGCGCCACTGCCGCCAGTGCCGCGCCGACGCGGTCGGTATGCTGGGCGAAGACCGCGGCGCCGAATTCACCCTGGACAAGATCGACGCCATATCGATCGATTATGCCGAGGCAATGCAGACGCGTGCCAAGGTGCGCGCGCAGATCATGGCCGAATTGGATATGAAGCGTGCGCTGCGGAAAGCGCCCAAGTTCCAGCCGGAAGCGACCGTCCCCCCAGCCCAGTTGCCGGCCTTGCGCAATCTGCGTGTGGCCGTGGCGACCAAGGGCGGCGGGCTGATCAACCAGCACTTTGGCCATGCGCACGAGTTTCTGGTGTATGAAGTCGGCCCGCAGTCGACCCGCTTTCTCGGTCACCGCCGCTGCACCCCCTACTGTATGGGCGACAGCACCTGTGGCGAGGGCGAGACCGTGCTGGCCGGCATCATCCACGCGCTGGAAGGCGTGGAAGTGTTACTTGCCAGCAAGATTGGTTTTGAGCCCTGGGGTGAGTTGGAAAAGGCCGGCATCCAGCCCAACGGCGAGCATGCCATGGAGCCGATCGATGAGGCCCTGCGCGCGGTGTATGACGAGTTGGCCGCGGCCGGCAAGCTCGCTGCTCCCGCAAACGCTACCCGCGCCGTGGCCTGAGCAGGAGGCTTGCCATGAGTTTGAGCATCAACGATTTGTGCGTGGGCTGCTACGCCTGCGAGCCGCTATGCCCCAATGCGGCCATCGGCGCTTCGGCAGAGAGCGGGCGTGCGGTGTTTTTCATCAACCCGGACAAGTGCACCGAATGTCTGGGCGATTACGACTTGCCGCAGTGTGCCGAAATCTGCCCGATCGAAGGCGCCATTGTGGATGAATACGGCGAGCCGCTGAACCCACCGGGTTCGCTCACCGGCATTCCGGTTCATTTGCTGGATCTTTCCAGAGAAGGCGAATGCCGGATGTGACGCTGTGGTGAAAACCGGGCTTGTGCCGTTTAGCAGGCCGTTGAAAAACGTAGCGAGGATGGCCAGATGCAAGGCGCACGGAGCGCAGCGACCGCAGCCTCTCAAATAGATAGGCGAGGAAGCGAGCACCGCGCAACGCCGCAGATGGCCCACCGCAGTAGTTTTTCAACGGCCTGTTAGCTTCGAGATGGCCAACTCCGGCCACCATGACCGCATGGAGGAAACATAGATGCTTGCGCCCCGGATGCACCGTCCTTCGCCCGCCCGGCTTGCGCTGCAGGCGCACCTGATGGCGCACGCTGCAGGCAGCACCAACGATGAGATCGTTGCCCATATGATCGCCGGCTGGACGCTGGGCGAGGGCATGCTACCGGCCGATCTGGGCCTGGGCGCGGAGCGTTTTGCCGGCCTGGTCGGCCGCCATTTTCCGGGGCTGCGATGGCGTCCCAAGGCCGATCTAGCACCGCGTCCGACGTTGCATCCAGAGTTTGACGATCTGCTGCGGATGCTCACGGCCGAAGCCGATGCCGCCGTGCCGAGCGCCAAGGAGATGGCCGTGATCGTTGCCACCGGCTGCATGGGGGCCGACCATTTATGGCAAGACCTTGGCCTGCCGTCGCGGCGGGAGCTTTCGCAATTGATGGCGCAGAATTTTCCGGCGCTGGCTGCCGCCAACACCGGCGACATGAAGTGGAAAAAGTTTCTCTATCGAGAACTGTGCCAGCGCGAAGGCATTTACGTCTGTGCTTCGCCCAGTTGCGAGGCTTGCACCGACTATGCACTGTGTTTTGGGCCGGAAAATTGAGTGGCAGGCGAAAGCGCCCGAGTGCTGCGCGGTGAGATGATCGACGATACGCATCCGCCCGAGCCCGCAGAGCTGCCATCGGCGGTGGTCGAGCAGTTGATCGACCGCGCCTGTGGCGTCATGCTCGGGCTGGCCATCGGCGATGCGCTAGGCGCCACGGTCGAATTCATGACTTCGCGCGAAATCGCCGCGCAGTATGGCGTGCACAAGCGCATCGTCGGCGGCGGCTGGTTGCGCCTGCCTGCGGGCGAAGTCACCGACGACACCACCATGACCTTTGCCTTGGCAAAGGCCTGGCTTGCTGCCGGCGGTCCGCCTACCGCGCAGCAATGCGCCGCGGCTTTTGACGCATGGATGCGTGCCAGGCCGGTGGACATCGGCAACACCGTGCGGCGCGGTATCCTGCGCTGGCGTTTGCACGGCAGCGCGCAAGCGCCATACTCCAGCGACGCCGGCAACGGTGGGGCGATGCGCTGCGCCGCGGTGGCGCTGGCGACCTTGGGCGCGGCTGAAGCGGATATTGCCGCGGCGGCGCTCGCCCAGGCCCGCGTCACCCACCATAACCGGCTCACCGATGCGGCTACCGTCGCCCTGGTGCGCATGGTGCACGCCGCCTTGGCAGGCCGCGGTCTCGGGGGCGTGCTCAACATTGCTCATGCATTGGCGGCCGATCACCCTGAATTCGCCTTTCGCACAAAGCGTTGCGACAATCCAAGCGGATACATCGTCGATACGATGCGTGCCGTCTGCCAAGCCATCGACAACAATGACGGCTTTGCGGCGGTGCTCATCGATGTAGTCAATCGCGGCGGCGATGCCGACACCACCGGCGCAATCGCCGGTATGGTCATGGGTGCGCTGGTCGGCGAGTCCGGCTTGCCGAGCGCATGGCGGCGCGCGCTGCGTTTGGAGGTCAGACGTGAGGCGATAACACTGGCCTGCGCGCTGCTGGAACTGGCCCCGGCGATGCGCCAGGGCGGTCTGCAGATCGTCTAGCTTCTGCGCAGCCGGCCCCCGGGTGAGCAACAGGCGGCCGGCGGCGTTGGCGTTGTCGATGGCTTACATGCCGGTCATGCTTCGAGCTTGGGGGCTGGGCTAAAGCGTGCCAGCGACTGCGCTTTTCTGCCCAGTGCGCGGGCCAGCCATGGGGGCGGGCTGCCCAGCACCTGCTGCAATGGGCGCAACACCTCACGGGCGGCGCCACCGGCGGGATATTTCACCGGATGCACGCCGGCGCGCACCACCTTGGCCGCAGCCGGCCCGCCAATGGATTGCACATATACCAGTTGGCAGCCGGCCAAAAGTTCGGCGCGTGCGGCATTGCGGTCCTCGGCGCCGTCGGCTTGCAGCGCGGCGCGCACCGCAGCAAGCCAGATGCCGTCTTCGGCCACGCGGTAGATCAGAAAGCGCTTGCAGGAGCCGAAGTGACCGTCGAGCTGCTCACCGCTGTTGGAGGCCACAGCCACGGTCAGCGCGCCTTCGCCCTGGGGGATGTCGGGATCGGCCACCGGCGCATCGTCCGTCAGACCTTCGCCCCACAAGTAGCGCACCGCGGCTTTCAGTGCGCTGCCCTCTACACCGGGGTCGACGATTTCGTCGCCTTGCAGCATCGCCTTCAGATCGGCCACGGTCATGCGCGCCAGTTTGTCGTCGGTGACTGGCAGGCCAAGGCGCTCGCTCAGCGCATGCACGAAAGCGGCGAGGTTGACGCCGGGCAGGGCGCGCGCGGCCATGGCGATACGCAGCGCGGTTTCGCGCGAAACCGGGCTGCCTGTGGGGGCGGTGGCGTTCATGGCAATAGTGCTCCTGGCTGTGCGGCACAGAGGCGGCCGGCCGGACCGTCCGCGCCGCAGATAGTCCGATTCAGGCTGCAAGTGGGACGATGGTGCTGTCGTTACCCGGACATACCGACACGCATTGCGGCTCGTCGTACTCGCCTGCGCATTCGGTACAGGTGTCCGGGTTGATTTTGAAGATGCCGCCCTTGTCGGTGATCGATTTGGTGGGGCATACCGGCTTGCAGTCTCCACAGGAGGTGCATTCGGATTGCAGAATCTTGAGCGCCATGATGGTTCTCCTTGGGTGTCATTCCGGGGCGTCGAGCCGCCTGGCACGCAGCGAAACCGGCAGCTTGGGCTGCGCGTTCAGTGGATCGACGTAGTAGGTGCCGCCGTTGGCCAGCTTCAGCTCGCCCCCCCATTTGTCGGCCTGATCGAATTCGATCGAAACGATCAGGTCCTCCAGGTCGCGCTTGGGCAGGTAGAAGGACAGTCCGCCTTCGGCGGTCTTGCGGATCATGATGTTGGCCATGTGAGCTCCTTGAACGAGCGCCGCCTCCGCGAGGAGGCGGCAGTGCGTAACGGCCGTTGGCCTAGCGGATGAGGTCGTAGTTGTAGTCGGTGGTGCCCATGCCGCGGGTCTCGTCGTCGAGTTTTTCCAACACGGCGTTGACCAAGGTGGTGAGGATGTACATCGCGCCCTCGTAGCCCAGAGTGGTCATGCGGTGCAGGTGGTGACGGTCGAAGATCGGAAAACCGAGGCGGATCAGCGGCACTTCGAACTGCGGACCCTTGAAGGCGGTGTCGCGCTGGATGTACTTGCCGTAGGAGTTGCCGATCAGAAAATCGGGCTTTTCGGTAAAGCACAGGCTGCGCAAATGCCACAGGTCGTTGCCGACATACACCTTGGCGTTGGCCCCGTAGGGGCTGGAGGCCAGCAACTTGTCCATCGCTTTGCCCCAGCGTTTGTTGGCGTTGTTGGACAGCACATGCAGCGGCTCGGCGCCCAGTTCCAGCAGGAACTTGGTCAGGCCCATGACGAAGTCCGGGTCGCCATAGAGCGCGAATTTCTTGCCGTGCAGCCAGGTATGGCTGTCTTGCATCATGTCGATCAAGCGCCCGCGTTCGAGTTCCAGCGAGGCCGGAATCGGCTTGCCGGTGATCTCGGAGACCTTCATCAGGAACTCGTCGGTCCAGGCCAGCCCCATCGGGATGTTGAGCTTCGGAACTTCGTGGTTCCAAGTGTTTTCGACAAATTTCTTGGTTTTTTCCAGTTGCCAGGGTTGCAGCAGGATGGTGGTGTAGGCGTTGGGCGCGTCCTTCATCTCATCCATGGTGGTGCCGCCCGCGTACATGCGGTATTGGCCGTCTGACGGGGTGTCGAGCACCTCCGATGGGTTGGAGAGAATGGTGGCTTCGACGCCCATTTCTTTCATCATCCGGGCGATGACGCGGTAATTGCCCAGATAGGTCTCGAACCCCGGTACGAAATTGAGCTTGCCGTTGGAACCGGGGGCCTTGCCCTCCATGTGGTTGAGGGTGAAGTAGCGCGCAATGCCCTCGAACATATTGTCCCAGCCGGTGGTATGGCTGCCGACGAAAGACGGGGTGTGGGCAAACGGCACCGGGAAATCCTGGGCGATATGCCCTTCCTTCTTGGCGTTGTTGATGAAGGCATTGAGGTCGTCGCCGATGACTTCCGCCATGCAGGTGGTCGACACCGCGATCATCTCCGGCTTGTACAGTGCCTTGGCGTTTTCCAGACCGTCGAACATGTTTTTCTGGCCGCCGAACACCGCTGCGTCCTCAGTCATGGAGTCGGACACGCAGGCGATCGGCTCCTTGAAGTGGCGGTTGAAGTAGGTGCGGAAGTAGGCCACGCAACCCTGCGAACCATGCACATAGGGCAGGGTCTTCTCGAAACCCAGCGCGCACAGCACCGCGCCCAGCGGCTGGCAGGCCTTGGCGGGGTTGATGGTGAGCGCTTCGCGGGCGAAGTTGAGTTCCTGGTATTCCTTAGTGGTGGTCCACTCGAAGGTTTCGGCGATCTTGTCGTCGGGCACCTTCTCTTCGAACAGGTCCTGCTTGTTCTTCAGCGACGTTTTGTAGTCGTCGTCGCGAAACAGCGGGTAGCAGGGCTTGATGTCGTCAACGATCTGCATTTGAGGCTCCTTGGCCGGCGCCACTCATCCGTGGACGCGGCACATAAGGTTGATTCCGTGCGGCGGGAAGCCGGATTGGGCCGGCACCCGCCGTCTGGTTTGGGTGCGGTCAGGCGGCGGCTTTCACTTCGTCCGCTTCGGCGCGCTTTTTCCACGGCGGGGTCTGTTGGCCCCAGCACGGATTGTTGAGCGTCATGTCCATGTCGCGGGCGAAGATGGCAAAGCCGTCGTAGCCGTGATAGGGACCGGAGTAGTCCCAGCTGTGCATCTGGCGGAAAGGGATGCCCATCTTTTGGAAGATGTACTTTTCCTTGATGCCGGAGCCGATCAGATCGGGTCTGATGCGCTTGACGAACTCCTCCAACTCGAAGCCGGTGACGTCGTCATACAACAAGGTGGCATTGCCCATTTCTTTGATGGTGCGGTCGTAGTCGTCGTTATGGGCAAACTCGTAGCCGGTGCCGACTACTTCCATACCCAGATCTTCATACGCGCCGATGACATGACGCGGACGCAGACCGCCGACATAGAGCATGACCCGCTTGCCTTGCAGACGCGGCTTGTACTTGGCGATGACCGCTTCCATCATCGGCTTGTACTTGGCGATCACCCGCTCGGCGCCTTCCTTGATTTTGTCGTCGAAGAAGGCGGCAATGCGCCGCAGGCTCTCCTCGATCTTGGTCGGGCCGAAGAAGTTGTACTCCATCCAGGGGATGCCGTACTTTTCTTCCATGTGCCGGCTGATGTAGTTCATCGAGCGGTAGCAGTGCAGCAGGTTGAGCTTGGCTTTGGGCGTGTTCTCCATCTCGGCCAGCGTGCCGTCGCCCGACCACTGGGCGATTACCCGCAGCCCCATCTCCTCCAGGATGATCCGGGAAGCCCAGGCGTCGCCGCCGATGTTGTAGTCGCCGATGATGGTCACATCATAAGGGGTGGATTCGAATGGCTTGCCGTCGCGGTTGCTGAGCACCCAATCGCGGATGGCGTCGTTGGCGATGTGGTGGCCCAGCGACTGGCTCACGCCGCGGAAACCCTCGCAGCGCACCGGCACCACGACCTTGTTGATTTCCTTGGCTGCCTTTTTGGACACCGCTTCGATGTCGTCGCCGATCAGACCGATCGGGCATTCGGACTGCACCGAAATACCCTTGTGCAGCGGGAACAGTTGCTCGATTTCCTGGATGATCTTGGCGAGTTTTTTGTCGCCGCCGAAGACGATGTCCCGCTCTTGGAAATCCGAGGTGAAGTTCATCTCGGCAAAGGTATTGACGCCGGTGGTGCCGACGTAATAGTTACGCCGACCGGCGCGCGAGTACTGACCGCAGCCGACCGGGCCGTGGGAGATGTGGATCATGTCCTTGACCGGCCCCCACACCACGCCGCGCGAACCGGCATAGGCACAGCCGCGGATGGTCATCACGCCCGGCTGCGACTTGCGGTTGGAAGTAATGCATTTTTTCGACTGCTCGATGGAATGATCATTGACCGCCAGATGTTTGGCGCGGTCCTTTTTGGCTTTTTCGGGATAAACCTCGAGAACCTCTTGAATCAGGCTCTCGGTTTCTTCACGGGTGAGCGTAGACATCCTGCTTCTCCTGTCCATGCCGGCACCAATCCGCGCACGGCATGCTGAGGTTTGCTCGATACCCGGTCACGCATGAACGCACCGGGCCACGGTCGGTCGTCGCCGACGGTTTTACGCGGCAGCCGCTTCGGCAGCGGTTTTGCCGATGATCGACTCGTCTTCTTTCTCCATGATGCCGAACTCCATCAACAACTCCTCCAGTTCATCCATGGTGCACGGGGTGGGGATGACGAACTTGGTGTTGTGGATGATCTTCTGCGCCAGCGCGCGGTACTCGTCGGCCTGCTTGCAAGTCGGGTCGTACTCGATCACGGTCATGCGGCGGATTTCGGCGTGCTGCACCACATTGTCGCGGGGCACGAAGTGGATCATCTGGGTCCCCAGCTTGGCGGCCAAGGCTTCGATCAGCTCATCCTCGCGGTCGGTCTTGCGTGAATTGCAGATCAGCCCGGCCAGACGCACACCGCCGGAATTGGCGTACTTGACGATGCCCTTGGCGATGTTGTTGGCGGCATACATGGCCATCATCTCGCCGGAGACCACGATGTAGATTTCCTGGGCCTTGTTCTCGCGGATGGGCATGGCAAAACCGCCGCAGACCACGTCGCCCAGCACGTCATAGAACACGAAGTCGAGATCCTCGTCATAGGCGCCTTCCTCTTCCAGGAAGTTGATCGCGGTGATCACACCGCGTCCGGCGCAGCCCACGCCGGGCTCCGGGCCGCCGGATTCGACACAGCGCACACCGCCAAAGCCGACCGACATCACGTCTTCCAATTCGAGGTCTTCTACCGAGCCGGCCTCGGCGGCCAGTTCCATGACCGAGTTCTGGGCCTTGCTGTGCAGAATCAGACGGGTGGAGTCGGCCTTCGGGTCGCAGCCGACGATCATCACTTTCTTGCCGGCTTCGGCCAGCGCGGCGACCAGGTTCTGGGTGGTGGTAGACTTGCCGATGCCACCTTTTCCGTAGATAGCGGCTTGACGCAGTTTTGCCATGATGCGTTACTCCTTGTCGAAACGGGGTTTGTGAACCGGATCGTGCTGCCCCGGGACCACGCCCGCCGTGCCGCAAAGACCGTGCCAATTTCAAAAATTTTTCTAAAGCACTGAAATGAATAGGGATTTATCTAGTGTTGGGGCATCCGCCAGTGTGTGCGCGTGCGACAACACCCCTACAATTTGTCGTGCTAAAGACATTCCGGATCACCTGCTGCGCTTGAGTGCCCCGCCCGACATGCGGCTGCCGGTCAACCGCTGTAATTTGCCGGCCGAGGCTCTGGCCAGTCTGGCTTTCCAGCTCGCGCCGGTCGCGCTTGAATTGGACGGTGTATGTCCATTGCATCGGGTATTGTTCGATCGGTTGGCCACCGTCGACGATGCCAAGGCGCGTGCGCGGCTGTTCATGCAATACATGACCGCCCATTTTTTGCTCGATGACGCACCCGCCCAGGGTTGGACGCCGGGTGCGCGGTTCGATCGCAGCCGGCTCGATTACCTGCGTCTGCTGCGCGGCTGGTTGTTCGATTCCGAGGCGCGCGAAGGCGCGGTGCTGAAAGGTTGGGTGGAGTCCCGCTTTGGCCTGCTCACCGGATATCACCGCGAGCCTTTGGGTTCAGGCGACAGTGCCGCGCGCATCGTTTTCGAGCGCGAACGTGCGGCGGGTCTGTATGGAACCGGGGCGTTGGAAAACCAGATCGACCTGCTCTACGCGTTTAGCCAGCATGAGTTGGCGCGCCGCCACCCCGGACGAGCCCATCTGACGCTGTATCGCGGGGTTCGCGGCAACGAGGCGATTGCCCCGCTGGCGCGGCTGGCCGACGGTCGCCGGCTGGTGCTGTTGAATAATCTGAGCGCTTTTTCCGCCAGCCGCGAACGCGCCGGCGAATTCGGCGATCGGCTCATCGTATGTGAGGTGCCGCTTGCCAAGGTGTTGGCTTTCTCGGGCATGTTGCCGGGCCGATTGCAAGGCGAGGACGAATATCTGGTCATCGGCGGCGTGGTTGCCATCGGCTTGACCTACTGACCGGTGCGCGGACAGCGACTGCCGCGCGGGGTTGTCGGATTTGTCGCATCTACTACAAACCGAATTCCCGCGCTCGCCGGCCGATGCCGCGCCTGGTGGGCTTTTTCTGACCATGGCGCGTTCGCGCTCAGCCTGGCATCGATCTTGCGCGGGGCTCAAAGTCCCAGCCCCCGAACGGAAGAACACCATGGAAACCCACTTTGCCGACATCCGCGCCGCACTGCAGCGCGGCACCGTCGTTCCCGTTCTTGGTCCCGAAGTGTTGGCCGATGTCACCCATCGACAGACCGGGCGCAAGATTCCGGCCAGCAGCGACGAACTGATCCTGGCCATCAACAATGGTCAGCCGATGGCGCCGCGCCTGATGTATGAATTTCCCCGCGCTGCGATGAACATCGAGCTCAAGCGCGGCCGCAGCGCCTTGCTGCGCAGCCTGATGCAGATCTACGCAGACACCGGCTGGCGCGAGGCTGCGGTACATCGCTGGGTGGCCGAACAGAACCTGCCTTATGTGATCGATCTGAACCGCGACGCCGGACTGCAGACCCTCTACGCCGACCGTCCGCACACGCTGATCGTGGGGGTGGCCCGTATCGCCGGCGGTTTGCGCTATAAGCTCTACCGTTATGACGGGCAGTGCTACCAGGCTGCCGCGGATCAGCAGGCAATCGACCTGGATGCGCCGATCCTCTTCAAGCCGTGCGGCACGCCCTATCCCGAAGCACAGTGGATTGCCTCGGATGCCGATTATGTGGATTACATTACCGAACTGATGGGCGGATTCGCCATTCCGCCTTACCTCAAAGCACGGCGCCGCGGGCTGCAATACTTGGTGCTGGGCACTCGCCTGAACCGCGACACTACCCGTATGTTGCTATCGGAATTCATGCACGGCGCAGCGCTGCCGGCCGGCTGGGCGCTGATTCCCGAACCCAATGACAAGGAGCGTCGTTTCTGCGCGCGGCTCGGCCTGGAGCTGGTGCAGGCCGATGTGCGCGAATTGGTCGGTATGGGCGAAGGGCCGCAATGTTTACACACGGCCCGCGCCGATGCATCCGTCCCCGCTAACTGAGGCTGCACGAAGGCTGCCGACACGATGTTCATCAGACGCCCTGAACCGCGCGGTCGACTGCGGTTTTATGTTCAACGCAGCAGCAGTGTGGGAATTTTCGACGAGCGCAGCAGATCGGTGGTCTTGCTACCGAACAGCAGGCTGCGTAGTGGCGAATGGGCATAAGCGCCCATGACCAGAATGTCGATCTCTAAATCGCGAACGGCGCGTGCGATGATGCTCTCCGGGTCGCCCGGGATGATCTGCGCGCACACTTCAAAGCCTGCATCTTGCAAGGTCTTTTGCGCCCACTCAACCAACCGCGCAGCATCCTGGCGGGGCTTGCCCGACATCAGCAAGTGCACGGGTAGGCCGCGGAACAATGGGCTGGCGGCGATCATCTCGACGCCGCGCCGGGTCACGCTGCTGCCATCGTAAGCGATCAGCGCGCGGCGTGGCGTGCAGAACCCTTCGGTAACCGTGAGAATGGGCTTGCGCAGGGCACGTACCACATGTTCCACGTTGCGGCCGAGATCGCGCTGGGTGGTTTGGGCTGACTCACCGCGTCGGCCGAGTACGAACAGGCGCACGCCAGCTTCGTGCTCGGCCAGCGTTTCGCCCAGCTCGCCGTGGCGCTGGCGCATGTCGGGCGTCGGTACGCCAACGTCGATCGCCCGCTGGCGCAGGCGGTTGAGGAAGATGCGTCCCGCCTCGCGCGCTTGGCGGGCGCGCTGGGCATCGATTTCCGACAGTTGGCTGAGCAGCTGTTCTTGCGCATTGAACCCGATCGCTCCGCTGTGATCCCCACCTGAGCCGATTTCTGGATGACGATTGATGACATGCAATAGCTCCAGAGGTGCTTCCAATCGTTTGGCCGCCCAGGCAGCGTAATCGGTCACGTAGTCGGCAAAATGCGAGCGGTCGACGCAGGCCAGCACCTTGTTGCCGAAATCGGTTTTGCTGTGCATGTATGCCCCCCTCTGGCTCAATGCACCATCAGCCGTTCGACGGCGTCGGGTTTATCGTGCACCGCGAAGCGGTCGACCATGGTGGCGCTGGCATCGTTCAGACCCACGATCTCTACCTCAGTGCCTTCGCGGCGGAACTTCATCACCACTTTGTCCAACGCGCTGATCGCGGTGATGTCCCAAAAGTGCGCGCGAGACACATCGATGACCACGCGCTCGATCACTTCTTTGAAATCGAAGGCGGCAACGAAACGGTCTGCCGAGGCAAAGAAAACCTGTCCGAATACGTGATAACGCCTTGCACGGCCCTCATCTTCGGCCTGGGAACCAATGTGCAGTACCATGCCGACCTTGTGCGCGAAGAAAAACCCGGAGAGCAGCACACCGACCAATACGCCCTTGGCCAGATCGTGGGTCAGTACGGTGACTGCCACGGTGGCCAGCATGACTACGCTGGAACTCTTGGGGTGTTCGCGCAGGTTACGGATCGAGGCCCAGTTGAAGGTGCCGATGGCGACCATGATCATCACCGCCACCAGTGCAGCCATCGGTATCCGTGCCACCCAGTCACCTAAGAAGACCACCATCAGCAACAGAAACACCCCCGCGGCCAGTGTCGACAGCCGCCCGCGGCCGCCGGATTTCACGTTGATCACCGACTGGCCGATCATCGCGCACCCGGCCATGCCACCGATGAAGCCGGCGGCGATGTTGGCTACACCTTGGCCGACGCATTCGCGGTTCTTGTCGCTCTTGGAGTCGGTGAGATCGTCCACGATGGTGGCGGTCATCAGCGATTCCAACAGGCCAACCACCATCAGAGTCAGCGAGTACGGGAAGATGATCGCCAGCGTCTCCAGGTTGAGCGGCACGTCGGGGATGAGGAATACCGGCAGGCTGTCGGGCAGTTCGCCCATGTCGCCGACGGTGCGAATGTCCAGGTCGAGAAAAATCGCCGCCGCGGTGAGCACCACGATGGCAACCAGCGGCGAGGGCACTGCCTTGGTGAGATAAGGGAAGAGATAGATGATGCCGAGACCGGCCGCGGTCATCGCGTACACATGCCAGGTGACGTTGGTCAGCTCTGGCAACTGGGCCATGAAGATGAGAATGGCCAAGGCATTGACGAAGCCGGTGACGACCGAGCGTGAGACAAAGCGCATCAGCGCGCCCAGACGCACCCAACCGGCAATGATTTGCAGAATGCCGGTGAGCACGGTGGCAGCCAGCAAGTATTCCAGGCCGTGGTGCTTGACCAGGGAGACCATCAACAGCGCCATGGCGCCGGTGGCCGCCGAGATCATGCCCGGCCGGCCGCCGGCGAAGGCGATGACCGTGGCGATACAGAAGGAAGCGTAGAGACCGACCTTGGGATCCACGCCGGCGATGATGGAGAAGGCAATTGCCTCGGGAATCAGCGCCAGCGCAACCACCAGGCCGGCGAGTAAGTCGTTACGGACGTTGGAAAACCAGTCCTGTCTGAGATTTTTCATGGCGTTGCTGTCGGGCTGCGCGCAGGCGTAGCCCGTTTTTGCTTTGTTTTCAGGTGACGGATTCGGCCGCCGTGTGGCCTGGATCGCCGGCCGCCGTGCTGGCGGTGGCCAGCCGCGCGCTGCACAAAGAGAAGATGCTGCGGGAAGTACGAGAAGAGAAATTACACGGGTGGATGCTTGCGTGGGCCAATTCGCGTTGGCGGCAAAGGGGCAGCATTGTATTGCCGTTGCCGCAATGCAGCAACGGCAATCGTGGCCTTTTTTACTGCGGCCGACCGCCATTCGGCCGTCTCAGGCGTTCGAGTCGCAGCAAAAAGGTTGGTCGGGGCAGTCGGGAGCGCGCAGCCGGTGTATCAACCGTCTTCGGTGCACCGCAAGCGCTGCAAGAAAGCTTCCACCGGCTCTGGACGGCCATACAGGTAGCCCTGGTAGAGCATCGGCGCGCGCGTGGTGAGGAATGCGGCTTGCGCTTCGGTCTCCACGCCCTCGGCCACCACGGCGATGTTCAGGTGTCCGGCGATCGACAAAATGGCATCGACCAGTGCCGCATCGTTCGGGTCGGTCGGCGCGTCCTGGATGAAGCTGCGGTCGATTTTCAGCTCGTTGATCGGCAAGCGCTTCAGGTACGCGAGCGAGGAGTAGCCGGTGCCGAAGTCGTCGATGGAAAAGTGGATGCCCAGCGCAGCCAGTTCGCTCATGGTGGCCACAGTCTGGTGAACGTTGTCGATGACCAGACCTTCGGTGACTTCGAAGGTCAGACGGCGGGCATCTGCGCCGGTTTCGGCCAGGATGTCGCGTACCCGGTCGACAAAACCGCTGCGGTGGAACTGCCGTGGGCTCACGTTGACCGCAATACGCATCGGCTGCTCGGCCAGTTCCGGCGTGGTGAGCAGAGCGCAGGCGCGCCGTAGCACCCAATCGCCCAGCGCCACGATCAGGCCGGTCTCCTCGGCGATGGGGATGAAACTGCCCGGCGGGATCAGTCCGCGGTGCGGATGGTGCCAGCGCAGCAAGACTTCGGCCCCGCGCACACGGCCGTCGCGGTCGCATTGCGGTTGCAGGTATAGACGCAGCTCATCGTGTTCGACCGCGTGGCGCAGTTCGGCCTCGAGATTGAAGCGCATCTCGGCGCGGGCCTGCATGTCGGGCTCAAAAAAGCGCACCATGTTGCGCCCGGCCGCCTTGGCCTGGTACATCGCGGTATCGGCCTGCTTGAGCAGTTCGGCGGCCGAGCAGCCAGCACCCGTGGGGAAAAGCGTAACGCCGATGCTCGCTCCTAGCGCGATCTGTTCGCCGTCGATCTTGAGCGGCTCAGTCAGCGTGGTGCGTAATTTTTCCGCCACACTGCGCGCCATGTCGGCGGCCGAGTGCACCTGAGGCGAAAGCTCCGGCAATAGAAGCACGAATTCATCCCCGCCCAGGCGCGAAAGCGTATCGCTTTCGCGCAGCCCGGCCGCCAGGCGTGCGGCGAGCGCTTTGAGCACCTGGTCGCCCACCTCATGACCGCGGGCGTCGTTGAGCGTTTTGAAGTAGTCCAGATCCAACAGCAGCAGCGCGCCATAGTGGCCCGAGCGCCGGGCCACCGCCAAGGCATGGTCCAGACGGTCGCTCAGCAGGCGGCGGTTGGGCAGCCCGGTGAGGGAATCGAAATAAGCCAGGCGGGCGATTTCGGATTCCGCCCGGCGCCGCTCGGTCATGTCGCGGCCAATGCTGAGCAGCCCGTCGCGGCTGCCGTCGGGGTGAAAAAGCGGCACTTTGATGGTGTCGAAGACCAACTGCTGGCCGTCCGGCGTGGGGATGCTTTCCTCGGTGCGTACCGCGGCCCGTTTGTGCCAGGCGTCTTCATCGTCGGATTCCGGGCTAAGCAGCGCCCGGCGCGACGGGCTTTGCCGCAGTGCAAGTTCGGCGTCGGTCAGGCCGCGATAGTCGGTCGCGGTCAAACCGAAAAGCTCCAACGCGTAACGGTTGGCCTGCCGCCAGCGGCCTTGGCTGTCCTTCAGGCACACCACGTCGGGCAGGGCATCGATCAGTGCGGACAATTCCTCCTTGCGCCGGGCAAGCTCCCGTTTGCTGCGCCGCAGACGGACCATATTGAGCACCAGCAGCAGGATCACGACCAGCAGCACGGCCATCGCGCCGAGCACAATGCGGTCGGTGGTCTGGCGGGCGGCCAGCACTTCGCGGGTGCGTTGATCAACCAGCTCTTCCAGACGGGTTTTGTAGTCGAGCAGATCGGCTTCGGCAAGCTGCTTGCCGGTGATGTCATGGATGATGGAAAACAATACATCTTGGCCGTTTTCCAGCCGGATCGGGGAGGAATACACCTCCACGGTACGGATTTCGCCACTGGCCAGACGATGCGGAAAAACAAAGTAATTGCGCTGTTCGCTGCGCGCGCGGGCGCGTTCGGCGGCGACTTGATCCGGCCCCAAGGCGTTGATCTCATCGATGCTGCGGCCGATCAGCTTGCCCGGACCATAGCCGTAAAAACGGTCGGCGGCGGCGTTGGCATCGACGATGCGTCCGTTTGCCGGGTCGATGAACATCATGATCGCGGTGTGTTGGCGAAACAGCGAAGAGAGTAAATCCTGCTGCGCCTGGGCCAGGGCCGCCAGCGCGGTTGCGGCTGCCAGCGCCAGCGGCAGCGCCGCCCAGCGCAGCGCGCGCAAACCGGTGGGGGTAGCTTGGGCGAAAAATGGATTCATCTTCTTCATGCGCTCGATGCGGACCCGGCAGCGCCGGATGCCTGTTCCGTGGGGGTGTAAAAATCGATTCGACCGGCCGATGCCAGCCAATGTTCGAGCTGCTGTTCGGCTGGCTCCGGCCGGCCGGTCAGATAGCCTTGAGTCGGGACGGTACAGTGCCGAGGGGTGCGGGCGACAGGGGTTCAAGGCGTGCGAGAAGTTCCGGAAAGTTGTAAAAAATATTACCGAAGACGTGCCCGCCCGCCAACAAACATGTGATCGCAGTAGGGTTATTCATGGGGAAACGCAGCAAGCCCGCCGATACCTGCAAAGCGGTGCGCTTGGTACGCAAACGGTCAGTCCGCTGCCGGATGCTCGGCGCCGACGATCCAGCCTTCCAATCCGTCGATCACCGCAGGCAGGCCATAACCGGGCGGGCCGCAGCGCCATGCGTGGGCGGCCTGGATCAATGCCAACACCGCATCCAGCGCATCGCCGCGCGCATCCCGCAGCACAATATCGACTAGCGCGGGCGGCGCCATCAGACGCAAGGGCGGATATGAGCGGCCTTGTTGCAAAGCGGCCACGATGTCCGCGCGGGCCTGTTGCCGCGCCGGGGTTTGCCGGCTGCGGGTATCGCTTTTGTACGGATGTGGACCGAGCCGGCGCGCCAGTAACCCCGGATAGGCTTCCACCGCCACCCGGCTCGGGTCGCCAGCGTGCAAGCCGGGCACATGGAGATTGGCGGCCAGCAGTCGCGGCGCGCCTTCCAGGAACATCAGCCCGACCGGTGGGTTGACCAGCTTGAGCGGACTGTGCGAGCGCGCTGCGGCGTCAGTGGCGCGATGCGCGTAACGGCGGCCGTATGGGCGGCTTTCGCGGTAGGCGTCGAGCGCAGCGCGAAAGTCCGTCTTACCCAGCGCGCGGCAATGGACCAGCAGTGCTGCCCAGTGCTGGGGCCAGCCCAGATCGCGCACCGCTTCGCGGGGCAGGCCGAAGGGAAAATCGAAACCGCCCAGCCAGGGGCCGGGGCGGCGCAAGAAGTCTTCAAAGGCCGGCCAGTCGGGCAGGGCCTCCAGGCCGTCGAGCAGCAGCCGGTCGCCGTCGAGCCGACCGGCAGCCACGGTAATCGCTTTGGCCGGGCGTGGCGCGCTGGTGAAGTCGATGCCGTAGAGTCTCACCGCCTGCGCTCAGCCCGGATTTTTCTTGGTGTTGCGCTTGTCGCGTAAAAAAAGATGGCTGCCGCGGCGTTCGGTTTCGAACAAACCGGTGGCTTCGATCAAATCGCCGAGTTTTTTATAGCCGTAGTTACGCTGATCGAACGAGGTTTGGTTGGTGATATGAGAGCCCACCGCCGAGAGGCTGGCCCAGCCGTCATCATCCTGGCAGGCTTCGACCGCATTGCGCAGCAGCGTGACCAGGCGGGTGTCGCCCCGCAGTTCCTTACCGGTTTTTTTCTGCACGCTGGCCGCGGCGGCCTCATCTTCGCTGCGCGGCTGCGTGCCCAGGGTTTCCAGGTAGAGAAACTTGGAGCAGGCATTGACGAAGGGCATCGGCGTCTTTTTCTCGCCAAAACCATAGACTTTTAGGCCATTGGTGCGGATACGCATCACCAGCGGGGTAAAGTCCGAATCGGACGAGGCGATGCAAAATGCATCCAGCCGCTGGGTGTAGAGTAGATCCATAGCATCGATGATCATCGCCGCATCGGTGGCGTTTTTGCCCTTGGTGTAGGCAAATTGCTGAATGGGTTGGATGGCGAACTCATGCAGCACGTCTTCCCAGCTTTTCAGTCCGCTGCTTTTCCAGTTGCCATAGGCGCGGCGCACGTTGGTGACGCCATACTTGGCCAGCTCGTCCAAAATGACTTCGATTTTGGCAGCCGGGCAGTTGTCGGCGTCGATCAACAGGGCGATACGGGCTTCGTCGGTCATGCGGGGGTGTCCTCGGTCGATGTGGGCCACAGGCGGGCGGCCGTCTCCAGGGTGGTGGCGTGGATGGCCACCGTGTCGTCGATGTGGTGAGCATAACCGCCGGCCATGGCAATGGCCACCGCCACGCCGGCGGCGCGGCAGGTAGCGAGCACCCGGCGGTCGCGCTCGGCCAGCCCCGCGCGGGTCAGCGCCAGGCGGCCAAGGCGGTCGCCCTCGTAGGGGTCGGCGCCGGCAAGGTAAATGACCAGATCCGGGCCAAAGCCGTCGAACACCTGCACCAGCGCCTGGTCGAGCGCAGCCAGGTAGGCGGCGTCGGCGGTGCCGTCCGCGAGTTCGATATCGAGGTCACTTGCCGCTTTGTGGAAAGGGAAGTTCTTTGCGCCGTGCAAGCTCAGCGTGAAGGTGGCCGGGTTGCCCGCCAGGATGGTGGCGGTGCCGTCGCCCTGGTGTACATCGCAGTCGATCACCGCCACCCGCCGGGCACGCCCTTCGGCGATCATCGCCAGCGCAGCAATGGCCGCATCGTTGAATACGCAAAAACCCGAGCCGAAGTCGCGGTGAGCATGATGCGTACCTCCGGCCAGATTGGCCGCGCAACCATCGATTAACGCCGTACGGCAGGCGGCCAGCGTGGCGCCGGCCGAGCGCCGCGAGCGTTCCACCATGGCCGCCGACCAGGGAAAGCCGATTCGGCGCATCGCCGCAGCATCCAGCGTGCCGGACTGCACGCCGGCTAGGTAGGCGGCATCGTGCGCACGCAGGATTTCGGCATCGGTGGCGGCCTCGGGCACACAAAAAGCGTTGGCCGGAAACAGGCCGTTTGCCTCTAGGCGTTGGCGCAGGCGGGCGTATTTTTCCATCGGGAAGCGGTGCCCCGGCGGCAGCGGTAGCACGAAATGATCGGTGTAAAAGAGTTTCACCGGGCGGATCGGATGTTCAAGCCCGGCTCAGGCCGGGCAATGAGGCGGCGCCGTAAAGTGCCGAGTATTCGTCCTCGGGCGCCACGGTGACGGCAATTTCCGGCTCATGCTCGCCACCGCCCAGAATGACGCCGCGAATCGGCGAAACGTCCGCAAAATCGCGCGCCCAGCCGAGGGTGATGTGTTCGAGTCGGGGCATCAGCGCATTGGTGGGGTCGAATTCTACCCAGCCGTGTGGTGGGCAATACACTGCAACCCAGGCATGGGTGGCGTCCGCACCGATCAGGCGGGCTTGGCCAGGCGGCGGGCGGGTGAGCAGATAGCCGCTCATATAACGCGCCGGCAGACCCAGCGAGCGCAGGCAAGCAATCATCAAATGGGCAAAGTCTTGGCAGACGCCGCGCCGGCGGTCGAATACCTCGGTGACCGGGGTGGAGACATCGGTGGAAGCCGGGTCGAAGGTGAATTCGTCAAAAATGCGCTGCATCAGACGCTGAGCGCCGACCAGAAGCGGGGTGCCCGGCGCAAAGTCCTGGGCGGCGTAATCGGCAAATTCGCGCTTGACACGCACATGGCGCGATTCGAACAAATAGCCGCAGGCTTCCAGTTGTGCCGCATCCAGCCTGCGCCCGGCGCGGTAGGCGAGCGCGTCGCGCACCGCCTCCCAGGCCGGGGAGGCGGTCGGCGCGGGCCACTCGCGCGGGGTCAGTTCCACCCAGCTCTCGGCACGGATGAACAGGGTATCGTGATCCCGCTCGAAGTGCAGGGCCTCGACCGTGTTGCCGATGCCGTCGACCGAGCGTTGACGGCGGGCCGGCTCCGGGCTGATCTCCAGGCGGTGGATGCAGACATGCTGCCAAGCCAATTCGCGCGGGCAAAGCCGCAGTATCTGGCGTGATTCGCCCACCGGTTGGTCGTAACGATACCGGGTGTCATGGCGCACATGGTAGCGCACCCGGGTTTGCGGCACCGCGCTCATGCCACGCTCCGTAAGTGCATCGGATGCACGGTGTGGGTGAAAAAGCGGCGATGGATCTCGTCGGACAATTGTCCGGCGGCCTCTTGGGCCTCGGCCAACAGGGTGCGCAGGGCGTGCACGGCCAGATCGCATTCGTCCGCCTCGAAGCGGGTGAGGTCAAAGTCCGCCAGGCGGCGGGCCAAGGGGTCGATCATCGGCGCCGGGTAGGGGTGACCCAGTTCGCGCGCGGTGCGGGCGAGATAACGTTGCAGCGCCTCGACCTGAAAGCCCACCGAGTGCGGATTGGTGGTGTCGAAAACCAAAAGATGCACCAGCGGCAGCAACTCCGGCATCCGGCGGTAACGCGCGCGGTAGGTCACGATCGAGTTGGCCGCCTCCAGCAGCCACTCGAACATCGGCTCGCGTTCGCGCACATGCGGCGCCATCGGCACCGAAATCAGCGCGCTCAGCCCGGCCAGGCGTTCGAGGCGGCGGCCCAGAATGAGAAAGCGCCAGCCTTCGTCACGAGTCATGTCGTCCATGGCGAAACCCGCCAGACCGATACAAGACAGCATGACTTGATCCAAAGCGGACAAGGCATGGTCTACCGAGGCCACCGGACGCGACAGCAACTGTTCCAAGTGGTTGAGCGCATGCCAGTTGTCCGAGGATAGGCGTTCCCGTACGTGTCCGGCTGCATAGGCCAGCGCGCGCAGGTTGGCCGCCACCGAACCAGGTTGCTCCGCATCGGTGAGCGCAGCCAGCAGCGCCTGTTCCAGCGCAGGACTGTCGGCATTGTCCGCATCGGGCTCAGGCAGCACGCCGGTGCACCGCGCGGCCGCCAGCAGGCCGGATAGACGCAATTCGGTTTCCGGGTCGGCACTGGATATGCGCGCCAGCGCGGCGCGCAGCACGCGGGCGCTGGCTTCGCAACGCTCGGCGTAGCGCCCCATCCAGAACAGGTTTTCACCCACCCGGGAGGGCACATCGGTGCCGCCGCAGACCAGGTCGATGACGCCCAGGCGGCGTTTGAGCAAGGTGGTACGCACCACCGGGCGGTCGGCGCGCACCCAGGTATCCTTGGACAGCCCGCCGCGTTGCATCGAGATGACCTCCATGCCGGCGCGCGGCGCCACCCGGCCCAGCGCGCCAGGCATGACGGTGTAGCCGTCCGGGGTGGCGGCGGCAAATACTCGCATGCCCACCGAACGCGGCATCAACTTGCGGTGCCACACCGGCGCCTGGGCCAGCCGTACCCACTCTTGGCCGACATAAGCGTGGGGCTGGGCCAGGATGCGCTCGATCATGCGGCGGCGTGAATCGCCCTTGAGTTCATGGCCAAACACCGCCTCCATGCGCATGGAGGCGTAGGCCGGCTTGATCACCAGTTCGTCGAGATGTTCCAGCACGTATTCCAGCGCCGGCGCCTCGCCGCACCACCAACTGGCCACCGACGGCATCATCAGCGCTTCGCCCAGCAGGCGTTCGCAGATCGCCGGCAGAAAGCCCAGTACCGCGGCCGATTCCAAAAAGCCGCTGCCGATCTGGTTGGCCATCAATACGCGCCCGGCGCGGATGGCGCCCAGCAGTCCGGGCACGCCCAGCGCCGAATCGGCGCGCAGCTCCAGCGGGTCGCAGAAGTCATCGTCCAAACGGCGCAAGATGGCATGCACCCGGCGCAGACCGCGCAGGGTTTTGAGATACACGGTGTCGTCGCGCACCGTGAGATCCTGCCCTTCGACCAGCGGAAAGCCCAAATAGCGGGCCAGGAAAGCGTGCTCGAAATAGGTCTCGTTGTAGGGGCCGGGGGTCAGCAGCACGCAAAGCGGCGCTTCGCCGTCGGTGGGCGCAAGCCGGGCCAGGCTGTCCTGGATGCTGCGGAAAAAACCGGCCAGCGGTTGCACTTGTAATTCACGGAACGCATCCGGAAAAGTGCGCGAGATGATGATGCGGTTTTGCAGCGCATAGCCGGCACCGGAAGGACCCTGGGTGCGATCGGCGATTGCCCACCACTGGCCATCGGGGGCGCGGGCCAGATCCACCGCATAGCTGTGCAGCCAAATGCCGGCCGGCGGTTGCACCCCCAGACAGGGCCATTCGTAGCCGTGCTGACCGAACACCAGCGCAGGCGGCAGCAGCCCTTCGGTGAGCAGCCGACGCTCGCCATAGAGATCGGCCAGCATGGCGTTGAACAGGCGGGCGCGCTGGGCGACTGCGGCGCCAAGCCGCGCCCATTCATCCGCATCGATGATCAGCGGCAGCATGTCCAATTCCCACGGGCGCTTGACACCCTTGGGATCGGAATACACGTTGTAGGTCACCCCATCGGCTTCGATGGCGCTGCGCACGAATTGCTCGCGCCGGTTCATCGCCTCGTCCGGCAAGGCGGTCAGACGGTCGGCAAAGCGCTGCCAGTGCGCGCGCGGCTTGCCGGGCGCGGCCAGCATTTCGTCGTAGCGGTCGACCGCGAGGGGGTAGCTGTCGATCAGACCGGCGGGCATGGTGGCGGATTGGGTAACAAACGGGGGAAAGAATGGGGCGGGGCGATCAGCGGCTTCGCAAGTCTAACGTGAACGGAAACTCCGCATCGATGCGGGGCGGTTCGGCGTCGATCCGTCCGGGGGTGTGTCCGATGCGGAAAAAACGCGCCAGCCGGCGGCTTTCGGCTTCGAAAGCGTTGACCGGGAAGGTGTCGAAATTGCGTCCGCCCGGATGGGCCACATGGTACTGGCAGCCGCCCAGACTGCGCCGATTCCAGGTATCGACGATGTCAAAGACCAACGGTCCGTGGGTGCCGATGGTCGGATGCAGGCAAGCGGCCGGCTGCCAGGCGCGGTAACGCACGCCGGCGACGAATTCGCCCACGGTGCCGGTGGGTGTCAGCGGCACCGTGTGACCGTTGCAGGTTAAGCGATAGCGCTCAGGCGCGGCGCCGCAGAGTTTGACCTGAAGACGCTCGACCGAGGAATCCACATAGCGCACGGTGCCGCCTATGGCACCTTCTTCGCCCATCACATGCCAAGGCTCGAGCGCGGCACGCAATTCAAGACTCATGCCTAGGACTGCGAAGTCGCCGTATATGGGAAAGCGGAAGGCCAGATGCGGGGCAAACCACTCGGCCTGGATCGGGTAGCCAGCGGCCTGCAAGTCTGCGATGACATCGCAAAAGTCCTGCCAGACAAAGTGCGGCAACATGAAACGGTCGTGCAACTCGGTACCCCAGCGCACCAGCCTGGGCGGGGCATAAGGGGTTTTCCAGAAACGGGCGATCAGCGCGCGCAGCAGCAGTTGCTGGGTGAGGCTCATTCTTGCGTGCGGAGGCATTTCGAAAGCACGCATTTCCAGTAAGCCTTGACGACCGGCCGGGCCGTCGGGCGAATACAGCTTATCGATGCAGAACTCGGCGCGGTGGGTGTTGCCGGTGACATCGATGAGCAGATTGCGCAGCAGGCGATCGACCATCCACGGCGGGCAGCCATCGGGGCTCTGGGCGCAGAGACGGTCGATTTCTCTGAAGGCCAGTTCGATCTCATAGACCGAATCGTTACGCGCTTCGTCGATGCGCGGGGCCTGTGAGGTGGGGCCGATGAATAGCCCGGAGAACAGATAAGACAGCGAAGGGTGGTTGTGCCAGTAGGCAATCAGGCTTCTGAGCAGATCGGGGCGGCGCAAAAAGGGCGAATCGGCCGGGGTGAGACCGCCAAGCACAAAGTGATTGCCACCGCCGGTGCCGGTATGGCGGCCGTCGAGCATGAATTTTTCGGTGCTCAGGCGTGACTGGCGGGCCGCTTCGTACAGGTAGGTGGTTTGTTCGACCAGTTGCTCCCAACTGGCTGCCGGATGAATGTTGACTTCGAGCACCCCAGGGTCGGGCGTGATGCGGAATTTTTCCAGACGTGGATCGTTGGGCGGCTCATAGCCTTCCAGCAGCACCGGCTGACCCAGCTCGGCGGCAGTGGCTTCGACCGCGGCGACCAGTTCCAGATAGTCCTCCAGCGTGGCCAGCGGCGGCATGAAGATGTACAAAATGCCCGCGCGTGCCTCGGCACACAGCGCGGTGCGGGTGATCCAGGCGGCCGATTGGCCGGCTTGCGGGCGGTGCGCCGACGGTGCGTGCAGGTTTTCGGGCGCGCGCTCGCCCGGACCTTGTTGGCGGCGCAGCACCGCATGTGCGGCAAGCGGCGGATAATGGTCGAAAGGGTCGGGCTGGTGTATCCACGGATAGTCGCTCGGCGCCACCCAAGGCAGGGAATCGAGCGGTAGGCGGTAGCCCAGCGGTGAGTCGCCTGGGATCAGATAGCAGCGCTCGCTGCGCAGAAACCACGGACCGCTGCGCCAGCGCCGGCTGAGCGGATCGCGCGCCAGCGGCAGCACATGACCGGAGGGGCGCTCCAAGCCGCGGCCAAACACCCGCGCCAGACGTTCGCGTTCCAGCGGGTCGTCCAGCCGTGCGTTCAAGGGGTCGACATTGATCGGCAGGCGGCGCTCGCGCCACAGGTAGTAGAAGGCGTCTTCAAAGGCCGGGAAAGCGAATTGCGGATCGAACCCCAGGCGCTTGGCCAGCGCATGCAGAAAACGCTGCGCGGTGGCTTCGTCGGCCTGGCCGGGCTGAGTTTCGTCGGCGATCAGCAAGGGGTCGTTCCAGATCGGTTCGCCGTCTTTGCGCCAGAAGCAGTTGAGCGACCAGCGTGGCAGTTGCTCGCCCGGATACCATTTGCCTTGGCCGAAATGGACCAGGCCCTTGGGGGCGTATCGCTGCCGCAGGCGGTCAAACAGCGCGATCGACAGCCTTTTTTTGTTTGGCCCCAGGGCTGTGGTGTTCCATTCGGCGCCGTTCGGGTCATCCACCGAGACGAAGGTGGGCTCGCCGCCTTGGGTAAGCCGCAGGTCGCCGGCGGCGAGTTCGGCGTCGATGGCATGGCCCAGTGCTTCGATGGCCGCCCATTGGGTTTCGGAATACGGTTTGGTGACCCGTGGCGCCTCCCAGATGCGGCTGACCGTCATCTGGTGCTGGAAATCGACCTCGCATTCGTCCAATCGACCGGTGACCGGCGCGGCCGAGCCCGGCTCGGGGGTGCAAGACAGCGGAATGTGACCTTCCCCGGCGAACAAGCCGGAGGTGGGGTCCAGCCCGACCCAGCCCGCGCCGGGCAAATAAATCTCGCACCAGGCGTGCAGGTCGGTAAAGTCGGCCTCCGGGCCGGAGGGGCCGTCGAGCGATTTGACATCCGGCGCGAGCTGGATCAGATAGCCGGAGACGAAGCGTGCAGCCAGCCCCAGGTGGCGGGCGAGCTGGACCAGCAGCCAGGCCGAGTCGCGGCACGAGCCGGAACGTTTTTCCAGCGTCTCCTCCGGGCTTTGCACGCCTGGCTCGAGGCGGATCACATAGGCAATGTGCTCATAGAGCCGACGGTTCAGATCGACCAGGAAACTGACGCTCTGTTGTTTGTCTCGCCCCACCGTATCCAGGTAAGCCTTGAACTTCGGAGTCGGCGGCAGGGTCTTGAAGTACGGCGCCAGTTCTTCGCGCTGCCAGGGCTCGTAGGCGAAAGGGAAATGCTCCGCGTAGGGCTCGAGAAAGAAGTCGAACGGATTGATCGTCGCCATTTCGGCCACCAAGTCCACCTCGATGTCGAAATGCGTGGTCTTGTCCGGAAACACCAGGCGCGCCAGATAGTTCGATTGTGGGTCCTGCTGCCAGTTGATGAAGTGTTCGGCCGGCTCTACCTTCAACGAATACGACAGGATGCGGGTGCGGCTGTGCGGCGCCGGGCGCAGGCGGACGATCTGCGGGCCGAGTTTGACCGGGCGGTCGTAACGGTAGCGGGTGACATGGTGCAAGGCCACATGGATCGACATCTTGAGTTCCTCTGCGGTAGCGGTCGCGCCGTGCTGAGCAATTCCCGCGCCATGCGGCCTCGGTTGGTCTGGCGTTGTGCAAAAGCCCACGCCGGGCGGCGCGGATGCACCGTCACCGTGCGTGACCGGCGCCTCTGCGCACCATTTCCGCCTGCCGGGTGCATGGCTGTTGGACGTGTACCATGGTGTAATAGGCCGCCATGGTTGCAAATGCATGAATTGCCGTTGAGGCGCCAAGTATGATCGTCACAAAAGAGCTCCATCGGCGGCTGACCGCCATCCGCCGCGACATCCACGCGCACCCGGAACTTGCCTTCCAGGAGCAGCGCACCGCCGAACTGGTGGCTCGCCACCTGGAGGCGCTGGGCATCGAGGTCCATCGCGGCATCGGCCGCACCGGCGTGGTCGGCGTGCTGCGCGGCGGGCGCGGCCTGCGCGCCATCGGCCTGCGTGCCGACATGGACGCCTTGCCGATGGCCGAGCGCAACGAGTTTGCCCACAAATCGCGTCATGAGGGTTGCATGCACGCCTGCGGTCACGACGGCCACACCACCATGCTGCTGGGGGCGGCCGAAGTGCTGGCCGCGCAGCGCGATTTCGAAGGCACGGTGTATCTGATCTTCCAGCCCGCTGAAGAAGGCGAGGGCGGCGCGCGCGCGATGATCGACGACGGCCTGCTTGAACGTTTCCCGATGGAGGCGGTATTCGGCCTGCACAACTGGCCGGGCATGCCCGCCGGCCATTTCGCGGTGCATACCGGCCCGGTGATGGCCAGCGCCGACCGCTTCGACATCGAGATCCTCGGGCACGGCGCGCACGCCGCCATGCCGCATCTGGGCTGCGACCCGGTGGCGGCCGGCGCGGCACTGGTGCAGGCGGTGCAAACCATCGTCTCGCGCACCCTGGATCCGATCGACGCAGCCGTGGTGTCAGTCACCCAGTTCCACGCCGGCGAGGCCTACAACGTCATTCCCGACCGTGCGCAACTTGCCGGCACGGTGCGGGCTTTTTCCGAGGCGGTCGCGGCGTACATCGAAAAACGCCTGGGCGAACTGTGTGAGGGTATCGCCGCAGCCTTCGGGGTGAAGGTGGACTTGTGCTACCGGCGCGGCTACCCGCCGACCGTCAATACTGCGGCCGAGGCCGCGCTGTGCGCCGAGGTGGCGCGCGCGGTGGCCGGCGCGGAGGCGGTGCGCACCGATGCGCGGCCGAGCATGGGAGCGGAAGATTTCGCCTATTTCCTGCAGAAAAAACCCGGCGCCTACGTGTGGATTGGCAACGGCCCGGGCGAGGGCGGCTGCACCTTGCACAACCCCAATTACGACTTCAACGACGAGATCATCGTCCCCGGTGTGGCCTACTGGGTGGAACTCGTGCGTCGCATCCTGGGTCCGCTGAAGACCTGATCCGGCGCACCCGACCATGAACACCCTGAAACTCGCCTTTCGCATGATGCTGCGCGATCTGCGCGCCGGCGAACTGCATCTGCTCGGCCTGGCGATTTTGATCGCCGTGGCCAGCCTGACCAGCGTCGGTTTTTTAGCCGACCGCGTCGGCCGCGGTCTGGACCGCGAGGCCAATCAATTGCTCGGCGGCGATCTGCTGCTGCGTGCCGATCATCCCCTTCCGGCACAGTTCGCGGACGCTGCCCGCGCCCGTGGGCTGACCAGTGTCGGCACGGTGCTGTTGACCAGCATGGTCAGCAGTGCGGAACGCGCAGCGCTCGCCGGCGTGAAGGCGGTGGACGATGGTTACCCCTTGCGCGGCGCGGTACGCATCGCCCCCGGGCCCAATCAAGCGGATGCGGTGGCCGGCCGGGTCCCCGCGCCGGGCGAAATCTGGCTGGACGAGCGCCTGTTTGCCGAATTGGGCGTGAAGCTTGGCGACACCGTGGACCTGGGCCTGGTGGCGTTTCGCGTCGGTGGCATGGTGACCTTCGAATCCGACCGCGGGGCAAATTTTTTCAGCCTGCTGCCGCGCGCCATCTTCAACACCGCGGATCTTGAGGCCACCGGCCTGCTGGTCGAAGGCAGCCGCGCCACCTGGCGCCTGCATGTGGCCGGCAGTGCGCAGGATGTGGCCGCTTATGAGCGCTGGGTCAAGGATCGTCTGGGCGCCGGCGAGCGCCTGGAGAGCATCGACAATGCCCGTCCCGAGGTGCGTGCCGCGCTCGATCAGGCGCAGCGTTTTTTGCGTCTGGCGGCGCTATTGGCGGTCATTCTCGCTGCGGTCGCGGTGGGCTTGTCCGCGCGCCGCTTCATGGCCCGTCACCTGGATGGTTGTGCGGTGATGCGTTGTCTGGGTGCGGGGCAGAGGTTGCTGCTCGGCGTGTTCGTCGGTGAGTTTGTGCTCTTTGGCCTGATGGCGGCGTTGGCCGGCTGCGTACTCGGTTGGCTCACCCAGTTCGCCCTGGCCGGGATGCTGGCCGAGGTGGTCGCCACTGCGCTGCCCGCGCCCTCGCTGCTGCCGCTGGCGCACGGGCTGGCGGTCGGACTGGTGCTGCTGGTCGGTTTTGCCCTGCCGCAACTCCTGCGCCTGGGGGCGGTGCTCACGCTGCGCGTGCTGCGCCGCGAATTGGGCGCGGTGGCGCCGGCCAGCGGCATCGCTTGGTTGCTGGGTGCGGCGGCCTTGCTGGCCATTGTTTTGTGGATCGCCGGTCAATGGCGCCTGGGGTTGATGGTGGCCGGCGGCTTTGCGGTGGCGCTGGGCGGCTTTGCATTGGCCGCACGGCTGATGCTCGGTTGGGCTGCCCGGCTGCGTGCAGGTGGGCCGGCCGGGGGCTGGCGCTACGGTCTGGCGGCGCTCTCACGACGCATGGGCAGCAGCGTGATCCAGGCCACTGCGCTGGGCGTAGGACTGACCGCTTTGCTGCTGCTCACCTTGATCCGCGGCGATTTGCTGCAGACCTGGCGGCAGACTGCCCCGCCGGATGCGCCCAACCGTTTTGTCATCAATATCCAGCCCGACCAGCAAGACGGCATCCGTGCGGCGTTTCGTGCCGCCGGCCTGCCTGAGCCGGAGCTCAAACCGATGATCCGCGGACGTCTGAGCGCGATCAACGGCGAAGCGGTCGACCCGACACAGTATGAAGATACCCGCACACGGCGGCTGGCCGAACGCGAGTTCAATCTGTCCTACGATGCGCAGCTGCCACCAGGTAATGCGGTCAGTGCAGGCCGTTGGCATGGCGACGACGATTTGCCACAGTGGTCGGTGGAAGAGGGGCTGGCAAAAACCTTCTCACTGAAACTGGGCGATGTGGTGCGCTTCGAGGTTGCCGGCATGCCGGTGGAAGCACCGATCACCAGCATCCGCCGGCTGAAGTGGGATTCGATGCAAGTCAATTTTTTCTTTATCGCCTCACCGGGCTTGTTGAAGGACTACCCGGCCAGCCTGATCGCCAGCTTTTACCTGCCGCCCGAGCAGCACGACTTCAGTACCGCGCTGGTCAAGGCGTTTCCCAACCTCACCGTGATCGATATTGCCGCGGTGCTTGCCCAGGTACAGGCGATGATGGACAAACTGATCGTGGTGGTGCAGTTTGTCTTTGGCTTTTCGTTGGCAGCCGGTCTGGTGGTGTTGTTTGCCGCGGTGCAAGCCACCCATGACGAGCGCGAGTATGAACTGGCAATGCTGCGCACCCTGGGTGCGCGCAACCGCCAAGTGCGTCAGGCGCTGATTGCGGAATTCAGCATGCTCGGGGCGGTGGCCGGCGTGCTGGCCGGCGTCGGCGCCAGCGCCATCGGTTGGCTGCTGGCCGAGCAGGTTTTCCGCATCGACTATTTGCCGGGACTGCTGCCGGTAAGCGCCGGTGCCGCTTTGGGTGCGTTGGGGGTGCTGGCCGGTGGCTGGGCGGGCGTGCGCCGCTTGCTCGACCGCCCGCCGCTGGCTAGCCTGCGGGCCTTGGGCTGAAGACCATTGCGTTTGCGCAGCGGTAGCGGCCCGCGGATCAATCCCAGAGCACGTCACCGCAGAGCACCCGGCGCTGCCCATCGACCCGGTAGCAAATCGACACGGTCACGCACAGCACCGCGCTGGAGATGCACAAATAGGGGCGGGTGACGCAGACACGCCCGGGGCTTTCCAGGGCGCGGCGAAAATACGGGCGACGCGACCAGCGTGCGCGTGCAACATCGGTCTCGGGGGTGATGCCGGCGGCTCTGCGCTCGCCCTGCGCCGGGATGTTGCGACTGATCTGGAAACCCTGCTCGTCCAGGATATAGCAGCGCAGGGCGCCGGGCTGGCCGAGAAAAAGCTGCAACGCTTCGTCGGTGCTGCGCCGGTCGGCCAGCAACGCAGCAGCGTGGCCGATGGCATTCACATAGTCGTTGATGCGCGCGCGGTAGCGCCGCCGGTCTTCCGCTTCCGAGTTGTCGTAATCGGCCCACACCGTGTCGATGACCGCGACCGTGGGCGCCGCCTCCGGTGCCAGACCGCTGGGCCGGCCGAACAGATAGCCTTGGGCAAAATCCACATCGGCCGCCATGGCAATGCGGGCCTGCTCGGCTGTTTCGATGCCTTCGAGCAGCACCAGCGATCCGGCCTCATGCAAAAGCTCCACGATCTGCGGCAGCAGACGGCGGGCGCTTTCGTCGGCGGCTGCGCGCAGCGCGAAATCGCGGTCGAGTTTGACGATCTCCGGTTTGAGTCGCCACACCCGGTCGAAATTGGAATGCCCCGCGCCAAAGTCATCCAGTGCGACCCGGCAGCCCAGCTCACGCAGGTAGCGCACGCTGGCCTCGAAGGATGAATCGTCGGTCAGCGCATCTTCGGTAATTTCGATCACCAAGCGCTCGGGCGGCAAACAAAAAGCGGCGGCAGTCTCGCGCATGAAGCGGGCGCAGTCGGTCACCTGCATGCTGGCAAAGGCCAGCGGATGCATGTTGAGAAACAAATAGCCGTCGATGCCAAAGGCGGCCGCCTGGCCGATGTGCACATAGCGGCAACTGCGGTCCAGGCCGATCAGCTCCACGGCCGTATCGGCCTGGTGCAGCAGCGTCGGGGGCGGTACGGAGTGTCCGGCGGCGTCGGTGGCGCGGATCAGCCCTTCATAGCCCACCACCCGGCGATGGCTGAAGCTGACGATAGGCTGCAAGTGGCTGCAAAGACGATATCCCGCCCAGTCGATCGTCAGCCGCTGGTCGAGCCGCCTGGCGCGACCGTGCAGCGTGCTGAAATCGGGCAAGGCGCCGCCGCGTGGATGCACCGCGGGACTTGGCATGCTCATCAGTTCCATGGTTTTGCGCACTTCGTGTTGCACAGCAGCACACGATAGCGCAAACACTATAATTGCGCATGATCTGTTTCAGGAGCGGGATGTGTTGACCCACGATACGCCGTGGGCGGTGCTGGTGGCTGCGCTGGCGGTCGTCTGTGCGGGGTTTCTGTGGCTGTCAGTCAGCTTGCGGCAGGTGCGCCGGGAGTTGGCTGCGGCGCTGGAGGAGCGTCTGGCGGCGCGGGACGAAATGTTGCACCGCCAACATCGCGATGTGGCCGAGGCCATTGCCGGCCAGCGTCAGGACATGGCGGTGCGTCTGGCCGCGCTCAGCGCACAAATGGTCAATGCGCAAGAACGCCTGCGCGGCGATTTGCTCGGCCAGACCTTGAAGACACTCTCCGAACACGCCCGCGCCGACCGCGAACTCTTGGAAGCCGGCCTGCAGCGCGCCAGCGGGCAACTGAGCGGCAGCATCGAAGCGCTCACCCGTAGCGTCAATGAGCGCTTGGAGGCGATCGGTGGGCAGGTGAATCAGCGCCTGGATGAAGGCTTTCGCAAAACCAACGAAACCTTCGCGAATGTGATGGCGCGGCTGGCGACCATCGACGAGGCACAGAAAAAAATCGACGGGCTGACCACCAATGTGGTGAGTTTGCAGGAACTTTTGGGCGACAAAAAGGCGCGCGGCGCTTTTGGCGAAGTTCAACTGGAGGCGCTGGTGCGCAACAGTTTGCCGCCCGAAGCGCGCCTGTTCCAGGCCACGCTGCCCAATGGCACCCGGGTCGACTGTCTGTTACGCCTGCCGGAGCCGACCGGGCAGGTGGCGGTCGATGCCAAGTTTCCGCTGGAAAACTACCACCGCATGTTCGACGCTTCACTGGCCGAAGCCGATCGTCGCGCCGCGCAAACGGCTTTTCGCGCCGACGTCAAACGCCATATCGATGCGATTGCCGACAAATACATCATTCCAGGCGTCACCGCAGACGGCGCGGTGATGTTTCTGCCTGCCGAAGCGGTGTTTGCCGAGCTGCACGCCTACCACCCGGAAGTAGTGACCTATGCCCAGACACGCCGGGTGTGGATCGTGTCGCCAACCACGCTGATGGCGGTGCTCAATACCGCGCGCGCGGTGTTGAAAGACGTGGAGACCCGCAAGCAGATCCATGTCATCAAAGATGCCTTGGCGAAGCTTGCCGCGGACTTTCAGCGCTTCGACGAGCGCATGAATGCGCTGGCGCGCCATATCGAGCAAGCCGGCCGCGACGTTCAGGCGGTGCAGGTATCCAGCCGCAAAATCAGCGCGCATTTCAAGAAGATCGAATCCGCGCGGCTCGAAGAGGTTGACGCAGCCGGCCAAGCGCCTGCCGTGTCGGCGGCTCAACCGCCGATATAGGACATTTCGATCTTGCGCAGCGCCGCGGTGTGGGCGCTGCGGATTTCCGAGTAACGGTCCTCGCGCGCGGTCCACACCCGCGCGATGGCCGCATCCAGCGCTGCATCGTCCGCGCCGCTGCGCAGCAGGCCGCGCAGGTCGTGTCCATGTTGAGCAAACAGACAGGTATAGAGTTTGCCGTCGGTCGACAGGCGGATACGTGTGCAACTGGAACAAAAAGCCTGAGTGACCGAGGAAATCACGCCAATTTCGCCAGCGCCGTCCCGATAGCGCCAGCGCTCGGCCACCTCGCCTTGGTAATTGGGGTCCACCGGCTCCAGCGGGAAAACCTGGTCGATGCGCGCGATCACCTCGCGCGAAGGCAGCACTTCGTCCATCTTCCAGCCGTTCGAGGCGCCCACGTCCATGAACTCGATAAAGCGCAGGATGTGACCACTGCCGCGGAAATGGCGGGCGAGTTCGACGATGCCGTGATCGTTGGTGCCGCGTTTGATCACGGTGTTGATCTTGATCGGCGTAAGCCCCGCAGCCTGCGCCGCGGCGATGCCTTCGAGCACACGTTCGACCGCAAAATCGGCATCGTTCATGCGCCGGAAGGTGGCGTCATCGAGCGAATCGAGGCTGACCGTTACCCTGTGCAGGCCAGCGTCGGCCAGCGGGCGGGCGAGTTTGGGCAGCAGCACCCCGTTGGTGGTCAAGGTAAGCTCGACGCCGTCGAGCTTGGCCAGCATGCCGACCAAGCGCTCGATGTTTTTACGCAGCAGCGGCTCACCGCCGGTAATGCGGATTTTTTTCACGCCGCGGGCGGCGAACAAGCGCGCGACGCGGACGATTTCTTCAAAACTGAGCAGCTCGCGGCGAGGCAGAAAGGGGTAATCCTTGTCGAACACCTCCCGCGGCATGCAATAGACGCAGCGGAAATTGCAGCGGTCGGTGACCGAGATACGCAAATCATGGATCCGCCGCCCCCGGCGGTCATGCAGCAAGCTGCCCGGCGGCGGCAGGGGCGCTGGGTTCGGTGCGGTTTGAACGCCCGTTTGCTGGATGGGGATGACCTTCATTGGCGATCGCTACCGGAGCATATGGCGGGTATTCGCAAGAGCGCGCCGCCTAGGGTGCGATTATCGGCAGGCCCGTCGGTGCAGGCAAGCGGATGGGGTTTCATGCCCGCCGCGCGCCGGCTACCGCACCGGCCAAGCGGCTGAATTCCGCGCCCAGGGGGCGCGCCAACTGACGAAACAAGGCGTACTGCTCCTGGCTTAAGGGGTGTGCGCCCCCAGCATCGACCCATATGACCCCGAACGGGCGCTGAGCGGCATGCAAACTGGCCAGGAACATATCGCCCGCAGCGCTGAGCCGAACCATCGATGGCGGCCACTGGCTGCGTGCCGCCAATGCGTGGGGCGCGCTCAGATGCAGCGCACTGCCGGGGCGATGGTAGAGACGGGCGAACAGGTTGTCGTCGCACAAAGACGCGGTCAAAGTACGCACCTCCAGTGCCGGCGTAAAGCCGTGTGCGAAGCAGCCTACCAGGTAATCGCCGGAAGCGGCCTTGAGCATCAGCACACAACGGGCAAGCCCGATGCCTTGCGTCAGGGTACGCACCAGGGCGGGCATGAAACGACGCAAATCTCCAAAGGCGCCGGCGCGGCAATTGCACACAAAGGCTTCGACCAAGGCGGCGTCGGTCAATGTGCCGGTGCGTGATCGGGGGGCTGCCGCCAAAGCCGGCCCGCCAGTCTGTGTATGACTCGGCGCTGGCTCGGCGGGCGCCGACTGCGACCTGGGTATTTCGCGAAACGTCTGACTGGCGCTGGTGGCGGCAACCTTTCGGGCCGCGTTGGTGCGGCGTCGCACAGGCGGCCAAAAAAGCTGTTGGGCAGGGGTGAATACCCGCCCGGCCAGCACTGGCGCGCGGCTTGCCCGCACCGCTACCTGATGCGCGTCGGCAATGACCCGGTCGAGCGGCTGATGCAACACGGCGGAGACCGCTCGCATCAGGCTCAGGGTGCGCCGGCTGTACCAGCCATCGCACGCGCTCCAGGCCAATAGATGAGCCAGCATCGGAAACATGTTGCGCGAGCGCAGCCGTTGCGAAAGCGCCGCGGGTAGCGCCGGCGCAATGCTGCCTGTCCACGCATAGCGCGCAGCCTTGGCCAATAGCCGCGGATTCGGGGTCATGGCTTCGCCCAGCAGCGGATCGGCATTCAACCCGGCAGCACCGAGCAGCGTGCGATTGACCGCATCGATGCGGCAACCGAGCAACTCGCGTTCCACCCGGGCGCGGTGTTCGCCCGCGCGGGCGCGACGCTCGATTTGCAGATAGAGATCCGGGGCGGCCAGCGGCAGTTTCCAGCGCGCAAGTCCCAGGATCATCGCCGCCCATTGCAGGGATTCGCCGCGACCGCCGAGGTTGGCGCGGTCCCAATGTTCGACCAAGGCAGCGGCCAGGCGGCTGGTCGACAGCGCCTGCAAGGCTGCGCGGTGGGCCGGCCGTTGGTCGTTGAACAGCCGGTTCATGCGGCTGCGCACGAGTTGTTGGACGCGGTCGACGCCAAGCACGCCGAGGGCATGCTGCAAACCTTGGACCTCGCCTTGCAGCCGGGGCAGACGGGCCGCCATCAGGATGACATCGAGCGCCAGGGGCGGCTCGGCCAGCAACAGACGGCCCAGTTGCTGAATGGAGAGCCCGGGTTGCAGCAGCGCCTCAGAGGTGGCTGCGCCGCCGAACACCGGCAACTGGACCTGGGCGAGCGTTTCACGCCAGTGGTCCAGTGCGCCGGGCGCAGCGTTCATTGCTTAGTCCAAAACGTTGAGAATGCCGTCCAGACCGCTGTAGTCCAGGCAGCAGTCGGCGACTTCCCGCAGCACCGGTTTGGCGCGAAACGCCACCGCAAAACCGGCCTCGCGCAGCATGGGCAGGTCGTTAGCCCCGTCGCCTACGGCGATGGTTTGTTCGGCGCGCAAGCCAAGCGCTTGTCGTGCGCGCACCAGGTGGGCGGCCTTGGTGGCGGCGTCGACCACCGGACCGCAAAGCCGCCCGGTCAGCCGGCCGTCTTGCACCGCCAGCTCGTTTGCCCAGGCTTCATCGAAGCCCAGACGCTGCTTCAGGCGCTCGGTGAAATAGGTGAAGCCGCCCGAAACCAACACGGTATAGATACCGGCCTGCTTGAGCGTGCGCAGCAGACGTTCGGCTCCTGGGTTGAGCTTCAAGCGCTCTTCATACACTTCGGCGAGTGCTTCGACGCGCAGGCCGGCGAGTAAGCCCACCCGACGGGCGAGCGATTCGCAGAAATCGATTTCGCCGCGCATGGCCGCCTCGGTGATCTGTGCCACTTCATGCTTGAGGCCCTGAAGGTCGGCGATCTCGTCGATACACTCGATATCGATCAGGGTGGAATCCATGTCGGTGACAAAAAGCCCGAAATCGCTCAGCCGACGCCCCTCCGGTATCCAGGTGCAATCGAGCGCAGCGCGCGCACACATGGCGGCCACTTCATCATGCGCCTGGGCTTCGACCAGGCGGAAGGCGTTGGGGGTGATTTGTACGATGCTGCGCGCCGCGGTCAGCGTGGCGAGCGTCTTCAAAACATTGGCATCGACCTTGGGCCCTTGTACCACCAGGTTCATGCAGGCACACCCCGGCTGGGCAGCACCTCGCGCAAGACTGCGGCGGCGCTGTGGATCATTTCCACGGTAGTGTCCCAGCCGACACAGGCGTCGGTGACCGAGCAGCCATACTTGAGCTGCGACAGATCGGCCGGAATCGATTGGTTGCCCGCCTCGATGAAGCTTTCGATCATCAGCCCGACCACCGAACGGTTGCCCTCGCGGATCTGGTGAATCACGTCTTTCATGACCAGCGGCTGGAATTCGGCTTTCTTCCAAGAGTTGGCGTGCGAACAATCGACTACGATATTGACCGGCAGCTTGGCCTTGGCCAGCGCCTGCTCGGCCAGCGAAATCGATACGGTGTCGTAATTGGGCCGACCGCCGCCGCCGCGCAACACCACATGCCCCAGACGGTTGCCGCGGGTGCGCAAAATGGCCGATTGGCCGCGGCCGTTGATGCCCAGAAAACTGTGCGGGCGTGAGGCGGAAAGAATGGCATTGATGGCCACCTCCAGGTCGCCATCGGTGGCGTTTTTGAAGCCGACCGGGGTGGACAGGCCGGAGGCCATTTCTCGATGGGTTTGCGATTCCGAGGTACGTGCGCCAATGGCGGTCCAACTGATCAGGTCGCCGTAGTATTGCGGTGCGATCGGATCCAGCGCCTCGGTAGCGGTGGGCAGACCCAGTTCGCACACTTCCAGCAGAAAGCGGCGGGCTTTTTCCATGCCCTCGTCGATGCGGAAGGAATCGTCCATGTAAGGGTCGTTGATGAAACCCTTCCAGCCGGTCACGGTGCGTGGCTTTTCGAAATACACCCGCATGACCAGCACCATGGTGTCTGCGACTTCATCGGCCAACGCCTTGAGCCGGCGGGCGTAATCCAGTCCGGCCAGCGGATCGTGGATGGAGCAGGGGCCGACGACCACGAACAGGCGCTTGTCCTTGCGGTCCAGAATGTCGGTGAGCGCCCGGCGTCCGGCCAGCACGCTGGCGGCAGCGCGCTCGGTGAGCGGCACGCGCGCCTTGATCTCATCCGGCGACGGCATATGGTCGACGGCCACGATGTTGAGGTTTTCGGTCTGGGCGACAGACATGATGCGCTCCGCAGTGCAGCAAAGGAGGCCGATTGTAACCCGAACGCCCGCGGCAGCGCTTTTTGCTTGGGAGCCCAAAGGTGGTTTGCGCGTTGCGCGGCGCAGCAGGTGTTCATTGCTGCGATAATGCGCCCCTTGAAAAACGGATTTCCCCGGTTTGTCCATGTCCATCCAGTGGTTTCCCGGTCACATGGCCTCGGCGCGCAAAAAGGCCGCCGAGGCCATGGCGCGCACCGACGTGGTGATCGAGGTGCTCGATGCCCGCATCCCAGAAGCCAGTTGCAATCCAATGATCCGCGAACTGCGCGAATTCCGTCAGCGCCCTTGCTTGAAGTTGCTCAACAAGGCCGATCTTGCCGACCCGCAAGTCACCCGTGCCTGGCTGGCGTATTACGAGCGCCAAGGCGGCGTCAAAGCGGTGGCGCTGTCTTGCAAGAAGCCGGCCGATGTGGCCCGTATTCCACAGCTTGCGCAGGCGTTGGCACCGCACCGCAACGATCGCACCAAGCCCTTGCGGCTGATGATCATGGGTATTCCGAATGTGGGTAAATCGACGCTGATGAATGCACTGCTCAACCGCCGGGTGGCCAAGGTGGGCGATGAGCCGGCGGTGACCAAGTCGCAGCAAACCTTGGACCTTGGCGAGCACATGACGGTCACCGACACGCCGGGGATGATGTGGCCGAAAATCGTCCATGATGCGGACGGTTTCATGCTTGCCGCCTGTCATGCCATTGGCCGCAATGCAGTGATCGACGAACAGGTGGCAGCTTTTTTGGGCGATATTCTGCTGGCACGCTATCCGCGCGAACTGGCTGCCCGCTACAAATTCAAGCAATGGCCGGCCGACGGTCATGCGCTGGTCGAAGAGATTGCCCGCCGGCGCGGTTGCCTGATCAAAGGCGGCGGCTTGGATCTGGAAAAAGCCGCCGGTTTGCTGCTGACCGACTTTCGTGCCGGCGCAATCGGGCGGATCAGCCTGGAGACCCCGCAGACGCGTGCGCAGATGTTGGCCGCCGCAGCGCAGGCGCCGAGCGCGCTGCCCGCCGACGCCGATTGCGAGGAAGACGCCGATGCCTGAATCGGACCCGATCCAAGCCCGGCTGATCGAGTTGGAAAGCAAGCTGGCCTGGGCCGAGGATTTGCTCGACACGCTCAACATGACCGTCTTTCGCCAGCAACGGGAAATCGAACGGCTGCAAAAACAGGTGCTGGCGCTGGACGGGCAGGTGCGCAGCCTGGTTGCCATCGGCCAGCCGGCTTCTGTGCGCGACGAGATTCCGCCCCACTATTGAGCCGACCGGCTGCGGTAGAACTGCAGCGGCACGGCGGCGGCCTGCTTGAGCACGTTTTTCTTGATCCGTCCGACCACGTGCATTTCGCACGGCTTGCAGTCAAAGCGCAAGGTGAGCCGTTCGCTGCCATTGACCAACACCAGCGGTTCGGCGCGGATGGTGCCGGCCACCCCGGTGACGCCGGCGGTTTGTTTGGGACACAGACTCAGGCTGTAGCGCACACAGTGCTTGGTGATCATCAGGCTGACTTCACCGAGCTCCTCATGGCTTTCGAACGCAGCCTCGATGACCTTGACACCGTGGCGGGCGTAAAAGTCGCGTGCTTTGTGGTTGAAGACATTGGCCAGATAGCTGAGGCTGTCTTCCGGGTATGGCACCGGCGGCTCGATTGCGGTGGCGCGTGGCAGCCGCTGCCAGGCGGCGGCGCGGACCGCTTCGATGCGCTCGATTGCCTGACGACGTAATGCATTGACGGCCGCAGCGGGCAAAAACCAGGCGCGGGCAAGATCGATGTCGATCTGCTGGGCGTAGAAAATCGTATTGCCCAGTTTGCCGAGTTGTTCGCGCAGCATGGCTTTGGCACGGGCGGGGTCTTTGGCTGGCTCGAAGGGGTGCGCCAGCGTGGCGCTGGCGCGGTGGCCGTCTTCATCTTGCACCGCCAGCTTCAGCCCGTTGGCGGATTCAATAAGCCTCATCGACAGTCCGATGCGCCGTTCGGCGGACTTTTTCTCCAAAAGACGATCCCAGGCCGCATCGGTGTTGCGCGCGATCTCGGTGCCAACGCGCAAGTCTTTGAGCGGCGCCATGCCGTCGGCTGGCCACACACGCCAGCGCGCAAGCTGCGGATCTGCGTAACCGTCCGAGCGACCCCGTTCCCCGGCGGTGCCGAGGGCTTCAGAGGTCGACGACGTGCCTGAGCAGTCCGAACGACACGCGCCAGCCGGGCTCGTTCTCGCAGTCGACGCTGGCCGTCTTCTGATTGATGCGCACGATGGTGCCGATGCGCGTCTGCAGATGGCGATCCTCGAAGCTGACGCGATCGCCGACGCGGAAGTCCTCGCGGGTGGGACGTTGGGCGGGCTTGGCGGTTGGCACCTGAGGCGCGGCGCGGCTGTCGGCAGGGAGTTCGATCGCTGCATAGGGCAGCGTCCAGGTCGCACGGGTGGCGTCGTCCTGCACCGTGACTTGAGTGTCCTTCATCGCCACCACGGTGCCGCTTCGCAGTTGCAGTGCGGCACCCGGGGCTTTCCCGTCCACGAAACGCACCCGTTTCCCCAGGTTCAGATGCAGCCGGATCTGCACGATCCGCGACGGATCCGACATCAGACGCTCGATCACGCGCGACAGGTGGAACAGTTCGAGCGAGCTTGCGCGGTTGAGGGCTTCGAGGGTGGCGGGATCCATCAGGGCGCGGGCTTCCAGTTCATCGGCAGCAGTTCGTCGAGCCGGTCCATGCGGTGGCCGGGCAGGCGCGTGAGCACATCCTTCAGGTAGGCGTAGGGCTCAATGCCGTTCAACCGCGCCGTCTCGATCAGCGAGAGTGCCACGGCGGCGGCCCGTCCGCCACGTGGACTTCCGGCAAACAGCCAGTTCTTCCTCGAGATCGCCACCGGCCGCATCGCCCGCTCGGCGGTATTGTTGTCCGGCGCGAGCAGGCCACTGTCGGCAAACACGGTGAGCGCTGTCCAGTTCGACAGCGCGTAGGCAAACGCACGTCCCAGCGGCGAGCGCGGCAGCAGCGTCGGCTGGTGATGGGCGAGCCAACGGTGGAACGCGGTCAGCACCCGCCGGGTGCGCCCTTGGCGCACGCGCAGGCGTACGTCCGGGTCGGCCTCGGCCAGGCGACGCTCGATGCGGTAGATCAGCCCGATGAAGCGCAACGCGTCATCGGCCAGCCCGGGCGGCGCCCCCTTGGGGGCGGCCTTGATCACATCGAAGAACTTGCGCCGCACATGCGCCCAGCACGCCACATGGGTGACGCCCTCGCGGAAGCTGGCGTGGTAGCCGCTGTAGTCGTCGGCCTGCAGGTAGCCGCGCCACGCGCCCAGGATCCGGCGCGGATGCGTCCCGGATCGATCGGCCGTGAAGTCGTAGAGGGCGGCCGGAGCCACCTTGTGCCACTGACCCTCATCGTCCTTCTGTTGCCCGCCGGCCAGATAGACCCACATCCGGGCGGTGATCGTCTTGCCGGGGGCCTGAAGGGCCAGCGTGGTGTCGTCGGTGAAGATCACCGGGCTCGAGAGTACGTGGCGCTGCAGGGCCGGCATCAACACGGCGAGCAACTCGGTCGCATCGAGCACCCAGTCGCACAGCGTCTGACGTGACAGGGCAACGCCTTGGCGCGCAAAGATCCGCGACTGTCGCGCCAGCGGGCAGTGATCGAGGTATTTCGACACCATCACGTGGGCGAGCAGCCCGGCGCCGGCGTTGCTCCTGAGCAGCGGCGAGCCCTGGGCCGTAGCAGTGCGCACGGTACTGCGGCCGTCGGCGCTCTCGCAGCGGTACTTCAGGCGCACGTTCTGGATCACTTCGAGCCGGGCGGGGATGTACTCGAGCAACTCCGAGACCTCCTCGCCGATGCGCTCGAGCGAGGCGTAGCCGGCCTTCTCGGCATCGGAGAGGTCGTGCTCGACGCGCCGGCGCGGCAGATCCGGGCTGATCGCCGGCCGCCCGCCCTTGCGCCGGGTGTGAGCGCCGACCTCGCGCCGCTCCTCGGCCGGCACAGGGAACTGTACTGGGTCGGACCACAGTTCTGCCTGCCCGAGGTGGATCACCTCGCTGCGCGGCCCGAACAGGCGCCGCCGCAGCTCGACCAACTGGTGACGCAGGGTATCGAGCTGGGCGTCGAACTGCGCACGCATCGCCTGCATCTGCTGCCCCAGCTCGAGCACCAGATCCTGCAGCGGAGCAACCTCCGTGGGCAGGCTGGCGCGATCGATCGGGGCAGGCAGGTTCATGGGCCATGAGCATGCCAGCACCGGCACCTCGGGTGAATGCGGTGAATCACCGATTGCCCACGCGGCCGCGACTTACCCCACGACGCTGGCCGCCACCGGCGCCAGGCGGCGTGTCCGCGACAGATCGATACCATCGAGCCAGGCCAGCAACTCGCTCATCGCCAGGCCCTCAGCCGACAGCCGCGCGGGGTCGGTGAAACGCCCGCGCTCCAGGCGCTTGTACAGCACCCAGAACCCATGGCGGTCCCACACCAGCAGCTTGGCCTTGTCGCGGCGCCGACCGATGAACACGAACACCTGACCCGAGAGCGGGTTCATGCCCATGCAGCGCGACACGATCTGCGCGAGCCCATCGATCGACTTCCTCATGTCCACCGCTTCGCTATAGACGTGGGCGCGGATCGCCGAGGACAGGATCACGGCAGCCGCGCCAGCACGCGATCGAGCACCTGCCGCGCAGCCGCCCCGTGCAGGCGCAGCGTCATCGATTCGGGCAGCACGACTTCGATCTGCATCGCATCGACCTGCCCCGAGGAGGCTGGCTGCACGAGCGCGATGAACCGGCCGCCGGCTTCGCCCACTGCCGACCCTGCCTCGACAGCGGCCAGGCGGTTGATGCGGTGCCGGAACGTCGACAGCGCCAGGCCGGTGGCCTGGCAATACTGCGGAATGCTCAAGCCTTGCCGGCGCCGCTGCTGCTCATGCGAGCGCCAGAATGCATCGTCGCGATGCACGCGCCGCTGAACGCCCGCTTCGCCACGGTCCTGAGCCGGTGGTTCTTCCAGCGCCATCAGTCTGTCCTGCTCCATCATCGTCGCTCTCCTGAAGTGAATTCGGGAGCCGCAACGATCGGCGATTCAGCGCTGACCGGGAACTACGGGGTTGCTCGGACGGTTACGGATCTGCGCCCGCCGCAGGCAGACGTTCGACTTTGTTGGCGCGAAAGCCGATCAGCGTGCGTTGCAAATCGAAATAGGTCAGGCCATCGCCATTGGCCAGTTGCGCAGCACAAGCCAGCTCGAAATTGTCGTTTGCAATCGCTACTACCTCGCCCAGCGGCAGGCCGGCCCAGGTCGGTGCCTCGAACGCGCCAATGTCGGCTTGGCGGCCGTTGACGAAATAATCGGTGGCACCGCGGTTGTAGTTGCGCCGCGGGTCAGGCGTAAAGCCGTAGCGGCACCGCCCGCTGGAAGCTCGCGCCAGATCGGGGCGCTGGTCGAGGATGGCGTCGAGCAGTTGGCGGTAATGGGCGGTGATGTTTTTGACATAGCCCATGTCCTTGTAACGCCCTTCGATTTTGAAGCTGCGTACTCCGGCATCGATCAGCGCAGCCAAATTGGCCGCCTGGTCGTTGTCTTTGAGCGACAGTACATGCTGCTGATGGGCAATGATGCGCCCGGCCCGATCGACGACGTTGTAGGGCAGGCGACAGGCTTGCGAGCAGTCGCCGCGGTTGGCGCTGCGCCCGGTGTGGGCGTGGCTGATGTAGCACTGGCCGCTGTAGGCTACGCACAGCGCGCCGTGGATGAAAAACTCGATCACGCAGCGTGCCGGGTCGGTGGCGGCGCGGATGGCGCGGATCTGGGGCAGGGTAAGCTCTCGCGCCAGCACGATTTGGGAAAAGCCCACATCCTGCAAAAACCGTGCTTTTTCCGGTGTGCGGATATCGGTTTGGGTGCTGGCATGTAACTGAATGGGCGGCAGATCGAGTTCCAATAGCCCCATGTCCTGAACGATCAGCGCGTCGGCACCCATCTCGTAAAGCGCCCAGGCCATGCGCCGCGCTTGCTCCAGCTCATCGTCACGCAAAATGGTATTGAGCGTGACAAAGACCCGCGCATCGAAACGATGGGCATGACGCACCACGCGCTCGATGTCGGCCAGTGCGTTACCCGCCCCGGCGCGCGCGCCAAAAGCCGGTCCGCCGATATACACCGCATCCGCGCCATGATTGACCGCTTCGATGCCGATTTCGGCATTGCGGGCGGGGGCGAGCAGTTCAAGCTGGCTGTGGGGAATGCGGCGTTTTGAGGTCATGACTGCGGGCGGCGATCGACAGGGGCGCCATGATACCGGTTTGGCCCTCCCAGGTGCGCGCCGCTGCCATCGGCCTAGCCGGCTTGACTTGCATCAAGCGGATGGCGGGCCGGCTTGGCCACAATTGCGCCCTGTGCACGGCAAATACGAGGCCGTTTGCGCAAGCTGGGATTCCAAAGGTGAGGCAAATGGAACAACTGGCGTGGAGCGAAGCGCTGCGCACCGGTATCGATGTGATCGACCGTCAGCACCGTAGTTTGGTCGACATGATCAACGCCATTGCGCGTCGGCTGCAAGCCAATGCGGCGTTGAGCGCCGATGAAGTCAGATTGCTGCTGGGTTACCTCAAAGACTACGCCGAGGTGCATTTCGGCACCGAAGAGGCGCTGATGGCGCTCTGCGCGCTGCCGCCCGCCTACGCACATGGTCATCACCTCAATCACGCGCGCTTTTTGGCCCATGTGGGCGACATGCTCGACGAGCTGTCCGAGCATGCAGTGCCAGACGGACAGCAAATTTTGGCTTTTTTGGCCGACTGGCTGATCCGCCACATTCAGGGCGAAGACCAGGGGTTGGCCCGCCGCTTACGCGCGGCTCAACCGCTCGGCTCGCGCCGACCAGCCGAAGGAGCGGTTGGCGGTGGGCTGGGGGCGACCGGTCTGAGCCGCCAGTTTGCCGAGGTGCTGGCCTTGGGCAGCGCCACACTGCACGCCAGCCAAACCGATGTGTTGGAAATGATCACCGCTGGCGCAGCGCCCGCGCTGGTGATGGCGCTCGATAGCAGTTTGCTGCCGGTCAGTGTGCTGCAAGCCAATGCGGCAGCCGGGGAGCTGTTTGGCACATCGGCTGCGGAACTGGCCGGTCGCAGCAGCGCCACGCTTTTTGGCGACAACCAGGCACAGCGTTTCCCGGTGGTGATGAGCGAAGTTTTGATGCACGGCGCCTTCGAGGGCGAAATCGACTGCATCGCGGCGGGGGGTACAGTGCGTTCGGTGGCGGTGCGCATCACCCATTTGGTGCTGCAAGGGCGCATGGCTATCTTGCTGGTGCTGTCAGTGCAGGAGGCGGAACAGGGCAGTCGCAGGTCGGCGTCGTTGGAAGAGGCCGCGCACCCGCTCGCCGATCCGGTGCGAGCGGGCGTGGCGGGCCGTCACGCCATCTTGCCCGGGCATACGGTGCTGTCGCGTCACCCGTTGTTCGGCGCACTCGGCCGCGACGAACAGCTAACCCTGGAGCGCGCCGCGCGGCTCATCCGCTTGCGTAAAGGGCAGGTGCTGTTTCAAAAAGGCGATGAGCCGGCGGGTATTTACCTGGTGATCAACGGCCAGATCAGCCTGGCCGCAGTCAACAGCCACGGCGCTGAAAAGGTGCTGGATATTCTCAATCCGCCGGACGTTTTTGCCGAGGTCGAGGTGTTCACCCGGCAGCCGGCAAGGGTCGATGCGCAGAGTCTGGGTACAGCGGTGGTGCTGTTGCTGCCGGCCGATGCGGTGCGCCGGGTGCAAGCATGCAACCCCGCTTTTTGGATGGCCGTGGTGGCGCATCTCGGGCATCGGGTGCAGCGGCTCACCGCCGAGATCGAAGCTCTAACGCTGCATACCGCAATGGAGCGCATCATTGATCATTTGTTGGCGCACGCGCAGATCAACGCACACGGCGTCATCGAAGCGCAATTGCCGGCGCAAAAACAGGTGATTGCCTCTTATCTGAACATCAGCCCGGCCACCTTGTCGCGCGCGTTCCAACAACTGACCGACCATGGTCTGATCACCATCAGCCGCCGCTACGTCACCATTCCCGACCGCGAGCGCCTGCTGCGCTTTCGGGAGGGGGAGCCGACCGAAGCGCGCGCCGCGCTCTAAATCCAGTTATCCGGTCCAAGCGGTACGCCCGGAGTGGCGGTCGCCGCACAGTGTTTTTGCATGCCTTTCCGTTTTATAGGCGCATGCGTTATATGGAAATGGAAAAACATTCTTGGACCATCTAAAGCCGGCGGATTATTGTTGGTGCGCCGCACCGTAGCGGCTTCACATGACCCGTCTGCACTCCATGCCGTCTTTGGATTTTCCGCTGCTCTTCGTCGTCTTCGTCCTGGTGGCGGTGTTGGTGGCGTTTGTGCGCGAAAAATGGAGTCCCGACGTGGTGGTTGCGGCCGGTGTGGCCGCCTTGCTGGTGGCGCAACTGCTCACTCCGGCCGAAGTGTTGTCGGTGCTCTCCAATCCGGCGCCGGCGACCATTGCCTGCATGTTCGTACTTTCTGCCGCACTGGAGCGCACCGGCTGCGTGGAAGTGCTGGGCAACTGGTTGGGTGCGCGGGTGGGCGACGACCCGAAGCGCCTGCTTGGCGGCCTGATGCTGCTGGCCATTTTGATTTCCGCTTTCATCAACAACACTCCGGTGGTGGCCATTCTCACCCCGGTGGCCATCGCCTTGGCGCGGCGTTCCAATACCCAGCCGTCCAAGCTGCTGATTCCGCTCTCTTACGCCACCATCCTCGGCGGCACGCTGACCATGATCGGCACTTCGACCAATATTCTGGTCGATGGGGTGGCGCGCAAGCAGGGACTGGCGCCTTTCGGCATGTTCGAGATCACCCTGGCCGGCTCGATCCTGGCTGCCAGCGGTTTCATCTTCGTGATGTTGTTCGGCAACCGGCTGCTGCCGGCGCGCGAAACGCTCGCCCGCACGCTGCGCCCGGACCTGGCGCGTACCTTCATGAGCGAATTACTGGTGCCGCATGACTCGCCGATGTGCGGTCGCACCATCGCCGAAGCCAACCTCAACGGCAAGGCCGGCCTGCAGGTGCTCAAACTCTTTCGCGGCGACGAGGTGATCACCGAGCCGCCCAATACGACGGTGCTGGCCGCGGGCGACCGCTTGGTCATCCATACCACGGTGCGCGATGTGGTCGAGTTGCGCGAGTCCGGCATGTTGGAATTTTCCCGCGGCAACGCTTTCGAGACCATTGCCACCCGCGATGTGATGCTGGTCGAAGCGATCGTCGGGCGCAATTCGCGCTATGTCCACCGTCCGATGCGCGATCTCGATCTGACCGCGCGCTACGGCATCGCGGTGCTGGCGGTGCATCGCCAAGACGAGAATGTGCGCAGCAACCTGGACGACTTCCAACTGCAGTTCGGCGACGTGATGCTGGTCGAAGGCACCGCCGCGCAGATCAAACGCTTTGCCGACAACGGAGATCTGATCAGCCTTAACACCGTGCAAGAGCGCGCTTACCGCCGTGACAAGGCACCGTTGGCCATCGTCGCCACGCTGTCGGTGATGCTGCTCGCAGCCTTCAATGTGATGCCGATCGAGGGCTTGGCGCTGATTGCTGCCGCTGCGGTGCTGGTGACCAGGTGCCTGGATGTGGACGATGCCTACAAGGCGGTGGATTGGAAGATTTTGTCGTTGATCTTCGGCATGCTGGCGATCAGCATCGCCATGGATAAGGTCGGTTTGGTCAGACTGATCGTGGAAAGCGTCACCGCCGCGGCGCCGTGGGCCAGTCCTTTGATGATGTTCGCCTTTATTTACCTATTCACCTCCGTGCTCACCGAGCTTCTGTCGAACAACGCGGTGGCGGTGCTGATCACGCCGATTGCCATCGGTCTGGCGCAGCATCTGGGCGTGGACCCGCGCCCTTTCGTGGTGGCGGTAATGTTTGCCGCCAGCGCGAGCTTTGCCACCCCGATCGGCTACCAGACCAATACCTTCGTGTATAACGCCGGCGGCTATCGCTTCACCGACTTTCTGCGCATCGGCATTCCGCTTAACTTGTTGATGTGGGCGGTAGGCGTGATCGTGATTCCGCTGATCTGGCCGTTTTGATTCCTTGCAGAGAACCGGCCGACCGCGGGTGCGCCAGCCGCTCAAACGGCCTCTGGCAGGGTGAGTGCGGTGCTGGCCGCAGCGGGGTTGTCATCCGGGTCAAAGGGCAGCACGCCCAGCAAGGGGGCGGGCAGGCGTTGGCGCAAAGTGGCCAGGTTTTCGTCTATCCGCAGCATTTGCGCATCGATCAGGTTGGCGATCCAGCCGGCCAGCCGCAAGCCGCGGGCGGCAACCGCTTCGGCGGTGAGCAGGGCATGGTTGATGCAGCCTAGGCGCATGCCGACCACCAGAATCACCGGCAGCGCAAGCTCACGCGCCAGCATCGCAAAGTCATAATCTGGGCCGAGCGGCACGCAAAACCCGCCGGCGCCTTCCACGAATACACAGTCGGCCTGCGCCCGCAGGCGGTTTAACGCAGCGCGGATCGGTTCGGTCTCGATGCGCACGCCTTCTTCCTGGGCGGCGATATGGGGCGCAATCGGACTGGCCAGGCAATACGGATTGAGCGTATCCAGCCCCGGATCGAAACTGCCTGCGGCCAACAGACGCAGCGCGTCTTCATTGACCAGGCGGCCGTCGATCCACTGTGCGCCGGCGGCCACCGGTTTCATCGCCAGCGCGCGCAGACCCGACCGCCGTGCGGCGTGCAGTAAGGCGCAGGTTGCGTAGGTTTTGCCGATTTCGGTATCGGTGCCGGTCACAAACCAGGCGGCAGAGGTGTTCATGGGCGGCGCTCCAGGGCAAGCAGAATGACATCGTAGGTGGCCGGCAACAGGCCGTCCGGGCGGCGCCATCTCTCATAACGACGCGCCAGCCTGTGCCAAGCCTCGCGGCCGAGCGGCGTGCGCGGAGTGTGGCTGACCGTGTGTGCGCCGATTGCCTTGATGTGGCGCAGCAGCCCGCGCAGGTCGGTGTCCAGCGCGGCACAAGGCCGGCGCAGTAGCCCACACACCGCAAAGCCCGCGTCCTCGGCGGCACGCTGCCAGGTCTGCGGGCAATGAAAATCGATCGCATGGGGCAGATCGTCGACCGCGCGGAACGCATCGCGCAGCTCGCACAGCGTTTCCGGACCGAGTGTGGCGATCCACGCCATACCCCGTGGGCGCAACACCCGTGCGAGTTCGCCGAACAGGGCCTGTGGCCGGCACCATTGAGCCGCCAGGCTGGACCACACTGCGTCCATACTGGCCGCAGCCAAGGGCAATTGTTCCAGATCGCCGCATACACGTAGATGACCGCGCACATGCGCCAGCATGCCCGACGCGAAATCGAGCGCGAGCAAATCCGCCTGCGGGTAGCGGGCTGCAAGCAGGGGCAGCGCATGGCCGGTGCCGCAGCCGGCATCCAGCACCCGCTCAAGCGGCCCGGGGCAGGGGTATGAGGCGGCAAAGTCGGCCAGATACTGACAGACTTCACGCTGCACCACGGCTGCCTGGTCATAGGTGCCGGCCGCGCGATGGAAAGCCTGCCGGATGCGGGCTTTGACCGCGGCGGTATCAGCCATGGATGAAGCGCTCCAGCAAAGCCGCGCACGCTTCCGGTTGCGACAAAAAAGGCGCGTGTCCGCAGCCGGCCAGCGCTTCTAGCCGCGCAGCCGGCAGCGTGGCAGCCAGCCAGCGGCCCGCGGAAAGCGGCATCAGCGCGTCGCCTTCGCCGTGGATCAATAGGGTGGGTTGTCGAACGCTTGCCACGGCGGCGCGTAAATCGGTGTCGGCCAGCACCGCCAAACCGTCGGCCAGCGCAGCGGCCTGTGCGGTGCCGGGGGCTGCGGCGGTCAAGGCGTGATCCAATGCGCGGATGAGCCCCTGCCGGCGCGTGTCGCCCAGCGTCTGTAGCGCAATGAAGCGGCGCAATATCTCAGCCGGCGCGGTGGTGAATTGGCGACAGAAATTGGCCACGGTAGGGGTGGGCAGGCCATGGGGCCAGTCTGCGCAGGCGACAAAACGCGGGGTGCTGCCGATGAGGACCAGCCGGGATACCTTGACGGCATGGCGCACGGCCAGATCGAGCGCGATCAAAGCACCCAGCGACCAACCGCAGACGATGGCGCCTTCGGGTAGATCGGTAGCTACCTGGTCGCTCCAGTCGGCGAGCGTTGCACTGCCGGCGGCAGGCGCGGCGCCATGCCCCGGCAGGTCGGGCGCGCAAATAGCCAGGTCTGACGCCTCCAGTTCGGCGCACAGCGGCGCCCACACCCGCGCGCTCAGTCCCCAGCCATGCAGCAGCACCAACGGGGGGCTCACAGAGTCTGCTCCAGGCGTTTGAGTGCCGCGGTCAGGCGGCGTACGTCCTCGGCGCCGTGCGCTGCGGTCAGCGACACCCGTAGCCGTGCGCTGCCCTGCGGCACGGTGGGCGGACGGATTGCCGGCACCCACAAGCCTTCGTCCCACAGCGCCTGGGCAAGCGCCAGGGTCTCGGCGTTGTCGCCGACTTGCACCGGTTGGATGGCAGTGGCCGACGGCAACAGGCGCCAACGGGTAAGCCGCAGTTCGGCGCGGAACTGTTCAATGAGAGCGTTGAGCCGGGCGCGGCGCTCGTCGCCGTGTTCGATCAATTCAAGGCTTGCCAGCAGCGCCTGGGCCAGTGCCGGAGGGGCGCCTGTGGTAAAGATGTAGGTGCGCATTTTCTGCAACAACCAGGCCAGCACGTCGCGCTGCCCGGCTACAAAGGCGCCGGCCAGACCGGCAGCCTTGCCCAAGGTGCCGATATAGATCAGCCGCCAGCTCGCCAGCCCGGCTGCGGCTAGTGCGCCGCGCCCCTGAGGTCCGAGCACGCCAAAACCGTGGGCGTCGTCGACGATCAGCCAGCAGTCGTGCCGCTCGGCCAGCGCCAGCAGTTCGGTCAGTGGGGCAAGATCGCCGTCCATGCTGAACACGCTGTCGGTGACAATGGCCTTACACGGTGCATCGCTGGTTTCCAGCAAGCGGGTCAGTGCCTCGACGTCGCCATGCGGATAGCGGCGCAAGCTGGCGCGCGAGAGCAAGGCGCCATCGACCAGCGAGGCATGATTCAGACGGTCGGCGAACACCGCGTCGCCGCGTCCGAGCAGTGCCGGCAAGACGCCAAGATTGGCCATGTAGCCGGTCGACAGATAGAGCGCTGAATCCATGCCGACGAAGGCCGCCAGACGCGCTTCGAGTTCGTCGTGCACCCGGTAGTGGCCACTGACCAGATGCGAGGCGCCCGAGCCAGCCCCCCAGCGTTGAGCGCCAGCAGCCAGTGCGCAGACAAGCTGCGGATGGCCGGCCAGCCCGAGATAGTCGTTACTACAAAACGCAAGTATCTCGCGGCCGTCCACTGTGGCATGCGGACCGCAAGGGGTGTCGAGCGTGCGCCGGACGCGGCGCAGCGCTTGTTCGTTCAGGGTGGCGAGATCCGCCTGTAGCCGGTCGAGCAGCATGTTTAGGTCAGCGCCTCGTCCAGCGCGGCGCGGGCGCCGCGCATCAGATGGTCGATTTCGGCTGCATCGACGATGTAAGGCGGCATGAAGTACACCGTGTGTCCGATCGGGCGCAGCAGCACGCCGTGGGTCAGTGCGGCGCTGAAGAAGCGGCCGGCAAATCCGGGCCCGGCGCCGTCTACGTCGAAGGCCAGGATCATGCCCCGGCTGCGCAGGTGGCGCACCGCCGGATGATCGGCAAAGGCAGCGTCCATGGCCTGACGCAGGGCCGCCGCGCGGACCTGGTTGGCAGCCAGCACATCGTCCTCAGCAAAAATGTCCAGCGTGGCCAGCGCCGCGCGGCAGGCCAGCGGGTTGCCGGTGTAGGAATGCGAGTGCAGAAAACCGCGCGCGGTATCGTCATGGTAGAACGCGGCGTAGACCTCGTCCGTGGTCAGAACCAGCGACAGCGGCAGATAGCCGCCCGAGATGCCTTTCGACAGGCACAGGAAGTCCGGCCAGATGCCGGCTTGCTCGCAGGCGAAGAAGGTACCGGTGCGCCCACAGCCCACGGCGATTTCGTCGGCGATCAGGTGCACTCGGTAGCGGTCGCATAGTGCTCGCGCCAGGCGCAGGTATTCCGGGTCGTACATCACCATGCCGGCCGCACCCTGCACCAGCGGTTCGACGATCAACGCGGCAGTCTCGGTGTGATGCGCAGCCAGGTGGGCCTCCAGTGCGGCTGCCGCATGGCGGGCGAGCTCGGCAGGCGTCTGGCCGGGTTCGGCAAGACGGCTATCCGGGCAGGGCACAGTGCTGGCCGATTTGACCAGGTCTGCATAAGCGTCGCGGAAAATGGGCACGTCGGTCACCGCCAGCGCACCGACGGTCTCGCCATGGTAGCTGCCGGCTAGGCTCACGAAGCGGTGTTTGGCCGGCTGGCCATGGTTGCGCCAATAATGGGCGCTCATTTTCAGCGCGATCTCGGTGGCTGAGGCGCCATCGGAGGCATAGAAGGCGTGGCCCAGACGGTGCCCGGTGAGCGCGGCCAGGCGTTCGGACAGCGCCACCACTGGCTCGTGGGTGAAGCCGGCGAGCATCACATGCTCCAGGGTGTCGAGCTGCGCGCGCAGCGCCGCGTTGATGCGAGGATTGCAATGGCCGAAGAGATTGACCCACCAGGCGCTCACTCCGTCGAGCAGGCGACGGCCGTCGGCATCCACCAGCCAAGCGCCTTCGCCACGCACGATGGGCACCAGCGGCAGGCTCTCGTGGCGCTTCATCTGGGTGCACGGGTGCCACACGGCGGCGAACGAGCGTTGCAGTAGGTCGGTAGCGGGCATGAGACGGCAGGGGCCAAGAGTGCAAAACCGGCCGGCAATCTTGCGCAAACGCTCAAAGGCTGTCAAACCGGCGGCCAACGAGCAAAGCTCAGGTGGTGCCCCGCGTACACGCTGCCGATCAAGTCTGCCGGTTTGCTACCATCTGCGGCACACACCATCGGCCAAAGTTCAAAAGGAACCGCTCTATCATGCTTTATGTCATTTCGCCCGCCAAGGCGCTCGACTTTGAAACCCCACCGACCACCCAACGTTTCACCCAGCCGGATTACCTGGACGAGGCCGAGGCGCTGATCGGCGTGTTGCGTCGGCTGGCGCCGCAGGAGGTGGCGGAGCTGATGGAGCTGTCCGATCAGTTGGCCTCCCTCAACGTGGCGCGTTACGCGAGCTGGTCGCGTCCTTTCGATCTGTCCAACGCCAAGCAGGCGGTGTTGGCTTTCAACGGCGACGTGTACGAGGGGTTGGATGCCGCCAGTCTGTCCGAGGACGAGCTCGCCTGGGCGCAGGACCATCTGCGCATTCTCTCCGGCCTGTACGGGGTGCTGCGGCCGCTCGATCTGATCCAAGCCTACCGCCTGGAAATGGGTACCAAGCTCGTCACCTCGCGTGGGCGCAACCTGTATGCCTGGTGGGGCAACATCATCACCGATGCGCTGGCTCGCACGCTGGCCGTGCAGCGCGAAGCGGGTGAGACGCCAGTACTGGTGAATCTCGCTTCCGAGGAGTACTTCAAATCGGTCAAGACAGACAGGCTCGGCGCACGGGTGGTGACCCCGGTGTTCCAGGACTGGAAAGGCGGGCGTTACAAAATCATCAGCTTTTATGCCAAGCGGGCGCGCGGACTGATGGCGGGCTATGCGATCGGCCGCCGCTTGACCGAGGTCGACGGGCTCAAAGCCTTCGATAGCGAAGGCTATGCTTTTGATGCTGACGCCTCCGATGATGACACGCTGGTGTTTCGCCGGCGAGTGGACTGAACCACCGACCATTGCAGAGAACGCCCATGAGAATCAGTCATAATTTCGACGGTGGCGCCATCGAGGTGGTCGCGATCGACGATCCGCAAAACATCCGCCTGCGCCTGCCCAGTGACAATGCAGCGCCGATTCGCCAATGGTTTTACTTCCGCCTGCAAGGCGGTGCCGGCAAGGCGCTGCGCCTGGTGTTCGAAAATGCCGGCCAAGCCGCGTATCCGAACTGGGAAGGCTATCGCTGTGTTGCCTCTTACGACCGCCGCAACTGGTTCAGGGTGGCAGGCACCGATTACATCGATGGACAGCTGATCGTCGAACACACGCCCGAGCGCGACAGCGTCTATTACGCCTTTTTCGAGCCGTATTCCCACGAGCGCCATCTCGACTTGCTGGGCTGGGCAGAAATGTCGCCTTATGCCCAGGTGCGCAACCTTGGTGCCACGGTCGAAGGCCGTGACCTGGATGTGGTGGTGGTTGGCAGGCCCGGCCGCGCCCGTCAGCCGGTGTGGATCATTGCCCGTCAGCATCCGGGCGAAACCATGAGCGAGTGGTTCGTCGAGGGCTTACTCGAACGCCTGCTCGACAGCGCCGACCCGGTCGCACGCCGGGTGCGCGAGCGCGCGGTGCTCTACATCGTGCCCAACATGAACCCGGATGGGGCCGTCCGCGGCAACCTGCGCACCAACGCCGCCGGACGTAACCTGAACCGCGAATGGCGCGACCCCGATCCTGCCGCAGCACCCGAAGTGGCCTTGGTCCGCCAGGCGATGATGGAAAGCGGATGCTCGCTGTTTTTGGATATCCACGGCGACGAGGAACTGCCCTATGTGTTTTTTTCCACCGCCGACGAGGTGCCGGCCTTTAACGCTGAACTGGCGGCAAGCCAGCAACGCTTCATGGAAGCATTCAAGGCCGCCAGTCCGGATTTTCAGACCGAGCAGGGCTACAAACCGGGTCGTTTTGGCGACGAACTCCTGAGTCTGGCAAGCAAATGGGTGGCCAATCATTTCGCCTGCCTGTCGCTAACGCTGGAGATGCCATTCAAGGACAATGCCAACATGCCCGACGGCCAGACCGGCTGGAGCGCCCAACGCAGCAAACGGCTGGGCGCGGCAATACTCAACCCGCTGCTGCGCCATCTGGAAGGGTGACACGCACGGAGAAAACGCGCGTCAAGTGTGACGAAATTCACAGGCCGGATGCCGCAAACCGTGTTGGCCGCAATGTTCAAGAACTATTGCTTGCGTTATAAGTCCCAGCCCACAACACGTTTTTTAGGAACGCCTGGCTATGAACGCAATGACCCGCGGCGGCATGACCGAAACCGATACCCGGGCGCTCTATGAGCGCTTTCCGCATCTGCGCAAAATCGATGTGATGTGGGGCACTCGAGAATGCCGCGATTACCTTTTCCAGCTCATGACGGATACGCGCGGGGGTAAGCGGCAGGGTTTTCCGGCCGAGCATGCGATGACGATCATGAGTCTGTTAATGGAACACGATCGCGAGTTTCCGGAGTTCGAGTACGAGCCGCGTGACTTCGTCTGGGGGGACGAGCATCGCCGCCGCGGTAGCGGCCGGTGACATTCGTCTGGGGTTTGTTTCAGCTCTTGCGCGGGCGTTTGTGTGCGGTGCCGGTGCGCGGCCTGGGCTGGGCCGCGGTGCCGGCTTCGTCCGCTTGGCGCGACGCGCTTTGAGAGCGCGATGTGCGAGCGCGGCTGCGATCCTGAGCGGTTTGACCATCGGCGAGCGCTCGAATTGCTAGCGCACGCTGACGCACCCGGATGCGCTTGAGCAGGCCGAGCAATTCCGGTGGTAGCGCCTTGGGCAGCTCGACTGTGCTGTAGTCATCGAAAAGGTGGATCTGACCAATGTATCGGCCTTCGATGCCGCCTTCGTTGGCGATGGCACCGACGATCTCCCGCGGGGTGGCCCCATGCTGGCGGCCGACTTCGATGCGGTAGCGGGTCAATACACCATCCGCGTAAGCGCGCTGCCGCGCGAGGATCTCTTTCCGGTTGCCCTGTGGCCGGCGTTCGCTTTGTGTAGCCTCCAAGGGGTCGGCCGTGGCCAGTTCCCAGCCCGTGCCGGTTTCTTCCACCTGTAGCGGACGTTCGCGGGTGGCCAGATAAGCCAACGCCGCGGCAATCTCGCGTGCGGAAAAACACGCTTCTTTTTCGATTCGGCCGATCACGTCGATGAAAAAGGCCAGATCTTCGTGCTCCAGCGTATCGACGATCTGCTGGCGGAACTGCGCCACCCGGCGTCCGGCAATCTTCTCGCGGCTGGGTAGCGCAATCGCTTCGATCGGCTGGCCAGTGGCGCGTTCGATGGCTTTGAGCATACGCATTTCGCGCGGCGCGACGAAGAGAATCGCAGAACCCCGACGGCCGGCACGGCCCGTGCGGCCGATGCGGTGCACATAGGCTTCGGTGTCATACGGAATGTCGTAATTGATCACATGGCTGATGCGCGGTACATCGATGCCGCGCGCAGCCACGTCGGTGGCCACCACGATGTCGAGCGCGCCGTTTTTTAGCCGCTCGATGACCTGTTCGCGCAGCCCCTGGGTCATGTCGCCGTTCAGTGCCGCGGCCGCGTAGCCGCGTGCCTCGAGGCGCTCGGCAAGTTCAACGGTGGCGGTTTTGGTGCGCACGAAAACGATTGCGGCGTCGAAATCATCTTCGACTTCCAGGATGCGGGTCAGCGCGTCGAGTTTGTCTACCCCGCGCACCTGCCAGTAGCATTGGCGGATTGCCGCCACGGTGGCGGTGGCGGCGCGAATCTTCACTTCCTGCGGCGCACGCAGGTGACGGTGCGCCACCCGGCGGATGGCCTCGGGCATGGTGGCCGAAAACAGTGCGGTTTGGCGCTCGGCCGGGGTGTGCGTCAGGATCCATTCGACATCGTCGATGAAGCCCATGCGCAGCATCTCGTCGGCTTCATCCAGAACCAGGATGCGCAGATCGTCCAGCACCAGGCTGCCGCGCTCCAGGTGATCCATGACCCGCCCCGGCGTGCCGACGATGACCTGCGCGCCGCGCTGTAACTGGCGTAACTGCACCACCATGCTTTGTCCGCCGTACAGAGGCAGTACATGAAAGCCGGGCAGATGATGAGCGTACTTCTGGAAGGCTTCGGCGACTTGAATGGCCAGTTCGCGGGTTGGGGTGAGCACCAGTACCTGTGGCCGGCACAAATCGAGTGTCACACGCGCCAGCGCGGGCAGCGCGAACGCTGCGGTTTTACCGGTGCCGGTCTGCGCTTCGCCCAGTACGTCGCGCCCTGCAAGGAGAGGCGGAATGCAAGCGGCCTGGATGGGGGAGGGTGTTTCATAGCCGATCTCGGCCAGTGCGGTCAGCAAGGCTTCGGGCAGGCCAAGGTCGTGGAAGCTTTCGATCGGAGCGCTCATGGCAGCGGGGCGGACGGAAAAACGGTTCGGTATGGCTGTGGGGGCGGGCAATCGCCCAACTGGCAGTGCAAAAACAAAAAACGCGGCCGAAGCCGCGTTCTTTCACTAAGCGGTGAAGCTTAGATGGCGCGGATGTTCGCAGCCTGCAGGCCCTTCGGGCCGGTCTTGACTTCGAACTCGACGCGCTGGTTCTCGGCCAGAGTCTTGAAACCCGAGCCTTGAATTTCGCTGAAGTGGGCAAACAGATCGTCACCGCCGCCTTCCGGGGTGATGAAGCCGAAGCCTTTGGAGTCGTTGAACCATTTGACGGTACCGGTTTTGGTGCTCATGTTTTTGCGTTCCATAAAAAAATTTTGGGCAACAGCGCCCGGGCGCAGGAACGATCAAGAATCGTGCGAGGGAATTCGAACCGACACCGTTCAGGGCTGAACGTACTGCTAGAAAACCGCTAGAACTTACTGCTTGAATCGACTGCAGGGCGCACGATACACGGTTTTCGGCCAGCGTGGGATTTTTTTTGATACCCGGCGACAAAAACCCGGCACCCGGCCTGATGGTTTTCAATCCGCACGCACCGCTTCCAGCAGTTCTTTGACCGCTTGGACCCGTTGGCGCAATTGTGGAATGGTCGCTCGACGGATGAGCTTGTCCGGACCGGCCATGCGGGTGTTGCGATCGCGCTGGATGAGCAAGATGACTTTGCCTGGATCGATCGCCGGGTTGGGGCCGAACTGCACGCTGATCTGCGCTTCGGAAGCATCCAGCTTGACAACCCCATAGGGCTTGACCAGCAGGCGCAGGCGGTGGGTTTCGATCAGTGCCTGGGTTTGTGGCGGCAAGTCGCCAAAGCGATCGACCAGCTCCTCTTGCAGCGCGCGTAGATCGTCTTCGTTTTCACAATTGGCCAGGCGTTTGTAGAGTGTCAGGCGCTCCTGAACATCCGGGCAATAATCGGAAGGCAATAGCGCCGGGGTGTGCAGGTTGATCTCCGAGACGACCTCCAGCGGTTGGGAGAGGTCGGGTTCGCGGCCGGCCTGCAGGTCGCGCACCGCACGCTTGAGCATTTCGGTGTAGAGGCTAAAGCCGACCTGTTTGATTTCGCCGGACTGTTGCTCGCCTAACACCTCGCCGGCGCCGCGTATTTCCAGATCATGCATGGCCAGATAGAAACCTGAGCCCAGTTCTTCCATCATGGCGATGGCCTCCAGCCGCTTTTGTGCCTGCGCGGTGGGCTTGGCCTCGGCATCGGTGAGCAGGTAAGCGTAGGCTTGATGATGGCTGCGCCCAACGCGGCCGCGCAACTGATGCAGTTGTGCCAGACCGAAGCGGTCGGCACGATTGATGATGATGGTGTTGGCGGTGGGAATGTCGATACCGGTTTCGATGATGGTGGTGCACAACAACAGGTTGGCGCGTTTTTGGGTGAAATCGCGCATCACGCGTTCTAGCTCGCGTTCCGGCATCTGGCCGTGGCCCACGACGATACGCGCCTCGGGCAACAGCTCGGCGAGCGTGTGGCGCATGTTTTCGATGGTGTCGACCTCGTTGTGCAGAAAATACACCTGACCGCCGCGTTTGAATTCGCGCAGCACCGCTTCGCGTACGATGCCCTTGGACCAGCGCTGCACAAAGGTCTTGATCGCCAGCCGGCGCGAAGGCGCGGTGGCAATGACCGAAAAGTCGCGCAACCCTTCCAACGACAGGCCCAGGGTGCGCGGAATGGGGGTGGCGGTCAGGGTGAGGATATCGACCTCGCTGCGCAGTTTTTTCAGCGCTTCTTTCTGACGTACGCCGAAGCGGTGTTCCTCGTCGATGATCACCAGGCCCAGGCGCTTGAAGCGGACGTCTTTTTGCAGCAGACGGTGGGTGCCAATGATGATGTCCACCTTGCCTTCGGCCAGTTGTGAGAGCGCCTCGGCCTGTTCTTTGGCGCTTCTGAAGCGTGACAGCTCGGCCACCTTGACTGGAAAGTCGGCAAAGCGGTCGGAAAAGGTCTGCCAGTGTTGCTCGGCCAGCAAGGTGGTGGGGCAGAGCACTGCAACCTGCTTGCCGTCGGCCACGGCGACGAAGGCGGCACGCAGCGCCACTTCGGTTTTGCCAAAACCGACGTCGCCGCAGACCAGACGGTCCATCGGGCGGCCCGACTTCATATCGGCGATCACCGCGTCGATGGCCGCTTGTTGATCCGGCGTGGTTTGAAAACCAAACCCCTCGGCAAAGGCGTCCAGGTCGTGTTGCTTGAATTGGAAGCGATGGCCAGGGCGTGCAGCGCGCTGAGCGTACAGGGCAAGCAGTTCGGCGGCGGTATCGCGCACCTGTTCGGCGGCTTTGCGCTTGGCTTTTTCCCACTGACCGGAGCCTAGACGGTGTAAGTCGACCGCGTCCGGGTCGGCGCCGGCGTAGCGGGTAATGACATGTAGCTGCGCCACTGGCACAAACAGTTTGTCGCCGCCTTTGTACTCCAGGTGCAGGAACTCAGTATCGCCCTCGCCCAGATTCATGTGCACCAGGCCCATGTAGCGGCCAACCCCATGCGCCACATGCACCACCGGATCGCCCGGCTTGAGTTCGGACAGATCGCGCAGCCAGCCTTCCACGGAGGCGGCGCGGCGGCTATCGCGGCGGCTGCGGGGGCGGGCGGCGGCAGCGTAGAGCTCGGCCTCGGTGACGATGGCCAAGCGCGCATGCGGCAGTATGAAACCGGTGGCGAGCGGGCCCACCGCAAGGCCGAGCGGCTGGTCGGCAGCGGCGAAGGCGGCCAGATCCGCACTGGGCGCATAGTGAAGGTCGTAGGTCTTCAGATACTCGGCCATGGTCTCGCGGCGTCCGGCCGATTCCGCGAGCACCAGCACACGTCCGTCAAATCCGGCACAAAAAGCCTTCAGGCGGTGCAGCGGATCGGTGGCTTTGCCATCGACCGCCACCGTGGGTAGCGGCTGGGCGAGCGCAGCGTCGGCGTCGGCGCTGAATGCGGGCAGCAGAAAGCGGGCGCGGTCCTTGAGCGCAAGAAAAAAAGCTTCGTCGGTCAAAAACAGCGCTTCGGGTGCGAGCACCGGCCGGGTCCGGTCACCTTTGAGCAAATCGTAGCGTGAGCGGGTGTCACGCCAGAATTCGGCGATTGCCGCCGGCACATCATGGTGCAGCAGCACCGGGGTGTCGGCCGGCAGGTAGTCGAAAATGGTGGCGGTTTCGACGAAGAACAACGGCAGGTAGTACTCGATGCCGGCAGGGGCGATGCCGTTGGAGACGTCTTTGTAGACCGGGCTGCGCGTGGGATCGCCTTCGAATGTTTCACGGAAACGGCTGCGAAAGCGCGCGCGACCCTTGTCGTCGAGCGGAAACTCGCGCGCCGGCAGCAGGCGGATTTCCTTGACCGGATAGACGGTACGCTGGGTGTCCGGGTCGAAGGTCTTGATGCTTTCCACTTCGTCATCGAATAAATCGATGCGGTAAGGCAGTTGCGCGCCCATTGGAAACAGATCGATCAGCCCCCCGCGTACCGAAAACTCTCCGGGGCTGACCACTTGGGTGACATGGGCATAGCCGGCCAGCGCCATTTGCGCGCGCAGTCGATCCAGGTCGAGCTTTTCGCCTTGTTTCAGGAAAAAGGTGTAGGCAGCCAGAAAAGCGGGCGGAGCCATGCGATAAAGCGCGGTGGTGGCCGGTACCAGCACCACGTCGGCTTCGCCGCGGCTCATGGCATACAGCGTCGAAAGGCGCTCGGAGACCAAATCCTGATGCGGGGAGAAGCTGTCGTAGGGCAGCGTTTCCCAGTCCGGCAACAAATGCAGGCGTAGATGCGGCGCCACCCAGGCGATTTCGTCCAGTAAGCGCTGGGCGTCGATCGGGTCGGCGGTGATGACCAGCAGCATGCCCTCACGAGCGCCCAACTGGGCAATGGCCAGCGCGTCGGCCGATCCGGCCAATGCGGGTAATTGCACGCGCTGGCCGGCACGCGCCGGTGCAAGGTCTGGAAGCAGCGTAAGCGGGGCCACGGACGGAGGGCAGTCGGGATGGTTGGCAGACATGGCAGGTCAGGCGCAAAAGCGCGCCAATGGGCGCGTGAAGGGGCGCAATTATAGGCGAAGGCCCGCCGCGGACTAGGCGAACAGATCGATGAGGCGCCCGATTGTCTGGGGTCTCAGCGCAGCGGGCGCAAAGCGCGCGGCCTGATTGGCCTTGTCGGTGGCTGCAGTGAGCGGCGCGCTGCCCGATACCTCCGTCGTTTGCTCCTGCCGGCGTTCGGCAGCCAACGCTTGTCGTGCCTCGGCGGCCATGCGGGCGGCTTCGGCGGCGACGGCATAGTCCTGCGGCGAAGGATCGGCGGGGGCCAGGGCGGCCGCCCGCACTTGTTCGGCGCGTCGCAACGTCTCTTCCGGGGTGCGGCCGGGGGAGGTGTCGATGCGCACGTCGCCAGCCACTGCGTAGCGCTGCCCGTCCGGTCCGGTGACATAGGTGAAGTTTGCGCCCCGGGTGATCAGCCCGGCACCTGCGGCTACATGGGCCAGCTCATGGGCACGAACTTCGCGGTCGCGCCTTTGCAGTTCGGCCACCTTCTGGCGCGCTTGTGGACTGAGCCCGCCCGTGGCCGACCCGGACTCAGAGTTGGCCGGGTCGGCGCGAACACCGCGCTCATCCGCCCCGACACGCGCGGCCGACGGGAAGTAGTCATAGCGGTTGGCAAAGGTGAGCGGGGCAATCATCGGTAGCGTCAGTGCGCGCTGGCGATCGCTTCCGCATCCGCTGCCGGCGCTCTGGGATGGCGCAACAGCCAGTCGACCGCCAGACGGGCTGTGCCGGCAGCGTCGAGATGGTCATCGGTTGCGGCAACCGGCTGCCAACTGCGCTGGCAGACCAAGTGTGCATAGGCTTGGCGCAAGATCGGTAAGTCCGGATCTTGTTCATCCACCGCGAAAAGAGTCGGTGTGACCAGCGAAGTCAGCGGTTTGGTGCCAGCCAGGTCCGCACGGCCGCCCAGGCAGACCAGCGCGCTGTAATGCTCAGGGTGGCGTGCCGCGGCGCGAATCGCTGCGGCACATGCGGTGCCTGAAGCCAACAGGCCCACCTGTAAGGTGCCGAGCATGGGCTGATGCGCAATCCAGTCGCGCACGCCGTCGATGCGAAGCGCAAGCTGCGGCACATTGAAGCAGGCGTCGGGGTCGCGGGCTTGCTCTTGGGCGGTCAGTAAATCTACCGTGAGCGTGCCGAAACCGGCCGCGTGCAGCGTCTGGGTCAATGTATTTTCACGCGCTGCGCCCGGCGGCGTGGCCCAAGGTTGGACGATCAATGCCAGTGCATGCACATTGGGCGCGTGGCATAGCAGGGCATCGAGCCATGCCTGGGCGCTGGGAATACTGATCGACGAGTGACGCAGTTTCATGCGGCGATCCGGGGCGGGGTGGTAGAACGATTGCTAAGATGGCGTCAGGCAACACGCTTCAAATGAACGCTGCGCGTCGGATTTCGGTATTTATTCTAGTCAACGTTCAACCTAGCACAGTATCGAGCAGGCAGTCGGTAGCCAGCACAAAATACCGACGGTGGTTTGACTTGTATCGATCTGGCTCTTCCTGTAGATAGCTCAGCTTTTGTCGAATCGCGGGCGATGGGGTGTCATGCGATCGCGCGCCGTGGTGTTTTGAGGACTTATGACGTATTCCGATGCCTTGCTGGAAAAGCAGACGCTGCGTGCCTACCTGATCACCGGACTTGGGCTGGGGTTGTTGTTTGCGTTGAGTGTGCCATTGGATGAGACGGCGCGAATCTGGTTGCTCAAAGAAGGCGGGTTCATCGAGACGCTCAGCGCGGTGCTCTACCTGGTCTGTGCTGCGTGTATGCTCAGCTGGGCGCAACGTGCTCGCGCCTGGCCTTATGTGGTGCTGATGGTGCTGTTTGCGATGCGCGAAGCGGATTTCGATAAACGGTTCACCGAAGTGGGAGTACTCAAAAGCAAGTTTCTGTTTTCGCCTCTGGTGCCGTTGCATCAGAAGCTCATCGGCGGCGCGGTACTCGCGCTGGCGCTGTATGTGTTGGTCACCATCGTTCGGCGCGATGGCCTGAGCTTTGTACGCGCATTGCACGCACGATCGGTCGAGGCCTGGGGCTGGGCGATGGCGATTCTCCTGGTGTTGGCGAGCAAGGCGTTAGCAGGCCGTTGAAAAACGTAGCGAGGATGGCCAGATGCAAGGCGCACGGAGCGCAGCGACCGAGACATATCAAATAGATAGGCGAGGAAGCGAGCACCGCGCAACGCCGCAGATGGCCCACCGCAGTAGTTTTTCAACGGCCTGTTAGATGGCGTGGGTCGCAAACTGGCCGATGTGGGCATCGTCCTGGATCCGGTCATCGACCTACACGCGGGCGCGCTCGAGGAAGTGCTGGAATTGGGTATCGGCATTTTCATTCTTCTGGCTTGCCGCCTGAAGTTCAGACGGACAGGATGAATCCCGACAGATCCAATCCTGGCGGGTGTGGTTCGGGACGCATCGAATAGCTCACGCGAGCCGATCGAGCGCCAAGCCGGCCGTACGCAGCAGCCTTGCCAACATTCTCTGGATCTGGGCGCTGAGCGTTCGCGTTTAGGCTGGGTAGAACAGGCCGGCAACTGCAGGGGGGCTGACCGAAGCGTTGGCCATGAGCGGGTCCTGTGGGGCAACTTGGACAGCCGATCTTGGATCGGCCGATTATAGGCCCGGTGCCCAGAGCGCACGCCAGGCCATGCCGCCGATCAGCCCGATCGCCACCGCGCCCATGCCGCCTAGGACCTTTGCGCCCAGCGCTCGGCCGCCGATGGCCACCGCCAGACCGGTCTTGAAGGCCAGGTTGGCCAGCATGCCCAGTCCGATGACAATGACCGTGGGCGACAAGGCCAGCTTGTCCAGCGCGAACAGCCTCAAACTGGTCAGTGCGATGGCATCGATGTCGGTCAGGCCGGTGACCACGGCCAGCACATAAAGCCCGCGATTGCCGGCGATCTCGGTCAGCCATGCGGCAATGAACAGCACCACTGCATAAAGCGCACCAAAGCCCAGTGCGGTACGCAACTCGGTGGGGTTGGATGTTGCCGGCAGCAGCACTTGGCCGCGCTCATCGAGTCGTCGCCAGTTCCACGCCAGGGCAAGTACGCCCAGCACCAAGGCCGGAACGATGATCCCCAGCAAATGCGTCACCACGCCCGGCGCGACCACCGAGGCAATGATGCCCACACGTACCACCATCACCAGGTTGGCCAGCACGATCACCAGTGCCGCCATCGATGCCATCGCGGGTGCGGAGCGCGCTTGGCGTGCATACACCATGGTGGTGGCGGTGCTCGACGCCAAGCCGCCAAAGACGCCGACAAAGGCTGCGCCGTAACGGGCGCCTGCCAATTGCAGGGCGGCATAGCCGGCCAGGCTGACGCCAGAGATCAGCACCACCATCCACCAAACCTGATAAGGATTGAGCGCTTCGAAGGGGCCGAACTCCTCATTTGGCAGAATGGGCAGAATGACCAGCGACAGAACGCCGAACTGCAGAATGGAAATCCAGTCTTTGGGCCCCAAGCGAGTGGCGATCCCGCGCAGTTGCGCCTTGAAGTAGAGCAGCACGGTAGTGCCCACGGCCAGCATCACCGCAATCTGCGCATAGCCGTACCACACCGCGGCGCCCAAACAGAAGCACACCAGCAAGGCTGCTACCGAAGTGGTACCGGGGTCGGTGGGGTCGGGGTGACGCAAGTAGGCGGCAACGATCATGGTGCCCACCAGCGCCAGCCCGACCACCAGCGGTGCAATGCTTTGCAGATGCTGACCCAGCAAACCGGTCAGCGCCCCGAACAGGCCCACCAGCCCAAAGGTGCGCAAACCGGCACGCGCCGAGGCTACCCGTTCACGCTCCAGGCCGATCAACAGGCCAATGCCAATGGCGATCAAAAAGGCCTCACCCTGGGCAGAATCGAAAGGAACGGAAAACGGCATGAGGTGTGCAGGATGGCGGGTGTTCGAAGACCGGTCAGATTTTGGCAACTCTAATTCAAGCGGCTTGGGCCGTCGAGGCCGTGCTTTGCCGCGGCGGCGCCATTCCGGGCTAGAATCGCGCGCCATGCAGACTTTTCGTCCCCGTCATTTCGCCATCGTGCCTGCCGCTGGCAGCGGCAGCCGCATGGGGGCGGACACGCCCAAGCAGTATCTGCCCTTGCTGGGTCGCCCGCTGATCCATCATGCGCTGGCGGTACTGTGCGCTGCCACGCAGATCGACAAGGTGTTCGTCGTGCTGTCGGTAGACGACAAGCATTGGGCGCGCCATGACTGGTCTGCATTCGGTCCCAAGCTGGTGCCGCTGTTCTGCGGCGGTGCGAGCCGTGCAGACAGCGTGCTGGGCGGCTTGCGGGCAATCGCCGGCGAAGCGGAACAGTCGGACTGGGTGCTGGTGCACGATGCCGCGCGTCCTTGCCTTGCGCCCTGGCACATCGACAAACTGGTGCGCGAACTGGCACATGATGAGGTCGGCGGACTGCTTGCGGTACCTGTGGCCGACACGCTCAAGCAGGCCGACGGCCAGCGCCGGGTGCAGCGTACCGTGCCGCGCGACAGCCTGTGGCAGGCGCAGACACCGCAGATGTTCCGCTACGTGATGCTGCGTCGCGCGCTGGAGTCGACCCATGGGGTGACCGATGAGGCCAGCGCAATCGAAGCCGCGGGTCTGCATCCGCGGCTGATCCAAGGCGACCCCACCAACCTCAAGGTCACCTATCCGCTGGATCTGCATCTGGCCGAGTGGATTCTGCAAAACCGTGACAATTAAAGAGTGCTTACCCCGATGAACTTCGCCTTCCGTATCGGTCAGGGTTTCGACGTGCATGCCTTGGTACCCGGGCGGCCGCTGATCGTCGGCGGCGTGACCCTTCCTTTCGAGCACGGGCTATTGGGCCATTCCGACGCCGACGTGCTGCTGCATGCGCTGACCGACGCTCTGCTGGGCGCCGCGGGGCTGGGCGACATCGGCCGCTTGTTCCCCGACACCGATCGCGCATATGCCGGGGCCGACAGCCGTGTGCTGCTGCGCGCGGCGTGGGCGCAGGTAGAAGCGGCGGGCTGGCAAGTGGCCAACATCGACGCCACGGTGATCTGCCGCGCACCAAAAATCCTGCCGCACGTGCCGGCGATGGTCGCCAACATCGCCGCGGATCTGGGTTGCGCGCCAGCGGCGATCAATATCAAGGGCAAGACCACCGAGAAGCTGGGCTTTACCGGCCGCGGCGAAGGCATTGCCGCGCAGGTAGTGGCCTTGTTGGCGGCTCGCGCGGGATGACGAGCCCGATCGGCGCTTTGGCGCACGCAGCCAAAGCCGCCAAAATGGCGGCGGGGCGAACCAAAACTGGTGGATTTTCTATGAGCCTTTGCAGAAATTTGGGGCTTTTTCCGATTGCCTCACTAACGCTTGTAGCTTGCGGACCGCAAGGGACTGACCCCGCTCAAGTGGCCGCCTCCGCCTCGGTCGAGCCGCCGACCGCTGCGCCGTCCGAGCGCGAACTTGCCGCAATCGCCCGTTTTGAACCGCAAGGCGACGGCACCTTGGTGCGCGACCAAGCCACCGCTCTGACCTGGATGCGCTGCAGTGTCGGCCAGCATTGGACGGGACAGACCTGCGCAGGCGAAGCCGAGCGCCATGACTGGGAGGCTGCGCTGAGGCTGGCCGAAACGTTCGAATTTGCGGGATACAGCGATTGGCGGCTGCCGACCCGCGACGAGCTGCTGACCATTACCTGGTGTTCTTCCGGCCAGCGTTTTGCCACCGATGCCGAGGGGGCGGGCGGCGCCTGTGCAGGCCGCTTTCGCCAGCCGGCCATCTTGTCGGCGGTATTCCCGGCCACGCCAGCGGCAAAATTCTGGAGTGCGACACCCGGCAACATGAACTTCACCGCTTGGGGGGTGGCTTTCAGCACCGCGGTCACCGGTGCGGGCAATCGGCGCGACCGCGAACATGTGCGCCTGGTGCGCGGCGCTCCGTATCGGCCGGACGGAAAATGAAAAGCGGGGCGCCCAGCGCCCCGCGGCTCTTTCAGGGCCGTCGCTGCGGCGGCCCCATCGTCTCCTGAAGGGAGACGTTTGAAAAAACGGTTTTACAGATAGATGCAGCCGGCCAAACGTTGGGCCAATACCGGTTCCGGCGTCTTGGTGTAATCCTTTTCAAAGCGGTCGGAAACCAGTTGCGCGGTGGGTCCGTCCAGCACGGCATTGAGCATGCCCATGAAGGCGGGCGGCGCGATCAGAATGGCACGCCGGAACGCATTGGTGGAGCGCCCCTTGTAGAGCTCCTGGGCAATTTCCTGAGCGAAGACTTTTGCCTCATGTTGTTTCGGAAGGGTTTGGGGCTGTTTGGCGCCACCGCCCGATCCATTGACTGCCATGCTGCCGGGTCGGTCGGTAACCAGTTCGTAACCGTCCGAGCAACCCCGTAGTTCCCGGTCAGCGCTGAATCGCCGATCGTTGCGGCTCCCGAATTCACTTCAGGAGAGCGACGATGATGGAGCAGGACAGACTGATGGCGCTGGAAGAACCACCGGCTCAGGACCGTGGCGAAGCGGGCGTTCAGCGGCGCGTGCATCGCGACGATGCATTCTGGCGCTCGCATGAGCAGCAGCGGCGCCGGCAAGGCTTGAGCATTCCGCAGTATTGCCAGGCCACCGGCCTGGCGCTGTCGACGTTCCGGCACCGCATCAACCGCCTGGCCGCTGTCGAGGCAGGGTCGGCAGTGGGCGAAGCCGGCGGCCGGTTCATCGCGCTCGTGCAGCCAGCCTCCTCGGGGCAGGTCGATGCGATGCAGATCGAAGTCGTGCTGCCCGAATCGATGACGCTGCGCCTGCACGGGGCGGCTGCGCGGCAGGTGCTCGATCGCGTGCTGGCGCGGCTGCCGTGATCCTGTCCTCGGCGATCCGCGCCCACGTCTATAGCGAAGCGGTGGACATGAGGAAGTCGATCGATGGGCTCGCGCAGATCGTGTCGCGCTGCATGGGCATGAACCCGCTCTCGGGTCAGGTGTTCGTGTTCATCGGTCGGCGCCGCGACAAGGCCAAGCTGCTGGTGTGGGACCGCCATGGGTTCTGGGTGCTGTACAAGCGCCTGGAGCGCGGGCGTTTCACCGACCCCGCGCGGCTGTCGGCTGAGGGCCTGGCGATGAGCGAGTTGCTGGCCTGGCTCGATGGTATCGATCTGTCGCGGACACGCCGCCTGGCGCCGGTGGCGGCCAGCGTCGTGGGGTAAGTCGCGGCCGCGTGGGCAATCGGTGATTCACCGCATTCACCCGAGGTGCCGGTGCTGGCATGCTCATGGCCCATGAACCTGCCTGCCCCGATCGATCGCGCCAGCCTGCCCACGGAGGTTGCTCCGCTGCAGGATCTGGTGCTCGAGCTGGGGCAGCAGATGCAGGCGATGCGTGCGCAGTTCGACGCCCAGCTCGATACCCTGCGTCACCAGTTGGTCGAGCTGCGGCGGCGCCTGTTCGGGCCGCGCAGCGAGGTGATCCACCTCGGGCAGGCAGAACTGTGGTCCGACCCAGTACAGTTCCCTGTGCCGGCCGAGGAGCGGCGCGAGGTCGGCGCTCACACCCGGCGCAAGGGCGGGCGGCCGGCGATCAGCCCGGATCTGCCGCGCCGGCGCGTCGAGCACGACCTCTCCGATGCCGAGAAGGCCGGCTACGCCTCGCTCGAGCGCATCGGCGAGGAGGTCTCGGAGTTGCTCGAGTACATCCCCGCCCGGCTCGAAGTGATCCAGAACGTGCGCCTGAAGTACCGCTGCGAGAGCGCCGACGGCCGCAGTACCGTGCGCACTGCTACGGCCCAGGGCTCGCCGCTGCTCAGGAGCAACGCCGGCGCCGGGCTGCTCGCCCACGTGATGGTGTCGAAATACCTCGATCACTGCCCGCTGGCGCGACAGTCGCGGATCTTTGCGCGCCAAGGCGTTGCCCTGTCACGTCAGACGCTGTGCGACTGGGTGCTCGATGCGACCGAGTTGCTCGCCGTGTTGATGCCGGCCCTGCAGCGCCACGTACTCTCGAGCCCGGTGATCTTCACCGACGACACCACGCTGGCCCTTCAGGCCCCCGGCAAGACGATCACCGCCCGGATGTGGGTCTATCTGGCCGGCGGGCAACAGAAGGACGATGAGGGTCAGTGGCACAAGGTGGCTCCGGCCGCCCTCTACGACTTCACGGCCGATCGATCCGGGACGCATCCGCGCCGGATCCTGGGCGCGTGGCGCGGCTACCTGCAGGCCGACGACTACAGCGGCTACCACGCCAGCTTCCGCGAGGGCGTCACCCATGTGGCGTGCTGGGCGCATGTGCGGCGCAAGTTCTTCGATGTGATCAAGGCCGCCCCCAAGGGGGCGCCGCCCGGGCTGGCCGATGACGCGTTGCGCTTCATCGGGCTGATCTACCGCATCGAGCGTCGCCTGGCCGAGGCCGACCCGGACGTACGCCTGCGCGTGCGCCAAGGGCGCACCCGGCGGGTGCTGACCGCGTTCCACCGTTGGCTCGCCCATCACCAGCCGACGCTGCTGCCGCGCTCGCCGCTGGGACGTGCGTTTGCCTACGCGCTGTCGAACTGGACAGCGCTCACCGTGTTTGCCGACAGTGGCCTGCTCGCGCCGGACAACAATACCGCCGAGCGGGCGATGCGGCCGGTGGCGATCTCGAGGAAGAACTGGCTGTTTGCCGGAAGTCCACGTGGCGGACGGGCCGCCGCCGTGGCACTCTCGCTGATCGAGACGGCGCGGTTGAACGGCATTGAGCCCTACGCCTACCTGAAGGATGTGCTCACGCGCCTGCCCGGCCACCGCATGGACCGGCTCGACGAACTGCTGCCGATGAACTGGAAGCCCGCGCCCTGATGGATCCCGCCACCCTCGAAGCCCTCAACCGCGCAAGCTCGCTCGAACTGTTCCACCTGTCGCGCGTGATCGAGCGTCTGATGTCGGATCCGTCGCGGATCGTGCAGATCCGGCTGCATCTGAACCTGGGGAAACGGGTGCGTTTCGTGGACGGGAAAGCCCCGGGTGCCGCACTGCAACTGCGAAGCGGCACCGTGGTGGCGATGAAGGACACTCAAGTCACGGTGCAGGACGACGCCACCCGTGCGACCTGGACGCTGCCCTATGCAGCGATCGAACTCCCTGCCGACAGCCGCGCCGCGCCTCAGGTGCCAACCGCCAAGCCCGCCCAACGTCCCACCCGCGAGGACTTCCGCGTCGGCGATCGCGTCAGCTTCGAGGATCGCCATCTGCAGACGCGCATCGGCACCATCGTGCGCATCAATCAGAAGACGGCCAGCGTCGACTGCGAGAACGAGCCCGGCTGGCGCGTGTCGTTCGGACTGCTCAGGCACGTCGTCGACCTCTGAAGCCCTCGGCACCGCCGGGGAACGGGGTCGCTCGGACGGTTACACCAGTTCGGCGTTTTTCTGCCTGCTTTGCGGATGGATCAGTTCCTTGACCAGCTTGAGCCCCTTTTTGGGGCCGAGGTTTTCATACAGTCTGCACAAGCTGGCATTGGCAACCAGAATCCAGGTAATGGTCATGGGACATCCTCCAAGTGTTGGCTGATCCGCGTCGGTGTCGCCGCTGCGCCACGCGCCCGGCAGATGGGTGTGCGCGAGGGTGACGGTTCCAGCTTAGACAGCCAATCGGAGGGCTGCAAAGCGGCGATTGTTTCATTGGGTGAAATGTTTTTGCAAAACGGCCGACATCGATCAGCAATGTTTTGCAGGTGTCGCCCGATGAACCCCGCCTCGGCCCTGCCGTGCGGGCTCGAATACGCTCAGCTCGGACACCGGCGGGGGCGGCTGCGCTGCTGCGCGCCTGCTTCAGCGCAAAGATTGATCGGCTTTTTTGACGTTTGCCGGATCCAGACCAAAATAGCTGGCAAGCTGGTCATAGACCGCAGGAAAAGCGTCCCGTAGCCCATTTGGATCGAGGAAAAAACTTTCGACGGCCACGGCGAAAAATTCGCCCGGATGCTCGGCGGCGTAGGGGTCGAGCACCGTGTCTTGGCCTTTTTCCACCTGCTCGCAAAAGTGCTCGAAGGCCACGCTAAAGGCTTCGCGCCAGGCGGTGCGCGACATCTGCGGCGGCAGCGGGGGAAAACCGTCCGCGGCGCCGTTAGCCATGTCCAGCTTGTGGGCGAATTCATGGATGACCACGTTGACGCCGTGCGGGGCCTGAGCTTCGTCAAACCATGACAGCAACACCGGACCGCCCTCCCAGGCTTCGCCTAGCACCGGGTCGTCGTACTCGTGCATCACGCCGTCTTCGTCCATCACTTGGCGCGCAATGACGAACTCGCCCGGATAAACCACAATGCCCACCCAACCGCGATAAGCCTGCAAGCCGATGTTGAGCACCGGCAGGCAGGCTTGCAGGGCAATTTCCAGCATGATCCGGTCGGTCACCGCAAAACCGTGCGCGCCGTAGAACTGTTTTTTGCGCACAAACTCGATCGCCATGCTGCGCAGACGCTGACGCTCGGCGATGGACAGAAAGTTCAGGAAGGGCAGACGGCGCTCCACCTCTTGCCACAGCGGCTCGGCCACGGTGGGTGGATTGCCCGGTTGGACGAACAGACGGCGCAGCCAACCCAGCATCAGCGCGACCGTTTTTGCATGGTGAGAAAAATGCCGGCAAACACCAGACCGATGCCCACAAAGTGGTAACCGTGCGGCCGTTCGCCAAGGAACAAGGCCGCCAGCAGGGTGCCGAATACCGGCATCAAATGGATGAACAGGGCCCCGCGCGCCGGCCCCACTGCAGCCACACCGGCGTTGTAGAACACATAACCGAGAAAGCCCGGAAAGATGCCGGTGTATAAAATCCCCAGCAGTGAACCGGCATGCAGATCGATGCTGCGCCCGCCGGCCAGTTCCCAGGCGTAAAACGGCGCGAGCGCCGCCAGTCCGATGACGGTGAAGGCAAACAGCATCACCATCGGGTCCAGCCCCTGCGGACGCCACTGCAGACCCACGGTGTAAAGCCCCCAGACCAGTACCGCACCCAGCATCCACAGGTCGCCGGTATTCAGGCTCAAAGCGAGTAGAGTGGCGGGCTCGCCGTGGCTGACGATGCTTGTCACTCCGACGAGCGAAACCGCCACGCCCAGTGCCTCGCTGCGGGTCAGCCGTTTGCCGAGCAGCACGAAGGCCAGCGCAATGGTGGCAATCGGGATGAAGGAATTGAGCAAGGTGGCGTTGGTGGCCGTGGTGTATTGCAATGCGATGTAGGCAAAGGTGTTGTAGCAGCCCACACCGAGCACCCCCAGTGCCAGCATTGGCCGCCAGTGAGCGCGCAGGATCGGCCACTGATTGCGCAACTTGGGCAGCGCAAAGGGCAGCACCAGCGCCAGCGCAATGGTCCAGCGCCAAAACGCCAGCGCGAGCGGCGGCACCGCTTCGCGCAGACCGCGGCCGATGACCATGTTGCCGGACCAAAACAGTGCGGTGAGCGTGAGCAGCAGATAGGGGTTGGCGAAGAGGCGTTTCATCGAAGCGTTCGGGTTGTTGTTGTGGTGAGCGCCGATGATGGCACATTGCACCGCGCGATAGGTGCGCATTGTGCGCCTGCGGTTTGATGGTTATGGGATAATCCGCGCCATGGTTTCCGTCACACATGCCCTGCCCAAGGACGACGCCCTGCTGCCTGTCGACACACTGGCCGAGGGCCTGAGCGACAACGAACGCGCCTTGCTTGAAAAAGCGGTCGCCCTGGCACGGGATCTCTACCAAGATCGTTTATTGGGTACCGGGGAGCCGGTCTGGCAGCACGCCTTGGGCATGTCGTTGATTTGCGCTTCCTTGCGACTGGATGCGGATACCCGTATCGCCGCGCTGCTGTTTGCCGCCTGCGATGCGCTCGGCCAGGACATTGACCGTCTGAAAGACGATTTTGGCCAATTCGTGGCGCAGTTGGTCGATGGTTTGCGCAAGCTCAACGGTCTGCGCCTCATCACCCGTATGACCGCCACCGCCAGCGCGCCAGAGGTGCGCACCCAGGCCGAAGTGCTGCGCAAGATGTTGCTGGCCATGGTGCAGGACATCCGCGTGGTGCTGTTGCGGCTGGCCTCACGCACACAGACCCTGCGTTACTACGCCGCCCATCCCGACGACGCCCGTTTGGACGTGGCGCGGGAAAGTCTGGACATTTACGCGCCGCTGGCCAACCGGCTGGGGGTATGGCAACTCAAATGGGAACTGGAGGACCTTTCCTTCCGCTTCCTCGAGCCCGACACCTACAAGCGCATCGCCAAGATGCTCGATGAGCGCCGGGTCGAGCGCGAGAGCTTCATCGACAAGGCCATTGAACGGTTGCGCAGCGAGATTGCCGCGGTGGGCATCCGCGCCGAAGTCTATGGCCGACCCAAGCACATCTACAGCATCTATAACAAGATGCGCAAAAAAAACCTCGATTTTTCCGAGGTCTATGACATCCGCGCGCTGCGCGTACTGGTCGACGAGGTGCGCGATTGCTACACCGTGCTGGGTATCGTGCACCAAATCTGGCAGCCGATCAGCAAGGAGTACGACGACTATATCTCCAAGCCCAAGGGCAACAACTATCAGTCGCTGCATACCGCGGTGCTGGCGGGCGATGGCCGCGCCCTGGAAGTGCAGATTCGCACCCATGAAATGCATCGCCATGCCGAACTCGGCGTGGCGGCGCACTGGCGCTACAAAGAAGGCAGCCGGCATGGCGGCGACTATGACGAAAAAATCGCCCTGCTCAGAAGCCTGCTATCGTGGCGCGACGAAGTGGCCGATTCCGCTGACTGGCTGGAACGCTTCAAACGCGCCGCCCTGGACGACACCCTTTATGTGCTGACCCCGCAGGGCAGGGTGGTGGACCTGCCGCGCGGTGCCACGCCGGTGGATTTCGCCTACCGGGTGCATACCGATCTGGGTCACCGCTGCCGCGGAGCCAAGGTGGACGGCCACCTGGTGCCGCTCAACACTGCGCTGGAAAGCGGCCAGACGGTGGAGATCACCGCGGCCAAAGAAGGCGGCCCGTCGCGGGACTGGTTGGACCCGCGTCAGGGTTATGTGACCACGAGCCGTGCGCGCAACAAGATCAAGCAGTATTTCAGCCAGCTCGAAGAAGAAGAGCTGCTCGCTCGCGGGCGCAGTTTCGTCACCCGCGAGATGCAGCGCGACGGCCACGCCCAGGCCAATATCGAGGAGCTTGCCGGCAAACTCGGCTTCAAAAACGCCGAGGCCATGTTCGTGGCGGCTGGCCGCGGAGAAATCGGTCCGCGTGCGGTGCAGGTGGCACTGCGCGAAGCGGACACCGGCGCCGAGGCGGCGGTCGAGCCGGAAATCGTGGTCGGACGCAGCCGCTCGGGCGACTCCAGCGACAAAGTGTTGATCGTCGGAGTGGGCAAGCTGCTCACCTCGCTGTCGCGTTGCTGCAAACCGGCGCCGCCGGATGCCATCGAAGGCTTTGTGACCCGCGGCCGCGGCATTTCCATCCACCGTGTGGATTGCCGCGATTTCCAGCAACTTGCCAGCCGGCATCCGGAGCGCGTCATTCCCGCCGAGTGGGGCGAGCAGGCGTATAACAGCCGCCAGGCGGTGTTTCCGGTCGATCTCGCGATCCAGGCCATCGATCGTCAAGGCTTGTTACGCGACATCTCCGAGGTGTTGTCGCGGGAGAAGCTCAATGTCACCGCGGTCAATACGCTGACCAAAAAGGGGACGGCCTATATGCGCTTTACCATGGAAGTGGGCAGTGTCACGCAATTGCAGCGCGCGATCTCGCTGATCCGCGAGGTAGCAGGCGTGATCGACGCGCAGCGCCGTTAGCCGGTCTTTGGTAAGCCGCTGCGGGCTGTCTTCCGGCTGTTTCAGCTTGCACTGGCCAGCTCGCTCAACAAGATGCTTTGCGCCGCGCGCCGCACACCGCGCGGATGCTTGCGCCGATAGCTGCCGTCCGGCTGCATTTCCCAGGCTTGGCTGTTGTCCAATAGATAGGCGCGCAGCCCCTCTTTCATGACCCGGCGTTTGAGCCGCGGATCGAGCACCGGAAAGGCGATTTCGATGCGGCGGAAGAAATTGCGGTCCATCCAGTCGGCGCTGGATAGATAAATGCGGTCCCTGCCATCGGCATGAAAATAGAAAATGCGGTGGTGCTCCAGGAAACGGCCAATCACTGAGCGTACCCGGATGTTGTCCGACAAGCCCGGCACCCGTGGCTTGAGCGCGCAGGGGCCGCGCACGATCAGATCGATTTCCACGCCGGCTTGTGAAGCGGCGTACAACGCCTCGATCACTTCCGGTTCCAACAGTGCGTTCATTTTGGCGATGATGCGGCCTTTGCGGCCGGCGCGCGCAATATCGGCCTCGGCGTCGATCGCTGCCACCACATTCGGTTGCAAGGCAAAAGGCGCCTGCCACAGGTGCTTGAGCGCGCTGGCCTTGCCCAGGCCGGTGAGTTGCTTGAACACTTCGGCGACATCCTCCCCCATTGCCTCATTGCAGGTCAGCAGGCCGAAGTCGGTGTAAAAGCGGGTGGTGCGTGGATGGTAGTTGCCAGTGCCCAGATGCACATAACGGCGCAGTCCCTGTTCTTCGCGGCGCACCAGCATCAGCAGCTTGGCGTGCGTCTTGTAGCCGAACACGCCATAGACCACATGCACGCCGACTTCCTCCAGACGGTTGGCCCAGCTGATGTTGGCTTCCTCATCGAAGCGCGCCATCAGCTCCAGCACCACGGTGACTTCCTTGCCTTTTTGCGCGGCGCGGGCAAGGTGCTCCATGAGCACCGAATCGGTGCCGGTGCGGTAGACCGTCATTTTGATCGCTACCACCTGGGGGTCGTCGGCAGCCGCGCGCAACAGATCGATGACCGGGTTGAAGCTTTGGAAAGGATGGTGCAACAGGATGTCGCCGTTGCGGATGGCGGCAAAAATGTCTCGCCGCTTTTCCAACGCCTTGGGCAAACCCGGCAAGAAAGGCGGGTATTTCAGTTCCGGGCGGTCCACCCAGTCGGGCACCTGCATCAGACGCACCAGGTTGACGATGCCGGGCGTGCGATACAAGTCGCCGCGCCCCAACCGAAAGTGCTGGAGCAAGAAGTCGGCCATCTCATCCGAGCAGTTGTCCGCCACCTCCAGGCGTACCGCATCGCCGAAATGACGCTGCTGCAACTCACCCTTGAGCGAAGCACGCAGATCCTTGACCTCTTCTTCGTCGACGAACAGATCGGAGTTGCGGGTGACCCGGAACTGGTAGCAACCCAGCACCTCCATTCCGGAAAACAGCTCCGCCACATGGGCATGGAGCACCGAGGACAGGAAGATGAAGGTGTATTCCTCACTGCAGATTTCACGCGGCAAGCGGATCACACGGGGCAGTGCGCGCGGCGCTTGTACGATGGCAGCGCCCGAGTCACGGCCGAAGGCGTCTCGGCCTTTGAGCTCGATGGCAAAGTTCAGACTCTTGTTGAGCACACGCGGGAAAGGATGGGCCGGGTCCAGGCCGATGGGGGTGAGAACCGGCATGACCTCACGGTGGAAATAGTCGCGGACCCATTCACGCTGGGCATCGGACCATAAGCTGCGACGCAGGAAAACCACGCCTTCTGTTTCGAGCGCCGGCAGGATGTCGTTGTTGAGCAGCTCGTACTGCTCGGCGATGATGCTATGCACTTCCTGGCTGACCCGCTCCAGCAGCTCGCCGGGCGACAGGCCGTCGTTGCCGGCGGCCCGGCTGCCCAGACGGATTTGTTCCTTGATGCCGGAGACGCGGATTTCGAAGAATTCGTCCAGATTGCTCGACACGATGCACAAAAAACGCAAGCGTTCGAGCAGCGGCACCTCACGGTCTGCCGCCTGGGCGAGCACACGGCGCTGGAACTGCAACAGGGAGAGTTCGCGGTTGAAAAAGTGTTCGGTGGGATAGCGTTTTTTGTTCGACGGGGCGTACATGTCTCGTCCGATGGCGACTTGAAACCAGCATGATGTGACAATGGTGTTGCAAAAGGATGACGCAAGCAAGCACCTGCTGCGTCGCATTCCGGCGCGCGAACGGTGTGCCGGGCCGCTGGGGTAGAATGCTGCGGATTTCGATTGCCGCGGGCAATGTCGGACCTGGAAAATGATGCAAGAACTGATCGCTGCGATCGACCTCGGCTCAAATAGCTTCCGACTACAGGTCGGACGGATCGTCAATGACCAGATTTACCCGCTGGATGGCCTGAAAGAATCGGTTCGACTGGCGGCTGGATTGGGGCCGGATAAAATGCTCGACCAAGCCGCGCAGTTACGCGGCATCGACGCCTTGCGCCGTTTCAATGAGCGTTTGAGCGGTTTTCCCAGCGACTCGGTGCGCGCGGTGGCCACCAACACCTTGCGGGTCGCCAAAAACGCGCCGTCTTTTCTGCGTCAGGCCGAACAAGCCCTGGGGTTTCCGATCGAGGTCATTGCCGGACGGGAAGAGGCTCGGCTCATTTACGTGGGCGTGGCCCACAGCCTGCCGGATCCCCACAAACGTCAACTGGTGGTGGATATCGGCGGTGGCTCCACCGAGTTCATCATCGGCAAGAGCTTCGAGCCGCAGCTCTTGGAGTCGCTGTATATGGGCTGCGTAAGTTACAGCCTGAATTTTTTTCCGGATGGCCGTGTCGACAAGCGCAATCTGAAAGACGCCGAACTGGCCGCACGCCGAGAGTTGCAGGCTATCGCCCACCCTTATCGCGAAGTCGGCTGGGAGCGGGCGGTGGGCTCCAGCGGTTCGGCCAAGGCGCTGGTCGATATACTGGAGCAAAACGGTTTTTCAGATAGCGGCATTACCCGCGAGGGCTTGGAGCGCCTGCGCGCCGCGCTGCTGCGCGCTGGCAGCGTGGACAGATTGGAGCTGGCCGGCCTGCGTGCCGACCGTCGCCCGGTGCTGCTGGGCGGCTTTTCCATCATGAGCGCGGTGTTCAAAGAATTCGATCTGCAGCGAATGGTGTTTTCCGAGGGCGCTTTGCGCCTGGGTGTGCTCTATGACCTGCTTGGCCGTTATCACCACCATGATTTGCGCGACGCCACCGTGGCGTCCTTCATGGCCCGTTACGGGGTGGATCGCCGCCATGCCGACGAGGTGGCCGACACTGCCTTGTATCTGCTCGGGCAATTGGACGCCGAGCGCGCTCAGCCCGACCATCCGGACGCACGGTTTTTGCGCTGGGCCGCGATGCTTCATGAAATCGGCATTTCGGTGGCGCATTCCAGTTATCACAAACACAGCGCCTATATTCTGGACAATGCGGACATGCCGGGGTTTTCGCGCATGGACCAGGGGCGTCTGGCGCGCATCGTGTTGGCCCACCGCGGCAAGTTGGAGCGGGTTGCAGCGCTCGATCCGGCCAGCCCAGATTGGCTGCTGATCGCCTGTCTGCGGCTGGCCGTCGTCATACACCGGGCGCGGGATGGGCGTGGCATTCCACCGCTGCGGGTGAGCCGGGATGGCCGCAACCTTGAAGTGGTGGCCAATCAATCCTGGCTCAAGCGTTTGCCGCTGACCGCGGCCGCGCTGGAAGAAGAACAGCGGCAATGGCAGTCGGTGGGCCGCGGACTGATCCTGCGTGCTGCCTCAGGGCCGCTGGCCGCCTGAAATGCGTGCGCCACCGAGTTTGACGGTCGACACCGCCGCAGCCGTGGCCGAGCTGCGCGGCGACTGGACCCTGCGTGCGCTCACCCCCGGCATCGCCGAGCTGCGTCGGCGACTGAGCGCGGTACCGCCTGCCGTGACCTGGCGTTTGGACGGTATTGAACGCCTGGATAGCTTTGGCGCAACACTGCTTTGGCACGCTTGGGGCCGATGCCTGCCCGAACGGGTGGATCTTGCCCCTGCGCACCGCAGCCTGATCGAAGCGCTTGCCGACGCGGCAGGCAAGCCACTGCCGCAAACGCCGCGCTTCGGCCCGACCGATGCAGTGGTCAAACTCGGCGCTGCAGTGCTCGCCCTTTTTGCGCACTTGGCCGATTTCGTCCGCCTGCTCGGACAATTGATGCTCGATCTGGCAACGCTGCTGCGTCATCCCGGTCAATGGCCGGTGCTGGAAATCTCCGCCAACCTGCACAAAGTGGGTGTCAAAGCCATGCCGGTGACCGCCCTGGTCGGTTTTCTGATCGGCGTGGTGTTGTCCTATCTGTCGGCGCTGCAGCTGCAGGCTTTTGGCGCGGATATTTTCATCGTCAATATCCTGGGGCTGGGCATCATCCGCGAGCTTGGCCCGGTGCTGGTGTCGGTGCTGGTGGCGGGGCGTTCCGGCTCGGCCATGACCGCCCAGTTGGGCGTGATGCGGGTTACCGAGGAGATCGATGCGCTCGCAGCCATGGGTATCTCCCGCACCATTCGCCTGGTGCTGCCCAAGGTGGTGGCACTGACCCTGGCGATGCCGCTATTGGTGCTGTGGACATCCGCTGTGGCTTTGCTGGGCGGCATGGTGTCGGCCTGGGTACAACTGGACCTGTCCTTTGGGTTTTTTCTTGAAACCCTGCCTCGGGTGGTGCCAATTGCCAATCTGTACATCGGGCTCGCCAAAGGGGTGGTATTCGGCCTGCTGATTGCGCTGGTGGCCTGCCATTTCGGTCTGCGCGTAGCACCCAATACCGAGAGTCTGTCGGCCAACACCACCGCCTCGGTGGTTTCGGCAATCACCTTGGTCATTTTGGCCGACGCGGTGTTTGCCATCGCCACCCGTTCAGTGGGGGTGCCGCTATGAATGCCGCAGCGCTGATCGAGCTTCGCGGCGTGGTCACCCGCTTTGGTGACCACCTTGTGCATGACGGCGTGGATTTGACGATTGCACCGGGCGAGGTCGTCGCCCTGGTCGGTGGTTCGGGCAGCGGCAAAACTACCTTGCTGCGTCATATCATCGGGCTCACTCGGCCGCAGGCCGGCGAAGTCAGGTTGTTCGGTGAACGGTTGGGCACCGGCACGGCCGCGCAGATGCGCGCCCTGCAGCGGCGCTTTGGCGTACTGTTTCAGCACGGCGCGCTGTTTTCCGCCTTCAATGTGGCCGAAAACATCGCGTTCCCGCTGCGCGAATCCGGCGTGGCGAGCGAAGCCGAGATTCGCGACCTGGTCGCGCTCAAGTTGGCAATGGTGGAACTGGAACCGGCCCATGCGCTGCTGATGCCATCCGAGCTGTCCGGTGGCATGGTCAAACGGGTGGCTTTGGCGCGGGCGCTGGCGCTGGAGCCTGAACTGTTGTTGCTCGACGAGCCGACGGCCGGCCTGGACCCTGACCGCAGCGCAGCCTTCGTTGCACTGATTCGCACGTTACAACAACGTTTGGGGCTGACCGTGGTGCTGGTTACCCACGATGTGGATACGCTGGCGGCGCTGGCAACTCGGGTGGCGGTGCTGGGCGAGCGGCGCATCTTGAGCTATGGCACGTTGGCCGAGACCCTGAAGGTCGAGCATCCCTTCGTCCGGCGGTTCTTTTGGGGCGAACACGGGCGCCGGGCGCTGGCCCGCGTCAACGGAGGTCAATGACATGGAAAACCGCGCTCACGCACTCGCGGCCGGCCTATTCACGCTGGTGTTGGGGGCTGCGCTGGCTGCCGCTTTATGGTGGTTCTCCGATGCACGCGAGGCGACCCGCGACTACCTACTGGTGTCGAGCGGCAATGTCACCGGGCTCAACATACAGGCCCAGGTGCGTTATCGGGGTATCGCCGCAGGCAAGGTGACCGATATCCGGGTCGATCCGGCCGATCAACGGCACATTCTGGTGACCATCCGTATTCGGGAAGAGCTGCCGGTCACTCGTGGCACCCGCGCCAGCCTGGGCTACCAGGGCGTGACCGGTCTGGCTTATGTGCAGCTCGAAGACAATGGCGACGACCCTCGTCCGCTACAGGCCGAGGACGGCAGCTTGCCCCGCATCGTTTTACGGGCGGGCTTGATCGATCAAGTGACCGACGCCGCGCTGCGAGCGGTCGACCGCTTCAGCATGGTGGCCGAGCACGCTGCGGCCTTTTTCCACCCCGAGAACATCGAACGCTTCAACCGAACCCTGAGCCACCTGGAGTCGGCAGCAGGGGGCGTGGATCGCACCTTCCAGGTCGCACCGGAAGCTTTTGCCGCGGTGCGCGACACTTTCAGTGCGCAAGACATGCGCCGTTTGTCGGCCTTGCTCGACAATCTGGAACACGCCAGCGCCGAAGCCGGACCGGCAATCGTCGAACTGCGCGGCCTGATGGCGCGTGTGTCGGGAATGGCCGAACGGCTGGATCGGGCGGCGGTGGCTGCCACCGACGGCGTGTTGGACGACACCCTGCCGCAGCTCAACGCCTTGCTTGCCGAGCTGGTCGGCACCTCGCGGCGCCTGGGGCGCTTGATCGACGAACTGGAAGCTGCGCCGCAAATGTTGGTCGTCGGGCGCGGCGCCCGCCAACCCGGCCCGGGGGAGTCTGGTTTTGAGGTACCAGCCGCCCGACAGCAATGAGGATGAGGATGTTCCAAACGTTCCTGCGTAATCTCGCTCCTGCCTTATTATCTGTGCTGCTGGCCGGTTGCGCCGCCCTGGGGGCGCCACCAGCCGCTCAGACCGTATTCGATCTGGGCATGCCTGAAGCGGTTACGCTGGAGGCCGGCAAGCGACCCGTTGCGGTCGAATTACGTGCGCCAAGCTGGCTGGCCACCAGTGCAATGCAATACCGGCTGCTCTACGCCGAGCCCCAGCGCCGGCTGGCCTATGCTGAGAGCCGCTGGGTGGCGCCGCCAGCCGAGATGCTTGCGCTGGCGCTGGATCGCACATTGCTCGCGCCGGACAGCGCCGGCAGCGGTTGCCGGCTACGGGTACATCTGGACGAATGGATACAGGTGTTCCATGACCCGGCCCGTAGCGATGTGCGGATCGCCCTGCGCGCCAGCCTGTTGCCCGCCCGTGGCGAAACGCCTGTGACCGGACGGAATTTTGCCGTCGAGGCGGCTACGCCCACAGCCGATGCGGCCGGCGGTGCGACAGCTGCGCAGCATGCGGTACAACGGCTGGCCAATGAATTGGCCGCCTGGCTGATGACGCTTGACCCGTCCGATGGGCAGCGCTTGAATGACGGATTCGGGTGTCGGCCAAGAAATTGACCGCACCGCAGGTTTTCAACCAGACCGTGGAGCAATCATGACCGATAACACCCACTCCCCCTATGAGCAGGGCCTGGAACGCAATGCCGCCAACTACGTGCCACTTACGCCGCTCACCTTTCTGGCGCGCAGCGCCTACATTTACCCGGAGCGCCTGGCGGTCATTCACGGTGCGCGACGCTATAACTGGCGACAGGTGTATAGCCGCAGCCGGCGGCTGGCTTCGGCCTTGAGGCAACTCGGCGTGGGGCGTAACGATACGGTCGCGGTGGTGCTCAACAATACGCCGGAGATGTACGAATGCCATTTCGGCATCCCGGCCTGCGGGGCGGTGATCAACACCATCAATACCCGTCTGGATGCGGAGACCATCGCCTTCATTCTCAATCATGGTGAAGCCAAGGTGTTGATCACCGACCGTGAATATGCCCGCACCGTCGGCCGTGCCCTGGAGCTGGCTCAGCGACCGGGGTTGACCGTCATCGATGTGGACGATCCGGAATACACCGGTCCGGGCGAGCGGCTCGGAAAAATGGACTATGAGGCCCTGCTCGACAGCGGCAGCGAGGATTTCGAGTTCGAGTATCCCGCCGACGAATGGGACGCCATTTCGCTCAACTACACCTCCGGCACCACCGGCAACCCCAAGGGGGTGGTCTACCACCATCGCGGTGCCTATCTGAACGCGATGAGCAACATCGTCTCCTGGGGCATGCCGCCGCATTCGGTGTACCTGTGGACGCTGCCGATGTTCCACTGCAATGGCTGGTGCTTCGCTTGGACGATGGCCGCCAACGCCGGGGTGAACGTCTGCCTGCGCCGGGTCGATCCCCGTCTGATTTTCGAGGCCATCCGCGAGCATGGTGTCACCCATTACTGCGGGGCGCCGATTGTGCATTCGCTGCTGGCCAACGCGCCGGCCGAATGGCGCAAGGGCATCACCCACAAAGTGTCCGGCCTGATCGCGGCTGCACCGCCACCGGCTGCGGTCATCGAAGGCATGGCCAAAATCGGCTTCGATATCACCCATGTTTATGGACTGACCGAAACCTACGGCCCGGCTTCGCTGTGCGCCAAGCATGACGAATGGGCGGCGCTGCCGTTGGCCGAGCAGGTGAGCAAAAACGGCCGTCAAGGGGTGCGTTACCACGCGCAAGAAGCGATTACCGTACTCGATCCGAACACCATGCAGCCGGTGCCGTGGGATGGAGAAACCATGGGCGAGGTCATGTTCCGCGGCAACCTGGTCATGAAGGGCTATCTGAAGAACGAAAAAGCCACCGCCGAGGCTTTTGCCGGCGGTTGGTATCACACTGGCGACCTGGCGGTGATGCAGCCGGACGGATATGTGAAGATCAAAGACCGCTCCAAAGACATCATCATTTCCGGCGGAGAGAACATTTCTTCGATCGAGGTCGAAGATGCGCTCTATAAACATCCGGCCGTGATGGCGGCTGCAGTGGTCGCTGCGCCCGACGAAAAATGGGGCGAGGTGCCGTGCGCCTTCATCGAGTTGCGCGACGGCGCCCAGGTCACCGCCGAGGAAATCGTCGCCCACTGCCGCGAACATTTGGCGGGCTTCAAGATTCCCAAAAAGGTGGTGTTTACCGAGCTGCCCAAAACTTCGACCGGCAAGATCCAGAAGTTCATGCTGCGCGAGCAGGCACGCTCGACAGCGGCCATTGAATGAGCGGCTGGCAACGGCGCTGGCGGGCAGCGCCGTTGCCGCGCTATGATGGGTCATGGTTGACGTGCACGTAAACAACATTCAGGAGGAGACACAATGAGCGCCTTGCCCACTGCTGCCGATGAACCCATGTTGCTGCGCCGAGACCTCGACGGCGTGGCCTGGCTGACGCTGAACCGCCCCGGCCAGTTCAACGCCTTGTCACGCGCCATGTTGGAGAGCCTGATCGCCGCGGTCGATGAGATCGCCGCCGACCGCAGCGTGCGCGCCGTGGTGTTGGCCGGCGCGGGCAAAGCGTTTTGCGCCGGGCATGACCTGAAGGAAATGCGCAGCAACCATACCCTGGCTTTTCAGCAGGAGCTCTTTCGCCTATGCGGCAAATTCATGATGAAGCTCACCGAACTGCCCCAGCCGGTGATCGCGCGGGTGCACGGTATCGCCACTGCGGCAGGCTGCCAGTTGGTGTCGATGTGTGACCTGGCGGTGGCTGCCGACGTGGCGCGCTTTGCGGTATCCGGCATCAACGTCGGTCTGTTCTGCGCCACGCCAAGCGTGGGCTTGTCGCGCAACATCGGGCGCAAGCAAGCCTTCGAGATGCTGGTCACCGGCGACTTTATCGATGCCGCCGAGGCGCAGCGCCGCGGCCTGGTCAACCGTGTGGTGCCTCTGGAGCTTTTGGACGAAGAAGTCGGCAAACTCGCCGCAGCCATCGTCGCCAAGTCGCCGCTGGCCATTCAGATGGGCAAACAGATGTTCTACAAACAGTTGGAGATGGGCCTGGACGCGGCTTACCAGTTGGCCGCCGAAACCATGGCCTGCAACATGATGACCGAGGATGCCGCCGAAGGCATCGACGCTTTCATCGCCAAACGCACACCGCAGTGGCGCGGCCGCTAGCCGGTGAGCGGGCGACCGGGTCGAGGCGGATGTAGTCTGCCGTGCTGATCGATACCCATTGCCATCTGGATGCGGCCGAGTTCGACACCGATCGCGACACGGTGATGGCCGCAGCACGCGCGGCCGGCGTGACCGGCCTGGTGGTTCCAGCGGTAGAGACCGGCGGTTTTGCGCGGGTCGATGCGCTGGCCGCGGCCTACCCGGAAGTCCGCGCCGCCTTCGGCATCCATCCGCTGTATGTGGATCGGGCGCAGCCGAGCGCGCTGGACTGCCTTGCCGAGCGTCTTGCCGCAGGCGGCGCCGTGGCCGTGGGCGAGATCGGCCTCGATTACTTCGTGGCCGATGCAGATCGGTCTCGCCAAGAGTTCTTCTTTGTCGAACAGCTCAAACTCGCCCGACGTCATGGGTTGCCGGTCGTCTTGCATATTCGCCGTGCGCAGGACGCCATCCTCAAACAGCTGCGCCGCATTGAAGTGCCTGGCGGCATCGCCCACGCCTTCAACGGCAGCCGCCAGCAGGCAGAGATGTTCATTGCGCTGGGTTTCAAGCTTGGCTTTGGCGGGGCGATGACTTACCAGGGGTCCCGACGTATCCGGGCACTGGCTGCCAGCCTGCCGCTGGAGGCCATCGTGCTGGAAACCGACGCACCCGATATGCCGCCCGTCTGGCGCGCCGGCCAGCGCAATGAGCCGGCCAACATCGCGCGTTACGCCGCACTGCTTGCCGACCTGCGCGGCATGAGCGTGGAGGAAATCATCCGCATCACCGCTGCCAATGCCCATCGCGCCTTGCCCGGACTGGTGGGCGGCTCCAAGTAAAAAAGGCACCCGCAGGTGCCTTGGCTGACTTGTGCCGGGTTCAGGCAAAGTTTTGTGCGGCGAAATCCCAATTGGCCAGTTTGTCGAGGAAGGTGGCGACAAAATCCGGACGGCGGTTGCGGTAGTCGATGTAATAGGCGTGCTCCCACACGTCGATACAGAGCAGGGCCTTGTCGCCGGTGGTCAGCGGGGTGCCGGCAGCGCCCATATTGACGATGTCGACCGAACCGTCGGCTTTTTTCACCAGCCAAGTCCAGCCGGAGCCGAAATTGCCCACGGCCGAAGCCTGGAACGCCTTTTTGAACTCCTCAAAAGTGCCCCACTTGGCCTTGATCGCTTCGCCCAGCGCACCGCCGGGTTCACCGCCGCCGTTGGGTTTCATGCTGTTCCAGAAGAACGTGTGATTCCACACTTGCGCGGCATTGTTGTAGATGCCGCCGGCCGGCGCCTTTTTGACGATGGCTTCCAGATCAAGGTTTTCGTACTCAGTGCCTTTGATCAGATTGTTGAGATTGGTCACGTAAGCTTGGTGGTGTTTGCCATGGTGAAACTCCAGCGTCTCGGCCGAGATGTGCGGGGCCAGCGCATCCTTGGCATAGGGCAGGGGGGGCAGTACGTGTTCCATGTGTCTCTCCTTTATCACATCGAAAGCTTTTGTCGATGAATTTGCGGGTGTAAGTCCGACTATTCTAGTCGGATTTAGCTGCCCAACGCAATGTTCAATCGGCCAAGCTCTTCTCCTGAACCTATGCGTACTCGGTGGCCAAGGTTCATGGTCGAGCCATGGTAATCCTCCCAGAATTGACGGGACAGGGAGATGTTCATGCCGATAATCGACAAACTGAGCGTTTGCTATCAGCGTTCTCTAATCGTTCTCTAATCATGCCGGGTGGCCTGCCTCCCCGCCAGTCGTACCTCGGTAAACGAGAGAAGTCCGTCACCCCAGGAGAATGACGGACATGAAGAAGAGCAGGTTCAGCGACGAACAAATCATTGGCTTCTTGCGACAGGCCGAAGCCGGCATGGGCATCCCCGAGCCGTGCCGCAGCGGCGGCTTCAGCCAGGCCACGTTTTACAAATGGCGCGCCAAATACGGTGGCATGCAGGTCTCTGAAGCCCAGCGCTTGCGCGAACTCGAGAGCGAGAACGCCAAGCTCAAGAAGCTGCTGGCCGAGGCCCATCTGGACATCCACGCCCTCAAGAGCGTCTTCGGGGTAAAGCGTTAGCCCCACAGGTGCGGCGTGACGCCATCCGACAGATGATGGAGCAGCATCACCTCTCGGAGCGGCGTGCTTGCCGCCTTGTGGGGCTATCCAGAGACAGCTACCGCCACCCGCCACAGCCTAGCGAGCTCAATGCCGCCCTGGGCGAACAGATTCGGCAAACTGCGCTGGTGCGTCGCCGCTTCGGCTACCGGCGCATCCACGACATGCTGCGCGAGCAGTTTCCGGGGGTGAACCACAAACGCATCTACCGGCTGTACCGTCAGGCCAATCTGGCGGTGAAGAAACGACGCAAGGTCAAGCGGCCAGCCCAGGAGCGTGTGCCGCTGCAACTGGCCAGGAACATCAATGAGGTGTTGAGCATGGATTTCGTCTCGGACAGCCTGTCCAATGGACGGCGCATCAAGTGCCTGACGGTGGTCGATGACTTCAGCAAGGAGTCCGTGGAGATTGCGGTGGACTACGGCATCTCGGGCCAGTACGTCACGCGCGTGCTCGACCAGGTGGCAAGGTTCCGTGGCTACCCGGCAGCAGTGCGAACGGACAATGGCCCGGAGTTCACCAGTCGGGCGTTCCTGGCCTGGACGCACAAGAATGGGATTCGGCACATCCTGATTGAGCCGGGCAAGCCCATGGACAACGGCTACATCGAGAGCTTCAACGGCAAGTTCAGAGATGAATGCCTCAACGAGTAGTGGTTTGAATCGTTGCCTCAAGCCCGGGAGTGCATTGCACGCTGGCGGCAAGACTACAACGAGGTCAGACCACACAGCAGCCTGGGGCGTATCCCTCCGGCACGATTCGCCCAGCAGCACCGCCAGCGCGCTGGCGGTGCTGCTGGCAGTGGGCAGAAACAGAATTCCGATTAACCTTCAACCCCGGACTTCTCCAATCCGTTGGTACGGTCAATGGGGGCAGGTCACGTTTTAAAAACTTAGCAAGGATGACCAGAAGCAAGGTTCACGGCGCGCAGCGACCGCAGCCTGTCGAATCGATAGGCGAGGGGAGCGTGCACCGCGCGACGCCGAAAGAAGGTCCACCGGGGTAGGTTTTCAACGGCCTGCTAACGACGGATGCTCAGCACCTGCGCATCGAAGCCGCCTCGATGCAGTTGCACCGCAACGCTCTGCCCGCTCTGCAATGCTTGGCTGCTGCGCAGGATACGGCCATGTGCATCGCGCACGATGCTGTAGCCACGCGCCAGCACCGCCTGCGGCGCAAGATGCTGTAGCTGATTTTCCAGACTGGCGAGCGTGTTTTGACGGGTTGCGAGCAGGGCAGTCATGCTGCGTGCCAGATCGCGTTCGAGTTGCGTCAGTTGGCCTTGCGCGACTGACAGCTGCGGCCGGCAGGCCCGCAACCGCAAAGCAAGCTGCGATAACTGCTGTACCCGTCGCTCGGCGAGCGCATCGGCCCGCCGGGTGAGACGTTCGCGCAGCGCCTCGAGCGCAACGGACGCACGCGCCAACCTTTCGCGCGGATGGATTAGACGCAGCGCCGCGCGGTCGAGCCGCTGACTGCAGGTGTCGATTTTGCGTTGCCAGGCGCGTTGCAGCGCCATTGCGAGCGCCGACAATTCAGCCGCGGCGGCATGGTAACCCGCGCTGGCCAGCTCGGCCGCGCCGGTGGGTGTGGCAGCACGTAGGTCGGCGGCAAAATCGGCGATGGTGAAATCGGTTTCGTGCCCGACACCGCTGATCACCGGTACTGGGCAGGCGCGGATCGCCCGCGCCAGCGCCTCGTCATTGAACGCCCAGAGGTCTTCCATGCTGCCGCCGCCGCGCACCAGCAGGATCAAATCGACCTGGTCGTTTGCCGCCCGTGCGCCGGCCTTGCTCAGCACATCCGCCAGCGCCGCTCCGGCATCCACCCCTTGTACTGGCGCCGGGTAGATCACCACCGGCAGGTTAGGGGCGCGACGTGCCAAAGTGGCCAGGACATCCCGTAATGCCGCAGCGGCCGGTGAGGTGACGACGCCGACCGCCCGCGGAAAGCGTGGCACCGGCCGCCGGCCAGCCGGATCGAACAGCCCTTCGGCGGCAAGCCGTTCCTTCAAGCGGGTAAAGGCTTCGAACAGATTGCCAATGCCAGCTTGCCGGAGATTTTCGACCGATAGCTGGAAGTCGCCACGCACCTCGTACAAGGTGACCTGCGCACGCACTTCCACCCGCATACCGTTTTGCGGACGGAAAGGCAGTAACTGCGCACGGTTGCGCCACATGGTGCAGCGGACCTGCGCATGCTCGTCTTTGAGGGTGAAATAAAGATGCCCGGAGGGTGCGCGGGTGAGGTTGGAAAGCTCGCCGCTGACCCACATCAGCGGAAAACTGCGTTCGAGCTTCTCACGCACAAGACGGTTCAGCGCGGATACCGGCACGACGCCTGCGAGGTCCGCCAAAGGGGGGTAGCCGGATTCAGACATGGGGCGGATTGTAGCGGATTTCCACAGGCGGGATGGCTTGTCAAGCGTTTTGAAGCAAAAGTATCAACCTTTAGGGGATTTCTTAAGTTATTGAAATTTAATCAGAAAAAATTTGCTCAATTTTGCATCAGAGTGGCGCGCTGCCTTTAGCGGCGCCGATTATGGCTTCTTTGGACAACTCATCCACAAAGTTATCCACAGTTTCTGTGGACGACTCGGCAAAGCCCTTGTCGCAGCGGGATTTCGTGCCCGCAGCATGCCTATGGCTTGCTCTCAGGGGCTGCGGGAGGCTAGAGTTTCGCCTTTGCGATTCGGGAGTCTTGAGGCGTGTTTGCGATCATTCAGGCGGTTGGCTGGCCGATCTGGCCGTTGTTGCTGGCATCCGTGATCGCCGTGGCGTTGATCATCGAGCGTTCCTTGACGCTACGCCGTTCCCGCGTGGTGCCGGCCGATCTGCTCGACAAGGTGCTGACGGATCTTCAGCAGCGCGGCGCTTCGCCCGAGATGATCGCGCGGGTGGCCAATCATTCACCGCTGGGTAAGGTGTTGGCCGCCGGTCTGCGTAATGTGAATAGCTCGCGCGAAGTGATGAAAGAATCGATCGAAGACTGCGGCCGCGCGGTCATGCATGAGTTGGAGCGCTTCCTCACCACGCTGGGCACCATCGCGGCAATCAGCCCGCTCCTGGGCCTGTTTGGCACCATTGTTGGCATGATCGACATTTTCGCCTCACAAGGGGTGGGGGGCGCAAACCCGCAGCAGCTCGCGCAGGGTATTTCGATTGCGCTCTACACCACCGGTCTGGGTTTGATCATTGCCATTCCGGCCACGATTTTCTGGCGTCACTTCCGCGCACTGATCGACAGTTTCGTGATCGACATGGAGCAACAGGCGATCAAGCTGGTCGAGGTGGTGCACGGCGAGCGGCGCAACTGAGTGCGCGGCCATGGATTTTCGCCGCAACACCCGTCACGAGGAGCCCGAGGTCAGCCTGATTCCGCTGATCGACGTGGTATTGGTGATCATCATTTTCCTGATGCTGACCACCACTTTTTCCAAGGTATCCGGCCTGCAAATCGATTTGCCGACCGCGCAGGCGCCGGCTGCGCAAACGCAGCCCAATGAAATCGTGGTGGCGATTACCGCAGCCGGCGAGGTGCTGGTCAACCGGGTGCCGGTTGGCGCGCAAGGTCTGGAGCCGCTGGTCGCTGCGCTCGCCAATGCCGCGCCAAAGGACGGCGAGCCGCCGGTGGTGGTCATCAATGCCGATGCCAAGGCGGCGCACCAGCGGGTGATCGACGTCATGCAGGCGGCGCAACGCGCCGGGCTGGCGCACATTACCTTTGCCACTCAGTCGCCGGAGCGCTGATGACACACAGCGACTTGTCTATAGCGATGCACTGAAATGCCGGCCAAGATACCGGCTTGGTGGACCAGGCGTGGTCCCATGGCGGCGCTCTTGCTGCCTTTAGCCTTTATTTTCCAGGCTCTTAGTGCTTTTCGACGAGATCTGTACCGCCGCGGATGGCGCAAAGTGGAGCGTCTGCCGGTGCCGGTGATCGTGGTCGGCAATATCGCGGTGGGCGGTAGCGGCAAAACACCGGTGGTCGACTGGCTGGTGCGCACACTGCGCACCGCGGGCTGGCGGCCGGGTATCGTCAGTCGCGGTTATGGCGGGCAGATTCGTGGCGTGGCGCTGCTGCCGCAAAACCCTGATCCCATGTTGTATGGCGATGAACCCGTGCTGCTGGCACGGCTTACCGGTGTGCCGGTCGCAGTCGGTGCCGACCGTCCCGCCGCGGCCCGCGCTCTCTTGGCAGCCCATGGCGATTGTGACGTGATCGTCTGCGACGACGGTTTGCAGCACTATCGCTTGGCGCGCGATGTCGAGATCGTGGTGCTCGACGAAGCCACGCTGGGTAACCGCTGGCGCTTGCCGGCCGGACCGCTGCGCGAGGGTGTGAATCGGCTGCGCGAAGCGGATCTGCTGCTGGCTCACGGCGCATTGAGCCCGACCTTGCAACGGATGATCGAGGGGCTTACGGTGTTTCCGATGCGTCTTTCCGGCACCGTGTTTCGATCGCTGCGCGACCCTGGAAATCTGGTCGACGCCGGGCATTTTGCCGGGCGCACGGTGCATGCTTTTGCCGGCATCGGTCGACCGGCCCGGTTTTTCGACCATCTGCGCGCACTGGGGCTGGACGTGGTGGAACACGCTTTTGCCGATCATCACGCCTTTTGTGAGGCAGATTTGCTGCCGTCACTGGCCATGCCCAAGGTCATGACCAGCAAGGATGCGGTAAAATGCGTGGCCTTCGCGCCTGAGGACTGCTGGGAGTTACCCGTGGTGGCAGACATTCCGGCGGGCGCAATTGAACGTATCCTGGAGAAACTCTCGCATGGACGCCAGACTGCTCGACATCCTCGTGTGCCCGATCTGCAAAGGGCCGCTCGATTACCGCAAGGACAAGCAGGATCTGGTGTGCAAAGCGGATCGTCTGGCGTTTCCGATCCGCGACGGCATTCCGGTGATGTTGGAGGATGAGGCGCAACAACTGTCCGCCGAGGAGGTGGACGCGCTGCGCTGAGATGCGCTGGGCTCTTGCCTGCCCGCAATGAGCGGCTTTTCGTCATGCCAGCTTTTCATGTCCTGATTCCGGCCCGTTTCGCTTCGACCCGTCTGCCGGGCAAGCCGCTCGCCGATATTGCCGGCAAGCCTATGGTGTTGCGGGTGGTCGAACGTGCCCGGCGTTCGGGCGCGTGCCAGGTCTGGGTGGCCACCGATCATCCGGGCGTGTTCGAGGCGGTCACCCGCGCCGGCGGCCAGGCACTGATGACCCGGGCGGACCACCCGAGCGGTACCGACCGCTTGGCCGAAGCGGTCGAGCGGCTGGGGTGGGCGGACGATGAGATTGTGGTCAACGTGCAGGGCGACGAACCGCTGATCGACCCGACGCTGATCGGCGCGGTGGCCGGCGCGCTGGCCGCCGACCGGGATGCTGCGATCGCCACCGCCGCGCATCCGCTCAGCGATCCGGCTGAGCTGTTCAATCCCAACGTGGTCAAGGTGGTGTGTAATGCCGCCGGCCAGGCAATGTATTTTTCCCGCGCGCCCATTCCCTGGGCGCGCGATGCCTTTGCGGTCGACCGCAGTCGCTTGCCGCCGGGCTTGCCGGTGCTGCGCCATATCGGCCTTTATGCCTATCGCGTGGCGTTCCTGCGTCGCTATGCCGGGCTTGCGGTATCGCCGTTGGAGCACTTCGAGGCGCTCGAACAACTGCGCGCGATGTGGCATGGCTACCGCATTCAGGTGCTGCAAGTGGACAAGGCGCCGCTAGCCGGGGTGGACTCCCCGGACGATCTTGAACGGGTGCGCCGCTTGTTTGACCAGGCGGGAACGGTCGAGTAAGTTCTCGGTTTTTCAATAAACCGCCGGCGAGCGATCGACCGGCATCTTCGGGAGGGTGTATGCGACTCATTCTGTTGGGGCCGCCGGGCGCGGGTAAGGGAACCCAGGCCAATTTCATCAAGGAAAAATTCGGCATTCCGCAGATTTCCACCGGCGACATGCTGCGCGCCGCGGTCAAGGCCGGCACCCCACTCGGCATCGAAGCCAAAAAGGTAATGGACGCCGGCGGCCTGGTCTCCGACGACATCATCATCGGCCTGGTCAAAGACCGCTTGCAACAAGACGACTGCAAGCGCGGCTACATGTTCGACGGCTTCCCGCGCACCATTCCGCAGGCCGACGCCATGAAGGATGCCGGCGTGCCGATCGATTTCGTGCTGGAGATCGACGTGCCCGATAGCGAGATCATCGAACGCATGAGCGGGCGCCGGGTGCATCTGGCTTCGGGCCGCACCTACCATGTCAAGTACAATCCGCCCAAAGTCGAAGGCAAGGACGATGTGACCGGCGAAGCGTTGATCCAGCGCGATGACGACCGTGAGGAAACGGTGAAAAAGCGCCTGGAGGTCTATCACGCGCAAACCAAGCCGCTGGTCCAGTATTACACCGACTGGGCCGCCTCGGGTGATCCCAAGGCGCCCAAAGTGCGCAAGATTTCCGGCCTGGGCTCGGTGGATGAAATCACCGCCCGGGTGTTCGAGGCGCTGAAATAAACGCTTCGGCGCGCAGCGCACGGCCGGCCGCGGGCAATACCCGGTGCCGGCCGTGCGCTTTTGAATTTTTCCACGCTCGAGCCCGAATCCCCGCATGACCCGGCGAAATCTGCTTTACGCACAATCGGGCGGCGTGACCGCAGTCATCAATGCCACCGCCGCTGCCGTCATCGAAGCCGCCCGCCAGCATCCACACTGCATCGGGGCGGTCTATTGCGCGCGTCGCGGTATTCTCGGGGTGTTGGCGGAGGAATTGGTCGATACCGCCAAGCTGGATGACGCCGCCCTTGCCGCCTTGGCGCTCACGCCGGGCGGTGCGTTCGGCTCCTGCCGTTTCGATCTCGATTCGCCGGATGACAACCCCGCGCAGTATGACCGCCTGTTTGCCGTGCTGGCGGCACACGATATCGGCTATCTGCTCTATAACGGCGGCAACGGCTCCATGGACACGGTGGCCAAGATTTCCATGGCTGCACGGCAGCGGGGCTATCAGTTGACCGTCCTTGGTGTACCCAAGACGGTCGACAACGATCTGGTCGGTAGCGATTGTTCGCCAGGTTTTGGCTCGGCCGCCAAATATGTGGCCACCGCCATGTTGGAGGCCGGCATGGACTTGGCTTCAATGTCCGGACGCAGCGGGCGGGTGTTCGTCATGGAAGTCATGGGACGCAACGCTGGCTGGTTGGCCGCGGCCACTGCGCTGGCTGCGGGTGGGCGGGCAGATGCCGCGCCACACATCATTCTGATGCCCGAGGTGCCTTTCGATCCAACGCGCTTTCTGGCCAGCGTGCGTGCCACCGTCGAGCGGCTGGGCTATTGTGCAATCACCGTCTCCGAAGGCATCCGACACACCGATGGCCGTCTGGTCATGGAGCAGGACCACGATGGCAAAGGGCATGTGCAGTTGGGTGGGGCCGGGCAGTGTATCGCACGGCTGATTCACGCCCGTTTGGGCTACAAATACCACTGGGCGATTCCGGATTATCTCCAGCGCGCCGCAGGTCATCTGGTCTCTGCCACCGACTTTGCGCTTGCCCGGGCAGTCGGCACCGCCGCAGTGCAGTTTGCGGTGAGCGGACGCGACGCGGTCATGCCGGCAATCGTGCGCGAAGCGGACCGTCCTTACCGCTGGCGGATCGACGCGGCAGACGTGCACGCGATCGCCAACCTGGAGCGCCGCCTGCCGGCTTCCTACGTTCGCGCCGATGGTCTGCATGTCACCGAAGCCGCCTTGCGTTATCTGCAACCGCTCATCGAAGGCGAGCTGCCGCGTCCCTGGCGCGATGGTCTGCCTGACTACCCCCGACTGGATATGCCTATGCTCGCACGCAAGCTCGCGCCCCTATCCTGACCGCCTTGAAGGCGATCGGCAGACCGACCGGGCGCCAGTCGCTGGGCTGGGCACACCCTGTCGGCGCGGGGTGGAGGGGATATTGCGGCCCGCGCCGACAAGCTCAGTACTGCAAAAAAATCAACCCGCCACCGCCGGGTTCAGGCTGTAGGTACCGGTGATGCAAGCTTGCGCCAGCACATGCGCCTCGATTGCTTTGCGCACATCGGCGCCGCCAAACCGGCCGTCAACCGCGCAGCGTTCGATATCCAGCGCGTAGAGGGTGAATACATAATGGTGGAGCCGCTCGTCGTTCCACGGCGGGCACGGGCCGTCGTAGCCGTAGTAATCACCGCGCATGGCATCGTCGTTGGCAAACCAGGCCGTGTAGTCATTGATGCCATGGCGGGCGCCGTGGAGCGTCTCGGGGCCCGGTTTGCCACCCGGAGTGACTGCATCCGAAAAGCGACCGGCTTCGATTTCGCGCAGCGTGGCAGGCAAATCGACGATCACCCAGTGGAAAAAATCCACCCGCGGCAAGTCGGCTGGCACGCTGCGGCCTTCTCGGTTGACATCGTCGCCGCAACTCGGAACGTCCGGGTCGTGGCAAATCAGTACAAAAGACTTGGTGCCGGCAGGCACATCGCTCCAGGCCAGATGCGGATTGCGATTGCCGCCCAGGCACACATGCCCCTCTTGCGCCGGGACGCAGAACGCAAATTCGCCGGGAATGCGCGCGCCATCGGCAAAGCTGTTGCTGGTGAGTTTCATCGGCAGGTCTCCTCGAACGATGGGAAGTCCGCATTCTAGCCCGCAGCGCGCCGGCGGAAGTCCTCGATACGAAAGCCCAGCGCAAACAAGGTCAGTAGATAGGCGACGGCGCCCGCGGCGACCACCCCGGCCAGACGCACCGCGCGGGCCAGGCCGTCCGTATCGAGCCATGAGGCCGCCTCACCGGCCGCAAACCACAATACGCCACCCATCACCAGCAGGGCGACCGACACTTTGAGCATGAAGCGCAGCCACCCCGGTTGCGGGCGATATACCCCGCGACGGCGCAGACCGCGATACAGCAACACAGCATTCAGACAGGACGCCAACCCGATCGACAGAGCCAGGCCGGCATGCTGGAGCGGCAGAATAAAGGCAAGGTTCATCGCTTGGGTGGCGGCCAGCGTAATCAGTGCGATCTTGACCGGCGTCTTGATGTCTTGCCGGGCGTAGAAGGCAGGCGCGAGCACCTTGACCAGGATCAGCCCGGCCAGCCCCACGCCGTAGGCCACCAGCGCTTGTCGGGTGGCCAGCACATCGGCCGCCGAAAAAGCACCGTAGTTGAACAGCGTGGCAATGAGTGGCACGGCCAGCAGCATCAAGGCCAGCGCCGCGGGCAGGGTAAGCAGCAGGGTCAAACGCAGCCCCCAGTCGAGCAGGCTGGAGAACGCCTCACGCCGTTCGTCGGCGTGCAGTTTGGCAAGGCTGGGCAGCAAAATGGTGCCCAACGCAACCCCTAGCAGGCCGGCGGGAAATTCCATCAGGCGGTCGGCGTAGTAGAGCCAGGAGACACTGCCGCTGGGCAGGAAAGAAGCAAAAATGGTGTTGATCAAGAGTGAAATTTGACTGACCGACACCCCCAGCAGCGCTGGCGCCATGAGTTTCAGAATACGCCGCACACCAGGATCATGAAGATTCAGGTCGAAGCGCGGCAGCATGCCGATGCGGGCCAGCGGGCGCAGTTGCAGGGCAAGTTGCAGCACTCCGCCCAAAAAAACCGCCCAGGCGAGCGCGAGCACCGGCGGATCGAAGTAGGGCGCAGCCCATAAGGCCATGCCGATAAAGCTCAGGTTGAGCAATACCGGCGTGAAGGCCGGAACGGCAAAGCGGCTCCAGGTGTTGAGGATGCCGCCGGCCAGTGCAACCAGCGCCATGAAGAAGATGTAAGGAAACGTGATGCGGGTCAGTTCAACGGTGAGGGCAAATTTGTCGGCATGGGCAGAAAAACCCGGCGCGGATACATAAACGATCAGCGGTGCGGCAACGATGCCAAAGAGGGCCACCAATGCCACGACGATCGCCAGCAAGGTGGCGCTGCGGTCGATCAGCGTGCGCGCAGTCGCCTCCCCCTGACGGTTTTTGTATTCGGCCAAAATCGGCACGAAAGCCTGCGAAAAAGCGCCTTCGGCAAACAGGCGGCGCAGCAAGTTGGGCAGGCGGAAGGCGACAAAAAAAGCGTCGGTCATCATCCCGGCACCGAACGCGCGGGCGATGACGAAGTCGCGCACGAAGCCGAGGACGCGCGACACCAAAGTCATGCCGCTGACGGTGACAAGTGCGCGGAGTAGATTCATCTTTTGGAAGGTGTGCGGCCTGAATGCGGCCAAGGGGTGATGATACAGGGTGGGTTGAGGGGGCTCACTTTACGGCGGTCGGCAACGGCGTTGTGGGCGCCTGTGTCTGTGTCATTGCCGCAGAGCGTGCGATCAGGTCGGCGATGTCACGCTTCAACCGCGCAATATCGCTGTCGAACTTGTCGTAAATCATCAGCGACAGGCCGAACACATAAGCGTAGAGCAGCATGCAGCGGCTGGAGGCCTCTTCCATCGGCACACCGCAGGCCAGAAACAGCTCGCGTGCGCAGCGCAGGCGGGTGTCGTCGACTTCGGCCACAATGGCGGCTGCTTCCGGATCGCGTCGCGCCCAGTCACGTACCGCAAGCTCGATCATCATCCCGCGCCGGCTGCGGGTGGTGCTGTAGATGTCGATCACATGATAGATCTGTTCCAGTTCCCGTCCGGGCTGGGCGCGGGTCTGCTTGACGATGTCGCGGATCCGGCCTTCTTTCCAAAATTGCAGGACCGCGAGCAGCAAGTCCCGCCGATCCTGGAAATGCCAGTAAAAACTGCCCTTGGTAACCTTCAGGCGCTTGGCCAGGACCTCCACGCGCAACCCGGCCACCCCTTCTTCGGCGAGCACCTCGATGGCCGCCTGCACCCAGGCGTCGCGATCGAGCTGCGTGCGTTGTTTCATTGGTATGTCTTCCATACGGGCTAGTATTGACGAATCCGGGACCATACGCTACCGTACGCCGCCATACCGGGGCGTATGGAATGAAACCGATTGTCCCGGCCGGCGGTGTGAGTGTCAAACGCTTCTTCACAGTGACATAATGACCGCTCGAACCATTACAACCCGAATACACGGAAGAGGAGCGCGGCTTTGAAGATACTGGTCCCGGTCAAACGTGTGGTCGATTACAACGTCAAGGTGCGGGTCAAGGCTGACGGTACCGGCGTGGATATCGCCAACGTCAAAATGTCGATGAATCCGTTTGACGAAATCGCGGTGGAGGAGGCGGTTCGGCTCAAGGAAGCGGGTGTGGCCACCGAAGTGGTGGCAGTCAGTTGCGGCGTGGGCGCATGCCAGGAAACCTTGCGTGCAGCCATGGCAATCGGTGCCGACCGCGGCATCCTGGTCGAAACCGACGTCGAACTGCAGCCCTTGGCGGTTGCCAAGCTGCTCAAGGCGCTATGTGAAAAGGAAGCGCCGCAAGTGGTGATTTGCGGCAAGCAGGCGATCGACGATGACGCCAACCAGACCGGGCAAATGCTGGCGGCGCTGATGGGTTGGCCGCAAGCCACCTTTGCTTCCAAGGTGACGCTGGCCGACGGCAAAGCAACCGTGACCCGCGAAATCGACGGCGGTCTGGAAACCTTGGAGCTCACATTGCCGGCGGTGATCACCACCGATCTGCGCTTGAACGAGCCGCGTTACGCGACGCTGCCCAATATCATGAAGGCCAAGAAAAAACCCCTGGATACCCTCACACCGCAGGCTTTGGGGGTGGACGTGGCGCCGCGTCTGACCACCGTCGAGGTCAGCGAGCCGCCCAAGCGCAGTGCCGGTGTGCGCGTAGCCGATGTCGCGCAACTTGTCGACAAGCTCAAAAACGAAGCAAAGGTGATCTGAGATGGCGATCCTGGTCATAGCCGAACACGACAATCAATCCATCAAGGCTGCCACACTCAATACCGTGACGGCAGCCGCCGCCATTGGGGGCGACATCCACGTCATGGTAGCCGGTCATGGCTGCAGCAACGCTTGCAGCGCAGCCGCCAAAATCGCCGGTGTCGCCAAGGTGCTGTGCGTCGATGCACCGCACTATGAAGCGCAATTGGCGGAAAACATCGCGGCGCTGGTCGTGGCCCATGCCGCCGCTTACAGCCATATCCTTGCTCCGGCCAGCGCTTTCGGCAAGAACGTCGCCCCGCGGGTGGCTGCGTTGCTGGACTTGGCGCAGATTTCGGACATTGTCGCGGTCAAAGCGGCAGACACCTTCGTGCGCCCCATTTATGCGGGGAACGCCATGGCCACGGTCAAGAGCGCGGATGCGTGCAAGGTGATCACGGTGCGCACCACCGCCTTTGAGGCGGCTGCCGAAGGGGGGGCGGCAGCGGTGGAGACGCTTCCGGCCGGTGCCGATCTGGGGCTTTCCCGGCTGGTTGGCCGCGAACTGACCAAGAGCGAGCGTCCGGAACTGGGCGCGGCCAAGACCATCGTTTCGGGCGGGCGCGGACTGGGTAGCGGTGAAAACTACCATGCCCTACTCGAACCGCTGGCCGACAAACTGGGCGCCGCGCTCGGTGCTAGCCGTGCCGCGGTGGATGCAGGCTATGTGCCCAACGACTATCAGGTGGGGCAGACCGGTAAAATCGTCGCGCCGCAGCTCTACATTGCGGTGGGTATTTCCGGTGCGATCCAACATCTGGCCGGCATGAAAGACTCCAAGGTGATCGTGGCGATCAACAAGGATCCGGAAGCGCCGATCTTCCAGGTCGCGGACTACGGCCTGGTGGGCGATCTGTTCGAGGTGGTGCCGGAGCTGACCAAGGCGCTGTAGCACCCGCCGAAGCCCTTGGGGCGTGAGATGAATCTGTCGGCCGAACTGTTTTCCGCAGCATGGCACTGGTCCGCACTGGTGCTTGCGCTGGCGGTCGGCTGGTTAGTTTGGCGCACCGCCCCGTGGGCAAGGTTGAAAACCAGCACTCAGCTCAATCTGCTGCTGGGTTTCGCCGTGGGTCTGATGCTGATTTGGAGCTTGAAGGCCGGGGTTAAACCCGGTCTCAACCTGCACCTGATGGGGGCCATGGCCGCCACTTTGGCACTCGGACCGCAATTGGCCATCGTGGCGCTGGCCCTGGCGCTGACCGGCAGCACGCTCAACGGCGCCATCCAATGGCAGGCGTGGCCGATCAATTTTTTGTTGATGGCGGTCGTGCCGGTGTTGCTGGCACACCGTCTGCACAAGCTGATCGAGCGCTTTTTGCCGGCGCATTTTTTTGTCTTTGTGTTCGGCGCCGGTTTTTTTGGCGCTGCATTGACCGTGATGTTGCAAGGCTTGGTGGCCGCGGGCGTGCTGGTGGCCGCCGGCGCTTACGAAGCCGCTTTTCTGGCGAGCGACTATCTGCCGTATTTCCTTTTGCTCGGCTTTTCCGAGGGCTGGATCAGCGGCGGGGTCATCACCCTGATGGTCGTGTATCGGCCTGAGTGGGTGGCGGCCTTCGATGACCGCCGCTATCTCATGCGCAAGTAGTACCCGCTTGGCGCGGGCGTAGCACGTGCGGTTGCAGGGGCCGCGTATCGACAACATAACCATGTGGAGCGAACAGTCAAATGAGTCAATACACCGCACCGATCCGTGATATGCAGTTCGTGATGCGCGAGCTGGCCAACCTAGAAGGCGTGACCGGCCTGCCCGGATGCGAGGAGGTCACCCCCGATCTGGTGGATGCCATCTTGGATGAAGCAGGCAAGTTCGCCGGTGGCGTGTTGGCCCCGCTGAACAAGATCGGCGACCGGGAAGGCACCAAATGGCAAGAGGGGCAGGTGTTTACCGCGCCGGGCTGGAAAGAGGCCTACACCCAGTTTGCCGAATCCGGTTGGACCGCGCTGGCCTGCGATCCTAAATATGGCGGGCAGGGTCTGCCCAAGTTGGTGTCTACCGCGGTCATGGAAATGTGGAAAGCGGCCAACATGGCGTTTTCGCTATGCCCGATGCTGACCACTGGCGCCATCGAGGCCTTGATGCTGCGCGGCTCGGATGCGCAAAAAGACATGTACTTGCCGAAGATGGTGAGCGGCGAATGGACCGGCACCATGAATCTGACCGAGCCGCAGGCCGGCTCCGATCTGGCTGCGGTGCGAACCCGCGCGGAACCGCAGGGTGACGGTACCTACAAGATCTTTGGGCAGAAAATCTTCATCACCTATGGCGAACACGATCTCACCGACAACATCATCCATTTGGTGCTGGCTCGGTTGCCGGATGCGCCCGAAGGCGTAAAAGGTATTTCGCTGTTCGTGGTACCCAAGTTTCTGGTCAATGCCGACGGCAGTCTGGGCGCGCGCAACGATGTGCATTGCGTGTCCATCGAACACAAGTTGGGCATTCATGCCAGCCCGACCTGCGTACTGGCATTTGGTGACCACGGTGGCGCCATCGGCACTTTGGTCGGTGAGCCGAACCGCGGTCTGGAATACATGTTCATCATGATGAACGAAGCGCGCTTTGCGGTCGGTATGGAAGGTCTGGCCCTGTCCGAACGCGCTTACCAACAGGCCCGTCAGTATGCCAAAGACCGTGTGCAAGGCACTGACCTGGGCGTGCGGGGCGGACCCAAGGTCAATATTCTGCACCACCCGGATGTGCGTCGGATGCTGATGTCGATGAAAAGCCAGACCGAAGCGATGCGTGCGCTGGCCTACGTGGTGGGCGCAGCCAGCGACTTTGCGCACAGGCACCCTGACCAGGCGGTGCGGGCGCGCAGCCAGGCGTTTGTCGATTTGATGATTCCGGTGGTCAAGGGTTGGTGTACCGAAAATGCGGTGGAAATCGCCTCCACCGGTGTTCAGGTCCACGGCGGCATGGGTTTCATCGAGGAGACCGGCGCCGCACAGCACCTGCGCGATGCCCGCATTACGCCGATCTACGAAGGCACCACCGCCATCCAGGCCAATGATCTGATCGGCCGCAAGATCGCCCGTGAAGGCGGTGAGACCATCAAGGGCGTGATTGCCGAAATGCGCAAAGTGGAAGCGGATCTGGGCGCGGCGCAAGGTGAGGCCATGGCCGCGATCCGTCGCGCGCTGGGCGAAGGCATCAAGGCGCTGGAAGCGGCCGCAGCTTACATCGTGGAAACCTACGGGCGCGACATCAAGGCGGCGCATGTCGGTTCGGTGCCGTTTTTGAAACTCTTTGGCATCGTCGCAGGCGGCTGGCAAATGGCCCGCGCGGCGCTGGTGGCGGCCCGTCGCCTGGAAGAAGGCCATGGCGATGCCGAGTTCTATCGCGCCAAAATCGTCACCGCACGTTTTTACGCCGATCATGTGCTACCGCAGGCTGGCGGCTTGTCGTACACCGTGATCAACGGGGCGCCTGGGGCGCTGGAGCTGGCCGAAGAGGCGTTCTGATCGCAACGCGGCCGGGCGGGGATTTCGCAAAATTTCGCCGCAGGCCGTTTTGCGTTCGAGCCATACAAAAAAGCCGACCCGCGGGTCGGCTTTTTGCATTGGCGCGCAGCAGCTTATTTCACTTCCGCTTTTGCGCGCAGATCGACGATGTGCTGCTCCACTTTTTGCTGCTGCATGCGTTGCTGTAGCTGCGGCTTGACCTCATCGAACGCAGGCGGCTTGGTCGGGCGGATGTCTTGCATCTGGATAACATGGAAACCAAAGTCGCTTTTTACCGGTTGCTCGGTGTATTGACCCTTTTCCAGTTTCACCATGGCGTCGGAAAACGGTTTGACGAACATGCCGGGGTTGGCCCAACCCAAATCGCCGCCGCGCTCTTTGGAGCCCGGATCGATCGATTGAGCGGCGAGCTCTTCAAATTTCGCGCCCGATTTGAGCTTGGCGATGATGTCTTGGGCTGCTTGTTCGGTTTCGACCAGAATGTGACGCGGCTTATATTCTTTGCCACCCATGCGGGCGACGATCTGATCGTACTCTTTGCGCAGATCGGCATCGGAGACCGGATGGGACTTGACCCAATCTTGCAAGTAGGCGCGAATCAGGATGGCCTGTCGGGCCAGATCCATTTGCGCTTGCACATCGGCCTTTTTGTCCAGACCGGCCTTGGTGGCTTCCTGGGCAAGCACTTCACGGCGAATCAGCTCTTCACGCACCGCCTCACGCAATTGCGGATTGTCCTCGGCCCCTTGGGCACGCTGTTCGGAGAGCATGACTTCCAGGCGTGCGGACGGAACGATCTTGCCGTTGACGGTTGCGGTCGGCTCCGCGGCGTGGGTGGCCAGGGCGGTCAAACCGGCCAGAATGGTCAGGGCAAAACGGCTGGGCACAGCTTTCATTGTGTTTCCTTGTCAGTGGGTTGATTGTCGGCCTCTGCGACCGTGCGGGCGCGAATTGCGAGAGCATGGATCTCATGCTGCATCATCGTGCCCAATGCTTGATAAACCATACGCTGGCGGCTCAAACGGTTCTTGCCCAGAAAGGCATCGGAAACGATATCGACCTGGTAGTGACCGCCGCCTGAGCGTGCGCCAGCATGACCGGCATGCCGCGCGCTATCGTCGACAATACGCAGCGACACCGGTTGGAGCGCCTGTTGCAGGCGCTCACGAATCTTTTCGGAAACGTTCAAGGCAGCACCTTCTTGAACGGACGCACCACAGTGCGCGCGAACACGCCCTGCTTGACGTAGGGGTCTTCCGCCAACCAGCGCTCGGCCTCGGCCTGTGAGGCGAACTCGGCAACCACCAGGCTGCCGGCAAAACCGGCGGGGCCGGGATCGGGCGAATCGATTGCCGGCATCGGGCCGGCAAGCAGCAGGCGGCCTTGGTCACGCAAAGCCTCGAGGCGGGCAAGATGGGCCGGACGGGCCGCCATGCGGGCATCCAGCGTACCGGGCGCATCCTCGCCGATCAGGGCGTAGAACATCATTGCTGGGGATCCTCTTCTAGGTATTTGGACAGGTAAAAGCCCTGGGCGAGCACAAAAACCAACATCAGTCCCATGCCGCCAAAAAGTTTGAAATTAACCCAAGCCGCTTCGGAAAAACTGTAGGCCACGTAGAGATTGAGCCCACCCATGGCAAAGAAAAAAACCGCCCAGGCAGTATTCAAACGGGCCCACACGATATCGGGCAACTGCAGCTGCGCTTCCAGCATACGGCGAATCAGGTTGCGGCGAAACAGCACCACAGAGCCGGTGAGCACAGCGCCGAACAGCCAGTACAGCGCGGTGGGCTTCCACTTGATGAAGGTGGGGTTGTGAAAGAACAGCGTGGCGCCCCCAAATACGACGATAAGCCCCAGACTCATCCATAACATGGTGTCCACCTTACGGTGGCGCGCCCACACCCAGGCGATCTGGCCAAACGTGGCCAAGATGGCGACCACGGTAGCCAGCAGAATGGGCACTTGCGTGGCGCTGACTCCGTCGCCGAACCAGCCGCCCGCCATTTCAAAAGCCGCTTCTTGATGCGCGCCGGCAAGTTTATAGACGCCGAAAAACAGAATCACCGGCAACAGATCGAACAAGAACTTCATAGGCAGAACTCATCGGCGCGGGTCGATATGGGCAGCTTCTGGGCGGTTACGCATGTGGTCAGCGAGCGCGCCGAACGATTGGAGCAGACGCTGACGCAGCGCGTCGTCGGCGACAAGTTCTTCTAGCGCCCGCCGCATACACAGCATCCACTGGTCGCGCTCGGTCACACCGATCGAAAAGGGCAGATGGCGCGCACGCAAAAATGGCGGGCCGAAACGTTCCACGTAAAGATTCGGTCCGCCAAACCAGCCCGACAGGAAAAGAAACAACTTTTCTTCAGAACCCGATAAATCCTCCGGGTGCATCCGGCGTACCTCCCGCGCTTCGGGCAAGCTTTCCATCAGCTCATAGAACCGCTTGACCAGCGCACGCACGGCAGGCTCACCCCCGATCTGCTGGTAGGGGTTCAGCACTGGCAAGTCCTGGGAATCGGTTTGCATGTCGATGTAACGGCGTCCTGTCAAAGTAGCGTGCCAAGCGCGCATTCTAGCGCGACCGGCCAAGGGGCAGCCGCAGAATCGCACGCAAACCGCCGCCGTCGCGCGCGAGCAAGTCCAACGAACCGCCATGTGAGCGCATGATACGCTCGACGATGGCCAGCCCCAGGCCAGCGCCCTTGGTATTGCTGCGCGCATTCTCCAGACGGGTGAAGGGGCGGCGCAGGCGCTCGACCTCTGTGGCGGGAATGCCGGGACCGCGGTCGGCGATCTCAATAGCAAGCTCATCGGCCATCACGCTCAGGCTTAGCGTAATGGGCAAATCGCTGCCAGCGTAACGGATAGCGTTGTCGATCAGGTTGGTGATGGCGCGTCGCAGCGACAGCGCGCGCACAGGTAGTGAAAAGCGCTCGGGTAGATCGAGTTCAATCCGAACGCCCCGCAGACGGTAGGGCTCGGCCAGATCGCGGATCAGTTCCACCAGATCGACCGGTTGCGCGGCTTCTTGCGGATCGCCCCGGCCAAAATCCAGGAACTGACCGATGATGCGATCCATTTCTTCGATGTCGGCCACCATGGCGGCGATTTCTTCCTCGGGCGCGCCGGACATTTCGACGCCCAGTCGCAAGCGGGCCAAAGGCGTGCGCAGATCGTGCGAGACACCGGCCAAGATCAGTGCGCGGTCGGCCTCGGCGCGGGCCAGATCGCCCGCCATCTGGTTGAACGCGCGGGAGACCACGGCCAGCTCCACCGGACCGCTTTCCTTTTGCTGAGGCGGGTTTTGGCCGCTGCCGACCATGCGTGCGGCGCGCGCGAGGCTGCGTAACGGCGCGCTGATGCGCGAAACGATCAGAAAGGCACCAAGCAAGGAGGCAACCAGCGCAGCGCTACCCCATACCAGCCATTCGAGCGCATGGTGTTTTTGCAGGCGCTCACTGGGCAGCATTACCCAATATTCGTCATGGTCCTCCGGGTGCAGACGGAAACTGACCCAAAATCCATCCAGTGTTTTCCAGCGCACCGCAAAACGGGTGTGATCGCCCAACTGCCTGCGGATTTCGGCGGTGAGCAGCCGCATGGGCCGGGTGTCCGGCACCGGGCGCAACTCGTCGGTGGCCTCTGCCGGATAGATGCGGATGCCTTCCAGCGCAGCCAGATCGATCAGCAGTTCGGTGCGCAGTCGCGGCTCGGCGTTGATCAGCGCGGTACGGGTGAGGTTCACCACGCTGACCACCATCTGCGCAAGATCGCGGGCGCGCGAGGGCTCTTCGAAATAACGGAAGATCTGTGACCAGATCGCCAGCGTTAGCCCCAGCAGCAAGGCAATCGACAAAAACGTTTGCCACAGCAGGGTGCGCGGCAGCCAGCGCAACAAGCGCCGCCCCCGTGCGCGCGCCTTCAACAACAAGGGCAGGCGCACGTGGGCGCTATTGGCCGTCGGCCGGTTTGGGTTCGTCGGGCACGAAGACATAGCCGAATCCCCACACCGTCTGAATGTAACGGGGTTTGGCCGGATCGTCTTCGACCAGTTTGCGCAGACGCGAGACCTGAACATCGATCGCACGGTCGAACACACCGTACTCGCGTCCGCGCGCCAGCTCCATCAATTTGTCGCGCGACAGCGGTTGGCGGGGGTGCTGCAGCAGCACCTTGAGCAGCGAAAATTCACCGGTGGTGAGCGCGATCTCCTCGTCGTCACGTACCAAGGTGCGGGTGCCAAGATTGACTCGGACCCGACCGAAACGCACCACTTCGTCCTCGGGCGTCGGCGCGCCAGGCAACGAAGGCGGCCGGCGACGCATGACCGCATGGATACGTGCCACCAATTCTCTCGGGTTGAAGGGCTTGGGCAGGTAGTCGTCGGCACCCATCTCCAGACCCACGATGCGATCAACATCATCGCCTTTGGCGGTCAGCATGATGATGGGTATCTGATTGTCGGCAGCCCGCAGGCGGCGGCAGATCGATAAGCCGTCTTCGCCGGGCAGCATCAGGTCGAGCACCAGCAGGTCAAAATGTTCGCGATACAGCGCGCGGTCCATGGCCGCTGCGTCGATTACCGCCTTGACCGTAAAACCTTGCTCTTGCAGATAGCGGGAGAGTAGGTCGCGCAGACGGGCGTCGTCGTCGACCAACAGAATGCGATAGCGGACTTTTGTATTCATGACGCGCATCCTATCCCGACTGATCGCCCGGAACCAGTCTGATCCAGCGCATTGGACCGGCATGCGCGTAACCCTTCGTAAGGTAATCGGCGCAAAGCAATACTCCCTTACAAAGTGGCGGGGATAAACCTGGGCTGCGATGCGCCAATCTGCTGCCTTCGGGCTAATCTTTTACCCTGTTGCGACCGTGGATGATCCGCGCCGAGAAGGTTGTACTGAGAGGTCATGCCCCATGATGAAACCGGTCCCACGCACGCTTTGCCGCAGATCGATGTCGGCTCCGATACAGTGCCTGCCGGGCATTGCGGCGATTACGCTGTTGTGCGGGGTCATCCCGGCTGCCGTTGCGCAAGATACCGTTGTGTTCGTCCCTGAGACCGAGCGCGCCAGTGTGCTTGACCAAACTCCGGCGATATCAGGCGTCGATCCGGCCAGCCAGGACAGGCCCGATCCGACGATCGCCGAAACAATCATCTTGCCGGAACAAGCGCGCGATGTGCGCCAATCGGTCACTTGGCGAGCGCTACTCAATGGACGCGGCCCAGACAGCGCTATTGCGCAACCTCGTCGGCTGAGCGCCGAGGAGCGCAGCGCGTTGCGGCTGGACCTGTTGCGCGCGGTGCGGAGTGCCTATCCGGACGACTCGGAACGTTAGCAGGCCGTTGAAAAACGACTGCTCTCGGTCATTGGCGGTAAAGGTTTACCTGGACAGACAGCCAAAGTGCCGGCCAGCCGGCGCAAACCGCTAAAATGCGGTGGCCATGAAAATTCTTGCCATCGAAACATCCTGTGAGCGCGGCAGTATCGCGTTATTGACCGACGACACCGTGCTGAATAAGGAGTTGGTTGGGCAGGCCAACCATTCCAATCATCTGCTGCCGGAAATTCGCGCGCTGCTGGCCGAGGCTGGAACGCTTGTCGGTGAACTGGACGCCATCGCCTTTGGCAGCGGACCGGGCGCTTTTACCGGCTTACGTCTGGCCTGTGCCGCGGCTCAAGGTTTGGCGCTTGGAGCCGGCCTTGGCGTAGTGCCGATCTGCAGCCTGGCCGCGCTTGCCATGCAGGGCGAGGGCGCGCGCGTTTTTGTGGCCACCGATGCGCGCATGAACGAACTTTACTATGCCGCTTATGAGCGTTGCCCAAGCGGACTGCGTACCTACCAGGCACCGCGCTGCGCCCCCCCGGAGGCTGTCTCGCTTCCCGATGGGCAATGGTGTGCGTTGGGTTCCGGCTTTGCTGCCTACCCCGATCTTGCCGAGCGCTGGCCTGGACGGTTTTTTCAGGTCGAACCTGCCGTCGTGCCCCGTGCCGCCGATGTAGCCCGTCTGGCCGTGCTCGAATTGCAACGTGGCGCAGCGCTCGCCCCGGAGCTGGCTGCGCCGTTGTATATCCGGGACAAGGTGGCGTTGACCACCGCCGAGCGTTTGGCGCGCGGAGGGCGGGCGTGAAGCACGGATGTGCCGGCAAGGTCGACGCTCCAAAAGCGCTGACGCCGACCTACGTGCCGATGTCCGAGCAAGATCTGGACTGGGTACTGGCCATGGAGGCCGAATTGCATCCTTATCCCTGGACGCGGGGCAATTTCAGCGATTCGCTGGATGCAGGCTATAGTGCATGGATTGCGCGTGTGGACGACAAGCCTTGTGCCTATGCGGTCATGCTTTTGGTACTGGACGAGGCGCATTTACTCAATATCAGTGTGGCTCGCGCCGCGCAGGGCCGCGGCCTGGGTGCGGCCTTACTGGCTTTTTTGTGCGAACGGGCCAAGGAAAGCGGTGCCGTGCAGTTTTTTCTAGAGGTGCGCCCCTCCAACCTTGTCGCGCGCGCACTCTATGAACGCGCTGGCTTTCAGCCAATTGGCCGGCGCAAAGCCTATTACCCGGCGCCTGAGGGACGGGAGGATGCGATTGTGATGAGATTGGCGCTGTGATGGCCTACCGTCGGGATGCGCTGTTACGTGAGCTGGGGCTTGCCCCGATCTGGCGCCTGCGCGCAGCGGGCAACGACACAACAGACCACATCGACAGAACCGATCGGCCAGCCGAGCTTGCGGCACCAGCTGCTGCGGCCTCTGAGCACAACAGGATAACGGTGCCGCCCGCAGCGGGCGCTGGGCAGAGGGTGCAGGCCGCACCGGGCGAATCGATATCCGTGGCATGCGCCGCAGCCGTTGAGGGTAGGGGGCCTGCGCCGACCTCATCTTCCCACACCGATCCCGGGCGTATCGCGCGTATCGATGCGCTGGATTGGGACGCCTTAGAAACAGAAATCCGCGCCTGTCGTGCCTGCCGGTTGTGCGAAAAGCGTCACCAAGCCGTGCCCGGCGTCGGTGACCGCAAGGCGCGCTGGTTGTTCGTCGGCGAGGGGCCGGGGGCGGAAGAGGATAAACGCGGCCAACCCTTTGTCGGCGCAGCCGGTCATTTGCTCGACAATATGCTGGCCTCGATCGGACTGCGGCGCGGGGAAGATGTGTACATCGCCAATGCGGTCAAGTGCCGCCCGCCGCTCAACCGCACGCCGGAAGCTGACGAAATTGCCGCCTGCCGGCCTTTCCTGGTCCGTCAAATCGAGCTGCTGCAACCTCGACTCATCATCGCATTGGGGCGGCCGGCAGCGCAATCCTTGCTGGAAACCGAGGTGCGCATTGGTGCGGCACGGGGCAAGCGCTTTGCCTATCGCGGCATTCCGGTGGTGGTCACCTACCATCCGGCCTATCTGCTGCGCAACCAATGGGAGAAAGCCAAGGCCTGGGAAGATCTGTGCTTTGCCCGCCGAGAAATGGCGGCTTTGGGCAGCAAGACCTGACAGCCCAGCGCAATAGCTTTTCAACGACCTGCTAGACCGGCTGGGCAGGCTCCGCGTTGACAGCCGGGTCAGTGTGCGCGGTCTTCCAGCAGCGCAACCGCGTCGAATTCGCGTTGATTCTTGTGGTGTTGGCGACGCACCAGCCACATGGTGCCGGCCACGAACAGGCCAAACAGCACGATCACCACATTGATCGACACCCCGGTTTTGATCAACAGGGCGTACAGACCGGTCATGATCAAAATAGACAGGTTTTCGTTGAAGTTTTGCACCGCAATCGAATGTCCGGCGCCCATCAGGATATGGCCGCGGTGCTGCAACAACGCATTCATCGGCACAACGAAAAAACCGGCCAATGCGCCGATTGCCACCATCAGCACCATCGCCAGTGCCGCATGCGTGACGCCGGTCATCAGGATGACCACCAGCCCCATGGCAATGCCCAGCGGAATCACCTGCACCGAACGGCGCAAAGTAATCATGCGCGCGGCCATCACCGATCCGGCGGCAATGCCGATGGCAACCACACCCTGCAGCATCGAGGCTTGCGACAAATCGAAATCGAGATTGTGCTCCGCCCACTTGATGACGATGAACTGCAACGTGGCGCCGGCGCCCCAAAACAGCGTGGTGACTGCCAAGGAAATCTGTCCGAGTTTATCGCGCCATAGCAGCTTCAAGCAGTGGTTGAAGTCATGCAGCAGGTACAGCGGGTTGTTTTTGAGCGGCTTGTGATCCACCCCGGTGTCCGGGATGTAAAGATTGAATAACGCGGCAAGCAGATAAAACAGCCCTACCAGCGCCACCACCGCCTGCAGCGCACTGTCGACGCCGGGCAGGCCAAAACCGGCTATCCAACTCGAAACGTCGGAACGGATCAGCGCACCGCCGATCACCGTTCCCAAAATGATAGCGCCCACGGTAAGCCCCTCGATCCAACCATTGGCCACCACCAACAGACGGTGCGGGAGATACTCGGTCAGAATGCCGTACTTGGCGGGCGAATAGGCTGCCGCGCCCAGGCCGATGACCGCGTAGGCAAACAGCGGGTGTGCGCCCAGTATGAGCATCAAACAGCCGCCGATCTTGATGGTGTTGCTGATCAGCATGACCCGCCACTTGGGCATGGAGTCGGCAAAAGCGCCGACGAAAGCGGCCAGCGCCACATACGAGATGGTGAAGGCGAGCTTTAGCAGCGGTTCATACTCGGCGGGTGCCGCCATGTCCCGTAACAGGGCGATAGCGATGATCAGCAAGGCGTTGTCGGCCAGCGCAGAAAAAAACTGCGCTGCCATGATGATGTAAAAGCCGAGCGGCATCGAGCGCTATCGCCAAGGTGGTAGGACAGGGAAGGCGGTTTATATCATGAAGCCATCACCGCCGTTACAACATGGAACAAGGTTTGTCCCAAAGATGGCTCAGCTGCTGATCGATTCATGTTGTAATCACGCCCATAAGTCAAACTTATCGAAATCATGGCGGATCGGAGACTCCAGGTATTCCACGCGGTGGCCAAGCATGGCTCTTTTACCCGCGCGGCCGAGCATCTATTCATGACCCAACCGGCGGTCACCTTTCAAATCAAACAACTCGAAGAGCACTTCGACACCCGGCTACTTGAGCGTGGCCATGGCAAGGTCACACTGACGCCCGCCGGAGAGATCGTTTTTGCCTACGCAGAACGTATCCTCAGCCTGTCGGAGGAATTGGAAGCGCGGGTGTCGGAGCTGACCGATGAGCTCTCCGGTCACCTTCATATCGGTACCAGCACAACGATCGCCGCGTACTGGCTACCGCGTTTGCTGGAAGGATTCAAACGCCGCTATCCGCGGGTGACGCCGCGGGTTGTCGTAGGCAATTCCCAGCTCACCGAAGAACGGGTTGCCGCCCGCGATCTGGACGTGGGGTTGATTGAAATCGTCTCCGACCTACCCGGCATAGAGCGCCGCAGTGCTGCGCGCGACGAATTGCTAGTGATCTGTCATCCTGCGCATCCGCTGGCGCGTGCCGAAAAGCTTGCTGCGCGCGATCTGGTCGGCCATGCCTTTATCAACCGTGATCCCGGCAACGCAATTCATATTCTGGCCGAAGGTTTTTTCCGCGCCGGCGGGGTGGCCGATGACGACATCACGATTTGCGCGGAGCTTGGCAGCCTGGCCACAGTCAAGCATCTGGCCGCAGAAGGGCTGGGCTTTGCCATTGCCTCCAGCGCCGCCATCCAGCGTGACATCCGCGAGGGTCGGTTGGTGGCGGTGCCACTCGATCCGCCGCTCTATACACCGTTGGAAGTCATCCTGCCGCGCGACAAATTCCGCTCCCGCTTGATTACCACCTTTGCCGACTACGCCACCGAGCAACTTGCCCGTATGGCCAACGCACCGATGAATACACTCTGATGGCCAAGACCAAAACTGCATACCTTTGCACCGCATGCGGTGCGCAAAGCCTGCGCTGGCAGGGGCAGTGTCCGCAGTGTAGCGCCTGGAACACGCTGGTGGAGTCGGTGGTGGAGCAGGGCGCAGCCGGCGGTAGCCGCTTTGCTGCACTGGCCGGCACCACTGGTCGCCTGCAGTCGCTTGCCGAGCTGGAACCGCGCGAGGCGCCGCGCATGCCGACCGGCATCGAGGAATTCGACCGCGTGCTGGGTGGCGGCCTGGTGCCGGGTGCAGTGGTGCTAATTGGCGGTGACCCGGGAATCGGCAAGTCCACACTGCTGCTCCAGGCGCTGTCCCGTGTTGCGGCAACTGAACCCGCGGTCTATGTGAGCGGGGAAGAATCCGGCGAACAAGTGGCCTTGCGCGCCCAGCGCCTGCATTTGACCTCTGCACCGCTACAGTTACTGGCCGAAATCAATCTTGAGCGCATCCTCGGCATCCTCAAGGATGCCAAACCCAGAATCGCGGTCATCGATTCCATTCAGACCGTCTATACCGAGGCGCTGCAATCGGCCCCAGGCTCGGTGGCTCAGGTGCGCGAATGTGCCGCGCAGCTCACCCGCTTCGCCAAGCAAAGCGGCACCAGCTTGATCCTGGTTGGCCATGTCACCAAGGACGGCGCGCTGGCCGGTCCGCGTGTGCTGGAACACATCGTCGATACCGTGCTGTACTTCGAGGGCGACACTCATTCCAGCTTTCGCCTAATACGCGCATTCAAAAACCGCTTTGGCGCGGTGAACGAACTGGGCGTTTTCGCTATGACCGACCGCGGACTGAGGGGCGTGAGCAATCCCTCGGCCATTTTTTTGTCCCAACACGCCCAACAGGTGCCGGGTAGTTGCGTGCTGGTCACCCAGGAGGGCACCCGCCCGCTGCTGGTGGAAGTGCAGGCACTGGTCGATACCGCCCACAGTCCAAATCCCAGGCGCTTGTCGGTGGGGCTGGAGCAAAACCGCTTGGCGATGCTGCTGGCAGTGGCGCACCGCCATGCCGGAATCGCCTGCTTCGATCAGGACGTGTTCGTCAATGCGGTGGGCGGGGTCAAAATCAGCGAGCCGGCCGCCGATTTAGCGGTGTTGCTGGCCATCGTCTCTTCGCTGCGCAACCGTCCGCTGCCGCGCGAGCTGGCGGTGTTTGGCGAAGTCGGTCTGGCCGGCGAAATCCGTCCGGCACCGCGCGGTCAGGAGCGCTTGAAAGAGGCGGCCAAACTCGGTTTTTCGGCAGCCATCGTGCCCAAAGCCAATGCGCCCCGACAATCCATCGCCGGCATGCGGGTGATGGGGGTAGAGCGCATCGAACAGGCGTTGGATACTTTGCGCGAATTGGACCGTTGAGCCTGTCTGCAGCAAAGCCTTGGCATTTGCGCGCGATCAATACAATGTCATCACAGCAAATCTGCTATCTTCTGCGTTTGTGTATTACCTGACATGATCGATGCGTCTTGCCGCCGTTCCGGTTGTCTTGCTCGCAAGCCTAGCGTTACCGGCGCAGGGTGAAGCGGAAATCTACAAATGCAGGGTAGGGGAGCGAACGATCTATCAGGGACAACCGTGCGCACAACCCACGTCGCAGCACCCACTGCAGGGCACCCTGACCGTCGTGGAGCCTTTTGTCCGCAATGGCGCGCCAACCGACAAAGCGCCGCCTGCCGTTGAGCGCAGCCGCCGCGGTCATCCATCGCCGCCCGCCTCGTCTGCCGAGCAGGCCGAATGTCAGACGCTACGGGACCGTATTCGACAAATCGACGCTGCCGCACGGCAAAAATCCACCCCGCGCCTTGCCGAACGGCGCCGTGCAACAAAAGACAAGCTGTGGGCGCTGGGTTGCGCCGAGCGGGATCCTCAATAGACCCCGAATGGCGGCGTCGTTTGCTTTTCGCTGGAAGCGGACAAATCGGTTTCCAAAAGCTTTACCAGCGTGTGAAGCAGGCGGTTGGCGGGCACCGCCAGGCCGTGCGCCGCGGCACGACGCACCACATAGCCATTCAGATGATCGATTTCACTGCGCTTGCCGCGACGCAAATCCTGCGCAGTCGACGAAAACTGTCCCGGCATCGTTTGCGCAATCCGCTGGACCGCGGCCCGAACGTCGCCGAGCACGGTAACGCCCTCGGCCTTAGCCACCGTCAGACATTCGCCGATCACGTCCTCCATCACCTGCGCAACGCCTTCAGCCTGCACCAGCCGGCCGTAGGGCTGCTGACTGATGGCCGACAGGGCGTTGTACGCGCAGTTGATGATTAGCTTCGCCCACAGCGCACCCTCGACATGGTTGGAAATTTCCACTGCTACGCCGGCGCCGTGGAAGAGCGACACCAACTCGGCCGCCGCATCCGAGGGGCCGATGACCAACTCACCGCGCCCATGGTGGCGTACATGACCCGGACCGGCCATTTCGCAGGCCACATAAACCACCATTGGAAAGACCGGGCGAGCTAGGACTGCGGCCAGACGCTCGGCGTTATCGACGCCATTTTGCAAACTCAGCACCTGGGTGTCTGCGCCCAGATACGGGGCGAGTGCCGCGCCAGCACTTTCGGTATCGGACGACTTGACGCAGAACAATACGAGTTGCGCATCGTGTGCTGCATCCGGTGAGATGGCTGCTTGGACGCGCACCGCTTCGGCAAAATCGCGGGTGTCCAGCCACAGACCGTTTTTCTGCATGGCCTCGACGTGGGCGGGGCGGCCGATCATCACCACCTCGTGTCCGGCACGAGCAAGCATCCCGCCGTAATAGCAGCCCACCGCGCCAGCGCCCATGACCGCGATCTTCATAATCGTTCCTTGGTTGTGTTGTTAAGTTTACATAATACAAATTATCGCTATTTGCTGTGACCTGGCAGGTGCCAGCGCGCAATACGCTCAAACCAGGCAGACTTGCTCCAACACCCGGCGGACACGGATCATCGCTTCCTGCAACACCAATTCGATACTATCGAACTGAATGCCGTGCTCACTGGCCGAGCGCCCGGCGGCATAGTTGGCCACCACGTTGAGGGCTGCATACGGCAAATCGAGTTCGCGTGCGAGCGCCGCTTCGGGCATGCCGGTCATGCCCACCAGGTCGGCACCATCGCGCTCCAGGCGATTGATCTCCGCCGCGGTTTCCAAGCGCGGCCCTTGGGTGGCCGCATAGACCCCGCCATCGAAGACGTGCTCGCCCGCCGCGGCCGCGGCCGCCAGCAAGCGTTGCCGCAGCTTGGCGTCGTAAGGCTGGGTGAAGTCGATGTGATGCACCGGTTGGTCGGCGTCTTCGAAAAAGGTCGATTTGCGCCCCCAGGTGTAATCGATGATCTGATCCGGTACCACCAGCGTGCCGGGCACAAAATCTGCCCGGATGCCGCCTACCGAAGCCACCGAGACGATTGCGCTGGCCTTGGCCTCTTTGAGCGCCCACAGATTGGCGCGGTAATTGACCTGGTGCGGCGGAATGGTATGTCCGTAGCCGTGGCGGGCCAAAAAAACCACTGGTGCGCCATTGAGCATGCCAAAGGTCAGCGCGCCCGATGGCTCGCCGTAAGGCGTGCGGACCACCTCACGGCGGCTGATTTCCAGGGTGGCCAACTGCGTCAGTCCGCTTCCGCCGATGATTGCCAGCATAGTTTTTGATTCTCCATTGCAAAGGCGCGTCGATTCTAGCATGGCGGGAAAAGCGCCCCGTTTGGCCGACGGCGGCTGCGCCCTACTCGCCATGCTGCGCTGCCGCAAGGCGTGTTAGAATCCGCGCCTTTTCAAAGACTTCCTGGCTTCCCATGTCCCGCGCCATCCGCAACATTGCCATCATTGCTCATGTCGACCACGGTAAAACCACCCTGGTGGACCAACTCCTTCGCCAATCGGGTACTTTCCGCGAAAACCAGCAAGTGGGTGAGCGCATCATGGACTCGGGCGAGATCGAACGGGAGCGCGGCATTACCATCTTGTCGAAAAATTGCGCCATCCGCTACGGTGACACCCATATCAACATCGTGGATACCCCGGGACACGCCGACTTCGGCGGCGAGGTCGAGCGCGTGCTGTCCATGGTCGATAGCGTGCTGCTGCTGGTCGATGCGCAGGAAGGTCCGATGCCACAGACGCGTTTTGTGACCCGCAAAGCGCTGGCGCTGGGGCTCAAGCCCATCGTGGTGGTCAACAAGATCGACCGTCCGGGTGCGCGTCCGGACTGGGTGATCAATCAAACCTTCGATCTGTTCGACAAACTGGGCGCAACCGACGAGCAGCTCGATTTTCCGGTGATCTACGCCTCCGGTCTGAACGGTTTTGCAGTGGAAAAACTGGAAGATGAGCGCAAAGACATGCGTCCGCTGTTCGAGGCCATCCTGAAATACGTGCCGGCGCCTGCGGTGGACACCGATGGCCCGCTGCAAATGCAAATTTGCTCGCTCGATTACTCCACCTACATGGGTCAGATGGGAATCGGCCGCATCACGCGCGGTCGGCTCAAACCCAATCAGGAAGTGGTGGTGATGTATGGCAATGAAAACCGTGGCAAAGGCAAGATCAGCCAGGTCCTGACCTTCAAGGGCTTGGAGCGCTCGCCTGCGGAATCGGCCGAAGCGGGCGATATCGTATTGATCGCGGGCATTCCGCAGGTGGCCATTGGGGTGACCTTGTGCGAACCGGAGTGCCAAGAAGGTTTGCCGCCGATTGCCGTGGACGAGCCAACATTGACCATGAATTTCATGGTCAACACCTCGCCGCTGGCCGGGCGGGAGGGCAAATTCGTGACCAGTCGCCAAATCCGCGAGCGGTTGGAAAAAGAGCTGCTGAAAAACGTGGCGCTGCGGGTGAATGACACCACCGATTCGGACACCTTCGAAGTATCCGGCCGTGGCGAGCTACATCTGACCATCCTGCTTGAAAACATGCGCCGCGAAGGCTTTGAACTGGCGGTGGGCCGCCCGCGGGTGGTATTCAAGGAAATCGACGGAGTCAAGTGCGAACCTTATGAGTTGCTGACGGTGGACGTGGAAGAGACCCATCAGGGTAGCGTCATGGAAGAGCTGGGCCGCCGCCGCGGCGAATTGCAGGACATGCAGCCCGACGGTAAGGGCCGTGTGCGCCTTGAATACCGCATTCCGGCGCGTGGTTTGATAGGTTTCCAAGGCGAATTCATGACCATGACCCGCGGCACCGGTCTGGCCTCGCATGTGTTCGACGATTACGGCCCGATGGCTGGCCCAATGAGCGAGCGTCGTAACGGGGTGTTGATTTCGCAAAATGACGGTGAAGCGGTGGCCTATGCGTTGTGGAACCTTCAGGAACGCGGCCGCATGTTCATCAATCCCGGCGAAACCGTGTACGAAGGCATGATCATTGGCATCCATAGCCGGGACAACGATTTGGTGGTCAATCCGATCAAAGGCAAGCAACTGACCAACATACGCGCCTCGGGCTCGGACGAGGCGGTTCGGCTCACACCGCCAATCCAACTCACGCTGGAGTCGGCCATCGAATTCATCGCCGACGATGAGCTGGTGGAAATCACCCCCAAAAGCATTCGCCTGCGCAAGCGTCACCTCAAGGAAACCGACCGCAAACGCGCAGCCAAGGCGGAAGCGGTTTGACCGCCCTGCCCGCGCAAAAAAACGGCGTCCCGTGGGGCGCCGTTTTGATTTTATTGCCACAGAACAGTCTCAACGCCGGTTCGCCAGCCAGCTTCCAAACTCCTCGGCCACTTCCGGGTGGCGCAGGGCGAGTTCCACGGTGGCCTTCAGGTAACCGAGCTTGGAGCCGCAATCGAAGCGTACGCCGTCGTACTGGTAGGACAGCACCGCTTCTTCTTTCAGCAGCGAAGCGATTGCGTCGGTCAGTTGCAGCTCACCGCCCGCGCCCGGTTTGAGTGCGCGGATGTGATCGAAGATGCGGGGGGTAAGAATGTAACGGCCGACCACCGCTTGGGTCGAGGGCGCTTCTTCCGGCTTGGGCTTTTCGACGATGCCGGTCATGCGCTGCACTTTGCCGGCTTCACCTTCGGTACTGACGATGCCGTAGCTGCGGGTTTCCTCGCGGGGTACGTTCATGGTGCCCAGCACCGAGCAGCGGTGATAGTTGTAGACGTCCACCATTTGCTTCATTACCGGGGTGGCGCCAGGATTGTCGAGCAGATCGTCGGCGAGCAACACCGCAAAGGCTTCTTCGCCCACCACCGGCTCGGCACACAGTACGGCGTGCCCCAGGCCGAGCGCCTCGGACTGGCGGATGTAGATGCAATTGACACCTTTGGGCACGGTTTTGCGCACCAGCTCCAGCATCTCTTTTTTACCGCGCGCCTCAAGCTCGGTTTCCAGCTCGTAAGCCTTGTCGAAATGGTCTTCGATCGAGCGTTTGGTACGTCCGGTGATGAATATCAGGTCAGTGATGCCGGCGGCCACCGCCTCTTCAACCGCATACTGGATCAACGGCTTGTCGACGATGGGCAGCATTTCCTTGGGGCTCGCTTTGGTCGCAGGCAGGAAGCGGGTACCCATGCCAGCGACCGGAAATACCGCCTTGGTGACTTTTTTCATGCGTGTTCTTCTCCTGTGTTCATTGCGGGAAAACCCCCGCGGTCCAGCAGTCTGCGCAGTCCTTCTTCATCGATGATGGCCACGCCCAGCGCCTGGGCTTTGTCCAACTTGGCACCCGCCTCGGCACCGGCCACCACCCAGTCGGTTTTCTTCGACACTGAGCCGGCTACCTTGCCGCCGGCCGCTTCGATCAAGGCTTTGGCCTGTTCGCGACTCAGATTCGGCAGTGTGCCGGTCAGCACCAAGGTCTTGCCGGCAAGCGGCCCATCGGGCGCTGCGTCGGGTTTGGATTCGTCCCAGTGCACGCCTGCGGCGCGCAACTGCGCGATGACTTCGCGGTTATGAGGTTCGGCAAAAAAAGTGGCGATCGATTGCGCGACCACCGGCCCCACATCCGGCACCCGCTGCAAGGTCTGCGTATCGGCCGCGATCAGCGCGTCCAGCTTGCCGAAGTGGCGGGCCAGATCGCGCGCAGTAGCCTCCCCTACATTGCGGATGCCCAGCGCAAAGATAAAGCGCGCCAATGTGGTGTGTCGGCTGCGGTCGATGGCCGCCACCAGTTTTTGCGCAGATTTTTCCCCCATGCGTTCAAGGTTGGCGAGCGTTTGGGGCTCAAGCCGGTAAAGATCGGCCGGATTGCCAACCAGTCCGGCATCGACCAGCTGATCGACCAGCTTGTCGCCCAGCCCTTCGATGTCCATCGCGCGCCGAGCGGCAAAATGCAACAGCGCCTGTTTGCGCTGTGCGGGACAGAACAATCCGCCGGTGCAACGGGCCACCGCTTCGTCCGCGGCGCGCACGACGTGTGAGCCACACACCGGACAGGTCGGATGCGCTTCCAGCAGGCGGTAGCGCGGCGGATTGCCGACGCGGCGTTCGAGCACCGGTCCGACCACTTCGGGGATCACATCCCCTGCCCTGCGCACGATCACCCAGTCGCCGATGCGCACGTCCTTGCGGTCGATTTCATCCTGGTTGTGCAGCGTGGCATTGGTGACCGTGACCCCGCCGACGAATACCGGCTCCAGGCGCGCTACCGGAGTGAGCGCACCGGTGCGGCCAACCTGCACGTCGATGGCAATCAGGCGGGTGATTTCCTCCTGCGCCGGGTACTTGTGCGCCACCGCCCAGCGCGGCTCGCGGGTGACAAAGCCGAGTTCGCGTTGCAGATCGAAACGATTGACCTTGTAGACCACGCCGTCGATGTCGTAAGGCAAGCGGTCACGGATGGCGGCAATGCGCGCATGAAAGGCAATCAATCCCTCAGGGCCGAGCGCCAGGCAGCGGTGCTCGCACACCGGCAACCCCAAGCGGGCCAGGCGTTCGAGCAGCTCCGCCTGGGTGGCTGGCAGATCGAAGCCAACTTGCTCGCCCATGCCGTAGGCAAAAAACGACAACGGGCGGCGGGCGGCGATGCGCGGATCGAGCTGACGCACCGCACCGGCTGCTGCGTTGCGCGGATTGACGAAAGTCTTTTCGCCGGCTTGACGCTGACGGGCGTTGAGCGCTTCGAACGCATCGCGGCGCATGTAGATCTCGCCACGCACTTCCAGCACAGCCGGTGCAGCACCGACGAGCTGCAAGGGAATCTGGCGGATGGTGCGCACGTTATGGGTCACATCTTCGCCAATTTCGCCGTCTCCCCGGGTTGCAGCCCGCACCAGCACGCCGTGCTCATAGCGCAGGCTGATGGCCAGCCCATCGAATTTCAATTCGCCTAGATACTCCACCGGCGGATCGGCCGGGGTCAAACCTAGGGCATTGCGGACCCTGGCATCGAAGTTACGCACACCTTGCGCACTGGTATCGGTTTCGGTGCGGATGGACAACATCGGCAGCGCGTGGCGTACCGGCGCCAACTCCGGCAAAGGTGCGCCCCCGACCCGGCGGGTGGGCGAATCGGCGCTGGCCAGCGCCGGATATTGGGCTTCCAGTGCTTGCAGCTCGGCAAAGAGCCGATCGTACTCGGCATCCGGCACGATCGGCGCATCGAGCACGTAATAGGCATGATCGTAGCGATGCAACGTCTGCCTGAGCCAGGCCATGCGTCCGGCTGGATCTTGCGGGCTGTGGTTCATGCGGCAAACAAACGGCGGGCAAGCGGGCTGCCGGCGGGAATCGCCTGATCGGCCATGCGTTCATGAAACTGGGCAATTTGCGTGCGGATCAGCGCGGCAGCCTCGGCGCCGAGCGGATGACGCTTGTCATCGACCACGCTACCCTGCAGCGCCTCGGCGAGCTGGTTGGCGACCTGCATCATGCGATCGAAGGTCTGTACGCCATGGGTCACCCGCGGCACGTCGATCACCAGCGTGATGCCGGTGGTCTGCAGGCTGCGCAGGTTTTCGGCGGTAAATGGCGTTGCTTCCAGGTTGCCAAGCATAAACAAAGTGTTGCCGTCATCGTCGCGCGCATGGAACTGGCCATCCGGGCCCAATACCATGCCCTGGGCTTCGGCCAGGCCGCGCAACTTGGTGCCGGCAAAGGCTTGGCCACGGCTGACGATGTTGAGGCCAATTTGCACATCCACCTCGGCGCATAAACGATCGAGCGCGGCGGCCGCAGACAGGGTGTCGGCACGTGCGGGCAAACCGGCCGGCACTGCCAGGAACTGTTCTGCAATCCGTTGCACGCCTTCGCAAAAGTAAGCAAAGTCGCGCTCGCCGATCGGGCCGCGGCGGTCGACCGTTTGCACCGCGACACAGAACCAGTGATAGGCACCCGCGCTGTGCTCGGTGAGTGCTCGCCAGACATTGGCGCCATCGTCGAAAGCAAACCACTGCACGGGCTTATTCAAGCCCTCCAACTGCTGGCGTTGAGCGGCCCATAGACGTGAGACCTCCAGCGCTTCGATCGACTCGATGAGCACACTGCAATCGGCGCGCGCATCCAGCGCTTCGGGCACTGCCGGGGTGCCGCGGCGGCTGGCCGATTCACTGACCGGCCGACGAACCGGCTGCGGCGCTACATCCTCGGACACGCTTTCGCTCACGACGGGCTCGACACGCCCGGCTGGCTCGGCTGGTTCGGCCATTTCGCGCGGTTCTAGCAGAATGTCAGGGTGCTCGGATTTGAAGGCTCGTTCCGCGTGGCGTCGGTGCTTGCGTTCCTGCCACTTGTTGTAGGCGACGATCAGCATCACCAAGGCGGCGCCGGCGCCAATCAGTGCGATCTGCAGTTCGCTGTCCATATTCTTTCCTGTGTTGGGGCGTGTGCTGCGGCCCACCTTCTACATCATTCGTAGTTGTGCCCGTGTTTCAGGCTGTGACCGATTCGGCCATCCGCAACGCTTCGTCGATATCCACCTCGACCACCCGCGACACTCCTTGCTCCTGCATGGTCACGCCGACCAGTTGCTGAGCGATTTCCATGGTGATCTTGCTGTGCGTGATGAAGATGAATTGTGTCTGCGATGACATGCGTTTGACCATGCGCCCGTAGCGCTCGGTGTTGGTATCGTCCAATGGGGCATCCACCTCGTCAAGCATGCAAAACGGCGCCGGATTGAGCTGAAACATCGAAAACACCAGCGCAATCGCGGTGAGCGCTTTTTCGCCGCCCGACAGCAAGTGAATGGAACTGTTTTTCTTGCCCGGCGGCTGGGCAACGATCTGGATGCCGGCATCCAGGATTTCCTCGCCGGTCAGTTCCAGCCGCGCCTGACCGCCACCAAAGAGCTGCGGAAACAGCGTGCCAAAGTGGCCGTTGACGGTGTTGTAGGTGTCTTGCAGTTGTTCGCGGGTTTCGCGGTCGATGCGGCGGATGGCGTCTTCCAGGGTGCCAATGGCCTGATTGAGATCGTCGGCCTGAGCGTCCAGATAGCCCTTGCGCTCTTCGGCCTGCTTGAGTTCGTCCAGCGCAGCCAGATTGACCGCCCCCAACTCGGCGATCTCGCGCGCCAAGCGCGCCACCTCGCGCTGCAGCGCGGCCTCGCGCAGTTCCTCGGTGAGCAGCGGGGCAAGCGCGGCCTCAATCGCCCCGGCTTCGGCCAGGCGTGAGTCAAACTGTGCAGTGGCCAGCTCCGCCGCTTGGACCGCCAGACGTAACTCGGCCACTTGTTCGCGCACCGGGGCGGTTTCCTGCTCGGTACGCAGACGCATTTCCTCGAGCTGTTTGAGCTGGGCCGCTGCTTCTTCCAGCGCGTCGCGTCGCGCGCTGAGCGCCGCTTCCCGGCTGGCGCGCAAGGCGAGTGCTTCTTGCAGCGCACTTTGGCTGCGGCAAAGGTCGATGGCATCCAGTTCCTGATGACGGAGCTCGGCTTCGGCACGGATACGTTCGAGTTGTTCCGCCGCCAGTTGCAGGTTGCGGGCGATGTCTTCCAGCTTGCCGGTACATTCGCGTTCCGAAAAGCGTGCTTCTTGCAGCTCGCGGGCGGTGGCTTGCTCCAGCGCACGGGTGTTGCGCAGCGCCTGATCGCGTTCATCCAGCACTGTCATGGCTGATTCCAGGCGCTGACGCTGCACCTGGGCCAGTTCGGCCGCGCGGGCGTATTCCAGCTCGGCACGGGCCAGATGTTCGCGCTCGGTGTCCTCCTGTCGGGCCAGATCCGCCAGGTCGCGGTCGATCTGTTGGCGACGTTCCAGCGCCCGAGTCCGCGCCTGGGTCAGCTTGAGTAGCTCGACCTGCGCATCGTGCCATTGCTGTTGCAACGCTTGGGTGTCGCGGCGCAAGGCGGAGATGCGGGCCTGCAAGTCTTGCGCGCGTGCCTCGGCGGCAAGCAGCGCCTCATGTGCGCAGCCGCTGGCCTGCTCCAGGGTGTGCGCTTGATCGGTCAGGGCGTCGATTTCGCGCTGCCGTTCCATGACGCCGTGCGTGCGGTCGTCCGGCACATAATGGGTCAGACAGTGACGGGTCAGTAACTGGCCGCGGCGCGACACCAGGGTGATGCCGTCGGCAAGCTCGCCGCGACGCACCAACCATTCATCGAGATCATCGACCGCAAAAACACTCTGCAACCAAGCCCTTAGCGCCGGCTCCAAGGCCGGATCGAGCACCTCGATGCGAGCCCAAAGCGGCGTACTGCCAGCGGGTGCGGCCGCCGGTGGCAGCGGTGCGCTCTGGTGGCCATCCAAGACCAGCGCCAGCGCGCCAGGTGGCGGCTGCTCTACGAGCGCCCGTGCGGCATCGAAGTCGTCTGTTCGCAGTGCAGCCAGACGTTCGCGCAACACCGCTTCGAGAGCCAGTTCCCAACCTTCGGCTACGCGCACTGCGCGCCATAACGGGGTGAGATCGATCAAGCCGTGGCGGTGCAACCAGTCGCCCAACTCGCCTTGACAGGCCACGCGCGTCTGCAACTGCACCAGGGCGTCGCGGCGGGCGCGCAGTTCGGTGAGCTGGCGCTGGGCCTGCCGCTCATGCTCCAGCGCCGCTTTGAGTGCGGTTTGCACATCGGGCTGAGCGGCTTGCAGTGCTTGCAGCGCCTGTTGGCGGGCGTCGAGCGCTTCGCACAGCGCTTCGACTTTGGCTTCGCGCTCGCTCAACACGGCCTCATCCGGCCCATTGATGCTAGCCCCCTCGCTTTCCAGGCGGGCGCGGCGCTGGGTCAGCGCCTCCAGCGCGCGGCTGGCGCTGGCCCGATGGGCTTCTTGCACCCGCAACTGCTGTTCGGTCTGCGACAGTTCGCGGCGGGCGGCCGATACCGTGGTGTCGGCCGCCTGGCGGGCGGCTTCGGCTTCCGGCAGACGATCGGCGATTTCAGCATGACGCACCTCGGCCTGTTCGGCACGTATCGCTGCGTTTTCCTGTAGCTCGACCCAGCGGTCGCGTTCGACTGCAAGGGTTTGGCGCCGGCCCTGCCAGTGCGCAAGATCGGCATCGAGTTGATCGAGGCGCGCTTGCAGACGCTGGCGCGCATCCTGCAAATGCTTCAATTCCGCTTCCAACCGGGTCACTTCGGCCACTGCGGCGTACAGATCGCTCTGTGCCGCATGCGCCGCCTCGGCAGCGGCAAAGTGCGCCTGACGGGCTTCATCGACCGCCGCTTCCAGTGCCTGCAACCGCGCGCTGTCGGTTTCGATGCGACGAGTGGCCTCATCCAGCGCTTGGCGCAACCGATCCTGCTGGGCGCGCGCTTCGTTGCGTTTGAGCAACCATAACAACTGCTGGCGCTCGCTATGGGCAGCGCTGAGCTTGCGGTAGCGTTCGGCCACTTCGGCCTGGGCGCGCAAACGTTCGATACGCGCGCCAAGTTCGGTGCGGATGTCTTCCAGACGGGTCAGATTGTCGCGTGCATCGGCAAGACGGCCTTCGGTCTCCTTGCGGCGCTCGCGGTACTTGGTGACCCCGGCAGCCTCTTCCAGAAAGCCGCGTACCTCTTCCGGGCGCGCCTCGATGATGCGTGAGATCATGCCCTGTTCGATGATCGCGTAGGCCCGCGGCCCCAGGCCGGTACCCAGGAAAAGATCGATCACATCCTTGCGGCGTACATGGACGTTGTTGATGTAGTACGTGGATTCGCCGCTGCGCTCGAGCACGCGCTTGACCGAGATTTCCGCATAGCGTGACCACTGACCGGCGGCCTTGCCGTCGCTGTTGTCAAAAACCAGTTCCACGCTGGCGCGCGAGACCGGCTTACGGGTGGTCGAGCCATTGAAGATGACATCTTGCATCGACTCGCCGCGCAGCGCGGAAGCCCTGGTTTCACCCAGTACCCAGCGCACCGCGTCGATGATATTGGATTTGCCGCAGCCGTTGGGGCCGACCACGCCGACCAGGTTGCCCGGAATGAGCACCGTGGTGGGATCGACGAAGGTCTTGAAACCGGCAAGTTTGAGCTTGGAAAGACGCACGTCGGGTCGGTATCGGATTCGGCAGGCGGCAGGCGGCGTTCTGTGACCCGCCTGCTTGGGCGCAAAGCGCGCCATGATACCATTTCCAACCTTTTCACCTGTTACCTGCGCCGGCTTGGGAGCCGGCATCCGGGCCCGACACCGTGCCGCGATCATGGGCACGCCGGCCCTGCCCCGTCTTTGACCCGATCACCGCCGTGAATCCGAATCTTTCCCGTCTGCAGCCTTACCCGTTCGAAAAGCTACGCGCCTTGTTCCAAGGCATCGCGCCGCCAACCGGTTTGAAACCGATCCGTCTATCCATTGGCGAACCTCAACACCCAACGCCGACTTTCATCCTGCAGGCGCTGGCCGATAACCTGGGCGGCCTAGCCACCTACCCCACCACGCAGGGCTCGGACGCGCTGCGCGAAGCGATCGCCGGTTGGCTGATGCGCCGCTACGGCCTGCCGGCGATGGATGCCGGCACCCAGGTGCTACCGGTCAATGGCTCGCGCGAGGCGCTGTTCGCTTTTGCTCAGTGCGTGCTCGACGGCAGCAGGCCGGGCGCCAAGGTGCTCTCACCCAACCCGTTTTATCAGATCTACGAAGGCGCGGCCCTGCTGGCAGGCGCCGAGCCGGTGTTCCTCAACAATACGGCCGGCGGCGAGCGTTTTGGGCCGAATTTCGATTCGGTGCCGGAATCCGTCTGGCGCGATGTACAGCTAGTGTTCGTCTGCTCGCCCGGCAACCCCACCGGCCGGGTGTTGTCGCTGGACGAATGGGGCGATCTCTTCGAGCGTGCCGACCGCTACGGCTTCGCGATTGCGGCCGACGAGTGCTATTCCGAGATCTACTTCGACGAACACAACCCGCCGCTGGGGGCGCTACAGGCCGCGCACCGGCTGGGGCGCAGCGACTTTGGCAACATCGTCATGTTTTCCAGCCTGTCCAAGCGCTCCAACGTGCCGGGCATGCGCTCCGGCTTCGTGGCCGGCGATGCAAAACTGCTCAAAAACTTCTTGCGTTATCGCACCTACCATGGTTGCGCGATGAGCCCGGCGGTGCAGGCCGCTTCGGTTGCAGCCTGGAGCGACGAAGCGCATGTGCTGGAAAACCGTCGGCTCTACCGCGAGAAATTCGACCGCATCACGCCGCTGCTCGCCCCCTGGCTGGAGGTCGAACGGCCGGACGCCGGCTTCTACCTGTGGGCTCGCACACCCATCGCGGATACCGAGTTCGCCCGCCGGCTGCAGGCTGAATATAATGTGACCGTCCTGCCCGGCAGCTTTCTTGCACGTGAGGCTGCCGGCATCAATCCCGGCGAAAACTATGTGCGCATCGCGCTGGTGGCCGAACCCGGCGAATGTCTGGAAGCGGCCGAGCGCATCGTCGCCTTCTGTCAAAAACTTTGAACAACGGATAGTCCCCCATGCAAGCACTGCAAAAGATCATCGACGACGCCTTCGAGAACCGTGCCAGCCTGTCGCCGGCTGCCGCCACCGCCGAGGTGCGCGATGCGGTCGCCCAGGTGATTGCCGGCCTGGATGCCGGCACCCTGCGGGTGGCGGAAAAGAAAGAAGGCCAGTGGGTGGTCAACCAGTGGATCAAGAAAGCGGTACTGATCTCCTTCCGTCTGCGCGACAACGAACCGATGCCGGCCGGCAGTCTCAATTTCTTCGACAAGGTGCCGACCAAGTTCGGCGACTACACCCCGGAACAGTTCCAGCAGGGCGGCTTCCGCGTGGTGCCGCCGGCGGTGGTGCGCAAGGGCAGCTATATTGCCAAGAACGTGGTGCTGATGCCCTCCTACGTGAACATTGGCGCCTACGTGGATGAAGGCACCATGGTGGATACCTGGGCCACCGTGGGTTCCTGCGCGCAGATCGGCAAAAACGTGCATCTATCCGGTGGTGTGGGCATCGGCGGCGTGCTGGAGCCGGTGCAGGCCGGCCCGGTGATCATCGAAGATAATGTGTTCATCGGCGCGCGCTCCGAAGTGGTCGAGGGCGTGATCGTCGAGGAGAATGCGGTGCTGTCGATGGGGGTGTACATCGGCCAAAGCACCAAGATCTATGACCGTGAGACCGGCGAAATCCATTACGGCCGGGTCCCCGCGGGGTCGGTCGTGGTGCCTGGCAGCTTGCCTTCGGCCGACGGTAAATACAGCCTGTACTGTGCGGTGATCGTCAAGAAGGTCGACGCCCAAACCCGCGCCAAGACCGCCATCAACGAGCTGCTGCGCGGCGCGTAAGTCCCGTACTCCCGTCTCGATCCGGAGCCTGCACCGATGATGATGTTCGACAAGCTGTTTCAACTGATGGCCGACAAGCAGGCTTCGGATATCTTCATCTCGGCCGGTGCGCCCATCCACATCAAGATTCAGGGGCACACCATGCCGATCAACCAGCAGGTCATGGAGCCGTCCATGATCAAGCGGATGATCTACGAGATGATGAGTGCGGAGCAGATCGAGCGTTTTGAACGCGACAAAGAGCTCAATCTCTCTTTCGGGCGGCGGGATCTGGGCAACTTCCGGGTCAATGTATTCTGGCAACGCAACAGCATTGGCGTGGTGGTGCGCTACATCCAGGGCGATATTCCTTCGCTGGAGGCGCTGGGGTTGCCGCCGGTGCTGGCCGATGTGGTCATGGAAAAACGCGGTCTGGTGCTGGTGGTGGGGGCGACCGGTTCGGGCAAATCCACGACCCTGGCCTCGATGATCGACCACCGCAACCGCAACAAATCCGGACATATCCTGACCGTCGAGGACCCGATCGAGTACCTGTTCAAGCACCGCAAATCGGTCGTGAACCAGCGCGAGGTGGGAATCGACACCCACAGTTGGCACGAGGCGCTGCGTAATGCCATGCGCCAGGCTCCAGACTGCATTCTGATCGGCGAAATCCGCGACCGCGAAACCATGCAGGCCGCGCTGGCCTACTCGCAAACCGGGCATTTGTGCTTGGCCACGCTGCACGCCAATAACGCCTATCATGCGCTCAATCGCATCGTGAACTTCTTTCCGCTGGAAAACCGTCCCCTGCTCTATCTGGATCTGGCGGTTGCGCTCAAATGCATCGTTTCCCAGCGTCTGGTGCGCAAACCCGACGGCAAGCGCATTCCAGCCGTGGAAATTCTGATGAATACCCGCCATATCGCCGAGTTGATCGAGCGCGGTGAGCTGAACGGGGTCAAGGAAGCCATGGAGCAGAGCCTGGCACCGGGTTCGCAAACCTTTGAACAGGATTTGTTCAATCTCTTCCACAGCAAGACCATCACCCTGGACGAGGCGCTGGCCAATGCCGATTCACCGACCAACCTGCACTGGTTGATCAACAACGCCCAGCTTGCCTCCACCGACACCCAACCCCAGGGCGGCCAAGGCACGCCGATCATCGACTTTGAGCGCACCCAACCGGACGGCACGTCTTTCCGTGAGTTCACCTTGCACATGGACGATTGATACCGGCCTCGATACCTAGCGCGCAACCGGGTGCGCAAGGCCTTAGCGCCGGCAGCCTTATCATCACCACAACGACTTCATGACCCCAAGCCCGAACGCACCGACTCTCGCCCTTGCCTGCGAATTGATCGCCCGCCCTTCGGTCACCCCTGAGGACGCAGGTTGCCTGGATTTGATTGCCAGCCGTCTGGCCCCGCTGGGTTTTGTGCTGGAGCGTATCGACACCGGCGGGGTTTGCAACCTGTGGGCGCGGCGCGGTAAGGCCCGCCCTGTCCTGTGCTTTGCCGGACACACCGACGTGGTGCCGACCGGCCCACTGGAAGCCTGGCAGAGCCCGCCATTCGAACCCACGGTGCGCGACGGCATGCTCTACGGGCGGGGGGCGGCCGACATGAAAAGCTCGCTGGCGGCCTTCGTCACCGCCATCGAAACCTTCGTCGCTGCCCACCCCGATCATCAAGGCTCGATTGCACTGTTGCTTACCTCCGACGAAGAAGGTGCGGCTACCCATGGCACCGTCAAGGTGGTCGAGGCTCTTGCCGCCCGCGGTGAGCGTCTGGACTGGTGTGTGGTGGGCGAACCCACCTCGGTGGTCACGCTGGGCGACATGATCAAAAACGGCCGTCGCGGATCGCTATCGGGCACGCTGCGGGTCAAGGGCATACAAGGTCATGTGGCCTATCCGCATCTGGCGCGCAACCCGGTGCATCAGTTGGCACCGGCCTTGGCCGAACTGGCTGCCATCGGCTGGGACCAAGGCGACGAGTTCTTCCCGCCCACCACTTGGCAAGTGTCCAATATTCACGCTGGAACCGGCGCCACCAACATCATTCCCGGTCATTGCGAAGTGCAGTTCAATTTTCGCTTCGCCCCGACAAGCAGCGCAGAATCGCTCAAAACCCGCACCCATGAAGTGCTCGACCGGCATGGCTTGGAATACGAGCTCGTCTGGCAGCTTTCCGGTAAACCCTTCATCACCGGACGTGGTCGCCTGGTCAATGCGATCAGCCAAGCCATCCGCGCCACCACTGGCGTCGACACCGAACTGTCGACCACCGGCGGCACCTCGGATGGCCGCTTCATTGCCGACATCTGCGCCGAAGTGGTGGAATGCGGACCAGTAAACGCCACCATCCACAAGGTCAATGAGTGCATCGCGGTCGATGCGCTCGAGGCTTTGTCGTCCATTTACCGCCGCACCTTGGAAAATCTGTTGCTCGCGCCGGCGGGCTGAAACTGCAATGAATACCGCTCTTCCCGAACACGATCATCACGACGACCACATCCATGAACACGGTCCGCTGGCCGAGCTGGTCACCGTCCGCGACTGGCTGCGCTATGCGGTCACCCGTTTCAATCGAGGCCGGGTTTTCTTTGGTCACGGCTGCAATGATGCTTACGATGAAGCGGTCTGGCTGATCCTGGCGACACTGAACCTGCCGCTGGATCGCCTGGAGCCCTTTCTGGATGCCTGTATCACCGCCGAAGAACGTGATGAGCTCTACACGCGCATCAACCGTCGGGTAGACGAACGGGTGCCGACCGCCTATCTGGTCAATGAAGCATGGCTGGGCGAATTCCGCTTTTATGTGGATGAGCGGGTCATCGTGCCGCGCTCGTTTTTTGCCGAACTGCTCGAAGACGCGCTGGCACCTTGGGTGGCTGACCCGGAAGCAATTGGCAGTGCGCTGGATCTATGCACCGGTTCGGGCTGTTTGGCGGTGCTCATGGCACACGCCTTTCCGCAGGCCAATATCGTGGCGGCCGATTTATCCGCGGATGCGCTCGCGGTTGCACACCGCAACGTATGCGACTACGGGCTGCAAACGCGTATCGAACTGGTCCGCAGCGACGTGTTCAGCGGACTGGACGGTCGGCGCTTCGACCTCATCGTTTGCAACCCGCCTTATGTTACTGCCGAGGCAATGGCCCGTCTGCCCGCGGAATACCTGCATGAGCCGCAAATGGCGCTGGGTGCGGGCGAAGATGGACTCGACGTGGTGCGTCGCTTACTGACCGAAAGCAAGCAACACCTCAACCCCGGCGGCATTCTGGCCGTGGAAATCGGCCATAATCGTTCCATCGTGGAACAGGCCTTTCCTGACCTGCCCTTGGTGTGGCTGTCGACCCAGGGCGGCGACGATGTGGTGTTCGTTCTGCGCGATGAAGACATACCTTAGGAGAAAGCCATGCCTCCCGGACGTCCCATTTTGCTGGTCGAAGACAACCCGGACGACGAGGCTTTGACCTTACGGGCGTTTAGCAAGAATCAAATCGACAATCCGGTGGTGGTCGCGCGCGATGGCGTTGAAGCCATCGATTATCTATTCGGTACCGGCAGCCACGCCGGTCGGGATGCGGCCACCATGCCGGCGGTCATATTGCTCGACCTCAAACTCCCACGCATCGACGGTTTGGAGGTGTTGCGCCGCATCCGCGCAGATGAACGTACCGCACTTTTACCGGTCGTGGTGCTGACCACTTCGCGCGAGCTTCAGGACATCCGCGAAGCCTACCGCCTGGGCGCCAATAGTTATATCCGCAAGCCGGTGGACTTTGAGCGCTTCATTCAGGCAGTGGGACAGATGGGCGTGTACTGGCTGTCGCTCAACGAGTCTGCCGACGCCACCGGCAGCAGCTACTGAGGCCGGCTGGGCTCAGCCGGTCGGGGCATCGAGCAGTTTGTCGATGTCGCACACCAGCGCTTCGGGCGTGGTGGTCGGTGCATAACGGGCAACCACCCTGCCCTGGCGATCGGTCAGAAACTTGGTGAAGTTCCATTTGATGGCTTCGGTACCCAAAACGCCTGGCGCGGCGGCGCACAGCCATTGGTAAAGCGGATGCGCGCTGGGGCCATTGACATCGATTTTCTCGCTCAACGGAAAACTCACGCCATAGTTTTTCTCGCAAAACGCAGCAATCTGCGCCGCATCACCCGGTTCCTGGCCGCCAAATTGGTTGCACGGAAAACCGATGACGGTAAACCCGCGGTCGGCGAAGGTGTCCTGTAGCCGCTGCAGACCCGCATACTGCGGGGTCAGACCGCATTGGCTGGCGACATTGACCAGCAGCAGTACCTGCCCGCGATAACGCGCAAGTGGCATGGGTTGGCCATCGAGCGCACGCAGGGTGAATTCAAAAACCGTGCTCGCGCCGTTCATGATGTCAGTCAGGATTTTTCATTGATCCAAGCCTGTTGGATGGCTTCCAGAATCCGCTCACCGCAGTGCTTGGGATCGTCGTCGAATTCGGGCAGCGCGATGACCCAGTTCATCAGATCGACAAAATTCACTCTCATCGGGTCGACCTCCGGATGCGCATCGGCCAGTTGGATGGCGATTTCTTCGACTTCGGTCCATTTCATCCGTGTTTGCCCTCCCGAGCCATGTTGATGGTGTAGCGCGGAATTTCAATCACCAACGGGGTGTCGCCAACGATGGCCTGGCAGGACAGACGCGAGTGCGGTTCCAGCCCCCAGGCCTTGTCGAGCAAATCTTCCTCTTCCTCTTCGGCCTCATTGAGCGATTCGAAGCCTTCGCGCACGATCACATGACAGGTGGTGCATGCACAGGATTTTTCGCACGCGTGTTCGATTTCGATGCCGTTATTGAGCAGGCTGTCGCAGATCGATTCACCCGGCGTGGCCTCGATGACCGCACCCTCCGGGCATAGCTCGACATGAGGCAGTACAATGATCTGGGTCATAGTTCGATCTCGTCGACTTTATGCCCGGCCAGAGCGGTGCGCACACTGCGGTCCATGCGCCGGGCGGCGAATTCGTCGGTGGCGCGCGTCAGCGCGTCGATGTGTTGCTTGATCAGGCGATGGTCATCGCCCTCACGGGCTTGGCGCAGCGCTGCGATGGCGGCATCGATGGCGCTGCGCTCGGTAGCGTCGAGCAGATCGCCGTCTTGCTCCAGCGCCTGTGCGGTGGCTTCGAGTAGCCGGTCGGCTTCGACTTGCTGCTCCCGCAGCGCACGCGCCAGCATGTCTTGACCGGCATGTTCGACCCCTTCGCGCAGCATTCCGGCGATTTCCTCATCGGTCAGGCCATAGGAAGGTTTGACCAGCACGCTGGCCTCCACCCCGGAAGACATTTCGCGCGCCGACACCGAGAGCAAACCGTCGGCGTCGACCTGAAAGGTGACTCTGACCCGCGCGGCACCGGCGGCCATCGGCGGAATGCCGCGCAGCTCGAAACGTGCCAGCGAGCGACAATCGGACACCAGCTCGCGCTCGCCCTGCACCACGTGAAAGGCCATCGCGGTTTGCCCGTCCTTGAAGGTGGTAAATTCCTGCGCGCGTGCAATCGGTATGGTGGAATTGCGCGGGATCACCTTCTCGGTCAATCCCCCCATGGTCTCAAGGCCGAGCGACAAGGGAATGACGTCGAGCAGCAGCCAGTCATCCTCGTCCTTGCGATTGCCCACCAGCGCGTTGGCCTGAATGGCCGCACCCAGCGCCACCACTTTATCGGGGTCGAGATTGGTCAAAGGCTCCTGGCCAAAAAACTCCGCTACCGAGCGTTGAATTTGCGGCATCCGGGTCGCGCCACCGACCATGACTACGCCCTTGACATCCGCCGGAGTCAGTTCGGCGTCACGCAGGGCCTTGCGCATCGGCGTCAAAGTTTTCTTCACCAGATGCTCGGTCATGTGCTCGAATTCGCTGCGACTGACCGTCAGATTGACCTCTTCGCCGCTGTCCAAGGCCACGTTCAGCGCCGCCTCCTCACTGACCGAGAGTAGTTCCTTGACCTCCCTCGCCTTCATCAGCAGCCGCCGGGCATCTTCGGACGACGGGGGGGCGATGCCGGATTTGTCCAGGATCCAGCAAAACAGTCGGTGATCGAAATCGTCTCCGCCCAGTGCGGCATCGCCATGGGTGGCCAGCACCTCGAATACCCCGCGTGACAGCTTGAGGATGGAAACATCGAAGGTGCCGCCACCAAGGTCATAGACTGCGTAAATGCCTTCGGCTGCGTTGTCCAGCCCGTATGCGACCGCCGCTGCGGTCGGCTCGTTGAGCAGGCGCAGCACGTTCAGCCCCGCCAGGGTAGCGGCATCCTTGGTCGCCTGACGCTGCGCATCGTCGAAATAAGCCGGCACGGTAATGACCACTCCGCTCAACTCGCCGCCCAGTGAAGCTTCGGCACGCGCGCGCAGCACTTTGAGGATTTCCGCCGAGACCTCTACCGGACTTTTGATGCCCTGCACCGTGCGCAGGCGGACCATGCCCGGCATATCCACAAAGTCGTATGGACTGGATTCGACATGGGCAACATCCTTGATGCCACGACCCATGAAACGCTTGACCGAGACAATGGTGTTGCGCGGATCCTGGGCTTGTGCTTCGAGCGCCGCGCGCCCG